>JANMAO010000079.1:0-1772 GCA_031359875.1 Lysobacter sp.
TTTCATGCAGCGAGGTATCCGTGAACGCGGCGCTGCTGGTTTCGACAATGGTGACGGACGTCGGGCAGCGGTTTTCGATGCGACCGAAGCCCGCCATCATCGGCATGTCGCCGGGCAGCATGCGGATCCAGCCGTCGCGCAGTTGCGGCGCACACCCGCGGGCGCAAGCGCTGCCCGATAGGACGCACAGCAGCAGGGCGAGGCAAGACTTGAGGCCCCGGTCGAGCGCTTGATTCGTTTTCATCGCACTATGATACCGACGCGTTTTGCCGGGATCATGGCTTTGTCGGGATCACGGTTTGTCAGCCTCGTGCGGAGCCGAGATGATTCCAGTTTGCCGCGCACCCGCCCTCTTCCTGCAGTCATCCGAGGTCACCCATGAGCAGTCTGGTCCAGTACATCGCAAACGGTCCGATTCACGAACTGCGACTGGCGCGCGCGCCGGTCAATGCTCTGAATCCAGCGCTGTGTCGCGACCTGACGGAGGCCATCGCAGACGCGATCTATACCGGTGCCCGAGGCATCGTGCTCTCGGGCGGGCCGAAGGTGTTCTCCGCAGGACTCGATGTGCCGTACCTGCTCACGCTGGGCGATGATCGGCAGGCGCTCACTGCGGCGTGGGAAGGGTTCTTCGAAGCTGCGCGGGCATTGGCACGATCACCGGTGCCGGTGGTCGCCGCCATAGCCGGCCACGCCCCAGCGGGGGGCTGCGTGCTGGCGCTGTGCTGCGACTACCGGGTGATGGCGCACGGCCCCTTCCGGATCGGCCTCAACGAGACCCAGGTCGGGCTGGCTGCGCCGGAAGGCATCCAGCAATTGCTACGACGCGTGGTTGGCGCACATCGCGCGGAACGGTTGCTGGTGTCCGGCGAACTGGTCGACGGCGAACGCGCGCTGGCCATCGGCCTGGTCGACGAGCTGGCCGAGATCGAACACGTGACCACGCGTGCACGCATCTGGCTGGAAGAACTGTTGCCGTTGCCGCGGCAACCGATGCTGCAGACCCGCGCGATGGCGCGTGCCGAGCTGGTCGCGGCGCTGCAGCCGGAGCGTATCCAGCTGGACCGCTTCATCGACGGCTGGTTCTCGCCGGATACGCAGGCGGGATTGCAGGCATTGGTGGCGCGGCTGGGCAAATAACCTCGACGCGGCGAACGCCAGAACGGCCACTGCCGCATTGCGATCTACTACGAGCTTGCCCGCGCCAGCTCCGCATCGCCAGTCGCGATCGCACGCGATGGCTCGCTGATCCAGCCACTCCACGAGCCCGTATACAACTTCGCGCCCTTGATGCCGGCGCGCTCCATCGCCAGCAGATGATGGCAGGCGGTCACGCCGCTGCCGCACATCACGATGACCTGCTCCCCAGGATGCGTTCCGAGCAGATCCCGGAACTCCGCGGCCAGTTGCACGGGCGTCTTGAAGCGTTTGTCGACCATGTTGTCGGCGTATGGTCGATTGCGCGCGCCGGGCACGTGCCCGCCGACCCGGTCGATATGCTCGTTGTCGCCGCGGAAGCGATCGGCGGCGCGCGCATCGACCAACAGGTCGCCGGCATCCAGCCGCGCCTGCACCTGGTCCGCGTCCAGCAATCGATCGCGGTCGAATTCAGCGCCGTATTGCGCCTGCATCGGCGCCGGCACGCGGGAGTCGACCGGCAGTCCGAGCGCCGTCCAGCGTGCCCAACCGCCGTCGAGTACCGCGACTTTCTCGTGGCCGAGCGTGCGCAACAGGAACCATAAGCGTGCGGCGAATGCCCCGTCGCCATCGTC
>JANMAO010000156.1:0-4158 GCA_031359875.1 Lysobacter sp.
CAGATCCTCGCGTTCGTATTCGTAGCGCCAGGCACTGCCCACACGCGCTTCATGCTGGTGACTGAGGTCGTCGACGATGGCGGCGAGCGAGGCCTCATCGTCGAAAGTGCTCAGCTCGCCGTGGAGGTTCGCCAGCGCGTAGTTCCAGGTCGGTACCCGGGCGGCTGCTTCCTTGTCGGGGTACCACGACGGTGAAACGTATGCGTGTGGGCCATGAACGATCGCTAGCGCGCGCCCAGCATGGCGGCTCTGCGGATTGGGTCTCGCCCAGTGTCCGCGCAGTTCGACCTCGTCACCGTCGCGTCGGTACAACACCGGCAAATGGCTGGTCACCGGGGCGCCGTCGCGCACGGTGATCAGGGTGATGAAGTTGTCGCGGGCAATCAAATCGTCGAGCGCAGCCAGATCGGACTCGGCGTAAGCGTGTGGCAGGTACATGCCGGCGCCTCAGCTGCGCTCGCCGAGTGACTGGAACATGCGCGCGCGCAATGCGTCGTCGTTGTCCGCCTGCGGGGGTTGCACCTCGCCCAGTTCGAAGCCGCGTTCGTATGCATCCTCGGCGTCGAGTCCGTTGAACGAGACGAACTCCGCATCCATCAGCGCGGCGCGTGCGGTGTCCTCACTGTCATATGCGAGCGTGTTGCCATCGCTGTCGAAGACCTCGGCGGTGCCGGCATCGCGCACCCGCAACCGTGCCCACACGATGGTGCGGCCAAGCGTCGCCAGCCACCATTCGTCGTTCACCCGACTACGACCGGGAGCAGTCGCGCCGCGCGGAAAGGCGCCCTGCGGAAAAATTCCATCGCGCCGCAGCGCGCCGGGAGATATGCAGTCGAGCTGTTCATGTGGTGACCAGAAGTGAGCCCAACCACAACAAACCCGCGAGCCCAAGCCCCAGGAAAATCACCAGCAGCGAAATCCGCGCCGGCGTCGCCAGTCCGCTCAGCGACGGATCCGTCACCTCGCGATAGCCGCCGCGCAGCAGCCATGCCAGTGCGTCCGGTTTGAGGAACGCACCCGCGCCCAGCCTGGCGGCGATGGCCGGGTGGCGATCACGTACATGCACCAGCGTCAGGGGCCAGAAGATCACGAAGGCGGTTGCGCCGGCGATCGCGATGGCGACAAACAACAGCGCGAAGAACAGGACGACATCCGCACTCATCGATCAGAACTCCGCCTGTCCCGGCGCACGCGGGTAGGGCAATGCATCGCGGATGTTGGTCAAGCCACAGACGTAAACCACCAGACGCTCGAAACCCAGGCCGAAGCCGGCGTGCGGCACCGTGCCGTAGCGGCGGAAATCGCGATACCAGCCGTAATGTTCCATGTCGAGCCCGAACTGCGCCATGCGCGAATCGAGCACGTCGAGGCGCTCCTCGCGCTGGCTACCGCCGATGATCTCGCCGATGCCTGGCGCCAGCACGTCCATCGCCGCGACGGTCTTGCCGTCATCGTTCAGGCGCATGTAGAACGCCTTGATGTGCTCGGGATAGTTCAGCACCACCACCGGGCGACCAACATGCTGCTCGGTCAACCAGCGCTCATGCTCGGTCTGCAAATCCAGACCCCATTCGACCGGGAAATCAAACTTCTGACCGGACTTCTGCAGCAAAGCGATCGCGTCGGTGTATTCAATGCGCTCGAATGGTGCATTGACGAACGCTTCCAGCCGCGTGATCGCATCCTTCTGCACGCGTTCGGCGATGAAGGCGAGGTCGTCGCCACGCTCATGCAACACCGCGCGGAACAGGTACTTGAGGAAATCCTCGGCCAGCTGTGCATTCTCGGCAAGATCGGCGAATGCGACTTCCGGCTCGATCATCCAGAACTCGGCCAGGTGCCGCGTGGTATTGCTGTTCTCGGCGCGGAACGTCGGGCCGAAGGTGTAGACCTTGCTCAGAGCGAGACAGTAGGCCTCGACGTTAAGCTGGCCGGAAACAGTGAGGAAGGTTTCCTTGCCGAAGAAGTCACGCGAGAAATCGACTTGGCCATCCTTGCCGCGTGGCAGGTTGGCGAGGTCCAGCGTCGATACACGAAACATCTGACCCGCTCCTTCGGCGTCGGAGGTGGTGATGATCGGCGTGGTGATCCAGTAATAGCCCTGCTCGTGGAAAAAGCGATGCACGGCCTTGGCCAGGCAGTCGCGGATACGGGTCACGGCACCGAACAGGTTGGTGCGCGGGCGCAGGTGCGCGACCTCGCGCAGGAATTCCAGCGAATGCGCCTTGGGCTGGATTGGATAGGTTTCCGGGTCCTCGACCCAGCCTACGACCTGGATGTGCTGCGCCTGGATCTCGAAACTCTGGCCCTGGCCCTGGGAGGGCGTCAGCGTGCCGGTGGCGATCACCGCGCAGCCCGCGGTCAGGCGCTTCACTTCGGATTCGTAGTTGGGCAGCGTGGCCGGTGCGACCACCTGGATCGGCGCAAAGCACGAGCCGTCGCTGACATTGACGAACGACAGCCCGGCCTTGGAGTCGCGCCGGGTCCGCACCCAGCCGCGGACCGTGACTTCGCCACCGACCGGCAGCTTGCCGGCGAGTGCGTGTTCGACGCTGACCGTTGTCATGCCTTGAATCCCTGCCGTCTGGTGCTTATTTCATGAACGCCGCAGTTTACCGCGCCGCGGGACACTCGCTGGCTATTTTTCGCAACGCGCCGCCGCGCGCCGCGAACTCCGCTTGCCAGCGGCCCCCTTTCCAGCAACCGCTATACTTCGCCCATGTCGATCATCCTTGCTCCTGCTGCACTCGAACGCGTCCGTGGCTATCTCGCCGAGACACCTGCCGCCATAGGCCTGCGATTCGGCGTCAAGCGTACCGGTTGCTCCGGATGGGGTTATGCGGTCGACCTGGCGCGCGACGCGCGCGAGGGCGATACGGTGTTCGAACAGGATGGCGTCCTGATCCGTGTCGATGCCGACAGCCTGGCGCTGGTCGATGGCACCGAGATCGATTTCCTCAAGAGCGGCCTGGGCGAGCAGTTCGTGTTCCGCAATCCCAATGTCGCCGGCGAGTGCGGCTGCGGCGAGAGCTTCACGACGGACGCAGAGCGAGCAGCCTGACAGTAGGACGGGTCTTGACCCGCCATTTCAGTCAGCGTGGGAGCCGGCGGGTCAAGACCCGCCCTACCAACCTTCGGCACGGTGCGTCCTGATGTTGCAGCGCTAGACTCCCGTGTCCATCCGGGGAGATGCGCCGATGTTTCGTACCTTCATGTTTGTGGTTGCCACCGCCGCGACGCTTTCGGTTGCGCCGGTTCACGCCCAATCCACCGATACCGCCAAGGCGCTGAACCAGTCGGCTCTGAACAAACAGGCGTTGAGCAAACTATTTGCCGACGAATGGGAACGCGGCCTGGTCGAATCGCCCGAGCGCGCCAGCGCCAACGGCGACAAGCGCTTCAACGATCGCTGGAGCGACAACAACCTCGCGGCGATCACGAAGCGCGAGGGCGAAGATCGCGCCGCGCTCGCAAAACTGCACGCGATCGATCGCAAAGCGCTTTCGCCGGCCGACCAGCTCAACTACGACACCTTCGATTGGGAGTTGCAGCGCAACGTCGAGCGGCAGAAATTCCACGAATACCTGCAGCCGGTCAGCCACCAGGGCGGCGTGCAGACTGCCGACGGCCTCGCCGAAGTGCTGCCGTTCGCCAGTACCAAGGACTACCAGGATTGGCTCAAACGCATGGACGCGGTGCCGACGCTGGTCGAACAGTCGATCGCGCTGATGCGCGAAGGCGTCAAGGCCGGCAACGTGCCGCCGAAGGTGCTGATGCAGCGTGTGCCGGCGCAGATCGCGGCGCAGGTCGTCGACGACCCGACCAAAAGCCCGTACTACCGTCCGTTCCTGAAGTTCGACGACGCCATTCCCGCCGCTGATCGCCCGGCGTTGCAAGCGCAGGCGCAGCGCATCATCCGCGAGCGGATCGTGCCGGCCTATCGCCAGCTCGCGACCTATTTCAACAATGAGTACCTGCCCAAGGCCCGCAACTCGATCGCCGCCGCCGACCTGCCAAACGGCAAGGCCTATTACGACTTTCTCGCGCGCTATTACACGACCACCGACCTGACCGCGGCGCAGATCCACGCCATCGGCCTGAAAGAAGTCGCGCGCATCCGCGGCGAGATGGAGAAGGTCAAGGCCACGACCGGCTTCA
>JANMAO010000175.1:0-29851 GCA_031359875.1 Lysobacter sp.
TCCGGTAGCGCTGTTGCTGGCGATGGCGCTGGATTTTATGACCGGCAATGCCGCCGGCGACTGCACCGCCGACCGTGGCCAGGTCTTTTCCTTTGCCGCCACCAATCTGATGGCCAATCAGGCCGCCGGCCACCGCGCCGATGGCGGTACCGGTGATGCGGTGCGGATCCTTGACTTCTCGATAGCGATACACCGTTTCGTTATGGCAATGGACCGCTGCCTGCGCGCCCGTGGCAAGGAACAGGCTGGACAAGATCAAGGCCTCGAAATACATGTGCTTTTTTTGCATGGTGATTCCTCAGTAGTGACGCGCGAAGTGTAGGCATGTGGCGTCGCGGCAGCGTCAAAACCGGGCGTATGCAGCCGACTCCAGTAAGCTCTCGTACATGCATCAGCCACGTCGGCTCTGCCTGCCTTGATTGAAACGAAAGCGCGAGCGCACCGAAAGTTGCGCGCAGGCAATGCAGGTCCGCCTCGTCCGCGGAATCAAAGCATGGGCGAGAACAACCGGGCGGTGGCCTCCGAAAGACGTGACAGGAAGGGCGGTTTGCGCGATTCGTCTGTGACTTCACCGGCCAACGCCATATCCGCCACCAGGCTGGCCTCGAGTGCTTTGGCGACCCCCTGGTCGCAGAACAGCATCACGATCTCGAAGTTGAGCGAGAAGCTGCGGGTATCGAAATTGGACGTCCCCACCATGGCGAGCGCATCGTCGACCAGCAGCACCTTGCTGTGCAGCATGCGTGGGCCGAATTCATACACGCGCACGCCGGCCTTGAGCAGTTTGTCGAAGTAGGAGCGCGCTGCCGCCGTGACCAGTCGGGAGTCGCTGCGCTTTGGGACCATGACCCGGACATCAAGCCCGCGCATCGCGGCGCCTTCAAGCGCGAACAGCGCCGCGCGACTGGGGACAAAATACGGCGTCGCCAGCCAGACCCGCTCCTCCGCGCGGTGGATTGCCTCCACCTGCATGCGGTGGATCGGTTCCCAGTCGTTGTCGGGTCCGGCAGGGATGACCTGCGCGCTGATCGGCCCTGGCGCTGGCTCGGCGAAGAGCCCGTCATCGGAGATTGTCTTCTCCGTCGCATAGTGCCAATCCTCGAGCCAGGCCACCTGCAACCAGCGCACCGCGTCGCCTTCGACCCGCAAGTGCAGATCGTGGAACGCCTTGGGATTCAGGCTCTCGTTCTCGTCGTCGGTGACGTTGATGCCGCCGGTAAAACCAATCTTGCCATCGCATATGACGATCTTGCGATGACTGCGCATGTTGAGCTTTGGGCGCGAGAATGGCGTCATCCACCATCGCACCGGATGGAAGAACGCCAGCTCCACACCCGCTTCGTGCAACGGCAGGACAAACTTGCGCGCGAGCTTCGAACCGACGCCGTCGAGCAGCATCCGCACCTTGACACCCGCCTTGGCACGCTCGATCAGGGCGTCGCGAATGCGCGTTCCGGTACGATCGCCTGCGTAGATGTAGTACTCGACATGGACATGGCGCTGCGCTGATTCGATCGCGATCACCAACGCGTCGTAGGTCGCGCTGCCGTCGATCATCAGATCGACCCGGCTGGCGGTGGTCGGCGGAAACCCGGTCATGGCCTGCGCCATGCGATCCAGGGCGTGCGCATCGTCGCCGGCTTTGCGTTCGCCGCGGGCACCGATCGCCTTGTGCGCGGCTTCGCGCCGACGACCGTAACGCTGGATGCGTTGAGGTCCGAGAATGTAATAGATCAGAAAACCAATGTAGGGGAGAAATGCCAGCGCCATCAGCCAGGCGAGAGTGGCGGCAGGCTCGCTCCGCTGCATCACGATCCAGACGCTGAGCACGACCATGTAGACCGGCCAGGCAACGATCAACAGGACGATCACCCAGTGGGGCATGGCATGGACTCGGTGGAAAACTGCGGCGATTCTCTCAGAACAAGACGCGTTGGGACTTCACGCTCCATGCGACCTTTGCACACCCGCCATTCACGCACCACGCGAGCACCCTCAAGCGATGAACCGCGGACCAGGCTTGGAGAGAGGCACGATCAAGCAGATCAACTCGCGCGGACGCGTCACCGTCCAACTTCCGGCGCGCATTGTCGAAGCCGATATTCATAGCGGAGGGTGTTCGATCGGCGACCAGATCGAAGGCGACGTGCGACCGGGTCTGTGCTCTTGGCGCAACGTCAAAGGCGGCATGACCAGCGTGGTAAGCGTGATTTTGGACCGGTCATGATCCGACCCAGGCTTGCATGGAGCTCACTACTGCTGACGATCCTTGCACTGCTTCCAGTGGGTGCCATGGCCGAGCCCCCCGAGTTCGATCGTCCTGGTATCGCGTTCGCAACATCCACGCTGCCGGCCGGCACGTTCGATTGGGAACAAGGATTGCCGGATGTCCAGCGCGACACCGCCGAGGGCATGCGCACTACGCTGTATAGCGCCGACACGACACTGCGGATCGGGTTGGCGTCGAACCTGGAGATCCAGTTCGGCGGCTCTGTCTGGAATCGCCTTGACGTCCGCAGTAACGGGTTCGCAACGCGCAACGAAGGCGGCGGCGATACCAGGATTGCTGTGAAGTGGGCTCCCACGCTGGCATCGAAGGCCGTGTCGATGGCGCTGCTCGGCGGCGTCATCCTGGACACTGGCGCCTCGGCATTCACCAACGGCCGGCCCGCCTACTCGCTGGGGGCGACCGTCAGTCGCGATCTCGGTTCTGGCCGCGCCGTGGCGCTGTATGGCAATGCCAGTCGCAGCGGCGGCAGGAACACCTGGACAGTGTCACCAAACTTCAGCTTTCCGCTCGGGAAAGACGTAGGGGCCTATGTGGAAGCCGGCCACACATCAGGGGGTGATGGATCCAGCACCGTCGCTGGTGGCGGGTTGACCTGGCTGCTGCACGAACGCGTGCAGCTCGACCTCTACGCACTGCACGGCCTGACGTCGCGCAGTCCGGATTTACAGGCTGGTTTCGGCGTCTCGGTCTTCTGGAATTGAGCATTCGCTCAGCGAGTAGCGCCGCGATTTCCGTAAAGAACGGCACTCGTGGCACATCGCTCCCTCGCGGGTTCAGCATGTTACGTCGATGTCTACGCTAACCTGTGGACATGCGTGTTGTTCGAATCCTTGCCTTCGCCTCGCTGCTGTCGGGATGCGCCGCTGACGCACCGCGTCCGGATGCGGCTCCTGCTTTCAAGACCGCACCCGCGACTGGCGCCAGCGATCTACGCCCGCAATTGCTCGCGCAGCTCTCGGTGGCGGCGCCCATGGCCGACCCAACGGTGCTGGATCTGGCACTCAAGGCACGTACCTGTGCGATCCATCGCGGCGTTGCGACCGCAGACTCCCGGCTTGCCGTGATCGACTATTCGCGCCCTTCGACCGAGCAGCGCTTATGGGTGTTCGACATGCGCCAGCCGCGGCTGCTGTTCGACGAATATGTCGCGCATGGCAAAGGCAGCGGTGAGAACTTCGCGCAGCACTTCTCCAACGACGAAGGCAGCCTGCAATCCAGCCTCGGGTTGTTCAGCACTGCGGAAACCTACGAAGGCGACAATGGCTACTCGCTGCGCATGGATGGGCTTGAGCCCGGCGTCAACGATCATGCGCGGGAACGACTGCTGGTGATGCATGGAGCGTGGTACGTCGATCCACTGCTGGCGCTGAAGGAAGGCCGGATCGGACGCAGCTATGGGTGTCCGGCGTTGCGGCCGCAAGTGGCGCGCGAAGTGATCGATACGCTCAAGCAGGGGCAGTTGCTGTTTGCCTATTACCCGGATCGCAACTGGCTTGCCCATTCGCGCTTTCTCGATTGCGATCCAACCCCAGCGGCAGCTGAACCGGTCGCAAGCTTTCACGCGCTGTCCAACTAGCGCCACGCAGCATCCTCCTTCCTTGAATACGGAAGGCCAGACATGACGCATCCCCGTCGTTATCCCCAGGCTTTGACGCTCGCGCTGACGGCAGTGCTCTTGCCGACGGCATTCGTCGCATCGGCACAGCAGCCCGCCGCGACCGCAGCGCCAACGCGTGCGGACGCCGTCAACACAGCCAAGCCCGCGAATGCCAAGGATGCGATGTTGCGCGCGCAGATCCTGCTCGATCGTGCCCATTTCTCGCCCGGCGAAATCGATGGCGCGTCGGGTTCCAACAGCCGTCGCGCGATTTCAGGCTTCCAGGGCAGCAACGGGCTGACGGTCAGCGGCGCGCTTGATGCGCCGACGTGGGACGCGCTTGATCGCGATACGCAACCGGCGCTGATCAGCTACACGCTGCTGGATGCCGATGTCGCCGGCCCGTTCGAGCCGATTCCGTCGGACATGATGGAAAAATCAAAACTCACCGCGCTTGGCTACACCTCCGTGGAGGAAGCACTTGGCGAGAAATTCCACCTCAGTCCGGGGCTTCTGAAGAAGCTCAATCCGGGCAAGGCATTCGCAGCCGGCGATCAGATCATCGTCCCCAACGTGATCGACACTCCGGCATTGCCGAAGGCGGCCAAGGTGGTGGTCGACAAGTCCGACGCGACCGTGAGCCTGGTGGATGCGGCCGGCAAGATCTACGCTCAATTTCCGGCAACGATGGGCAGCGAACACGACCCGCTTCCGATCGGCGACTGGAAGATCAAGGGCGTCGCAAAAAACCCGACCTTCCACTACAACCCGGCACTGTTCTGGGATGCAAACCCGGCGCATGCGAAGGCCACGATCCCGGCCGGCCCCAACAACCCGGTCGGCGTGGTCTGGGTCGACCTGTCGAAGGATCACTACGGCATCCACGGTACGCCCGAGCCATCCAGGATCAGCAAGACCGCGTCGCACGGTTGCATCCGCCTGACCAACTGGGACGCGATGTCGCTGTCGCAGGCGGTGTCGCCGGGCATGCCAGCGGTGCTGCAGGAATGACGACTTGCACTGGAAAGCCGGACCGGGAGGCGGTTTGCGCATGAAAAGCTTGCTGTTGTTCCTCGCGGGCCTGCTGATTGGCGCGAATGCGGTGTATTTCCTGGTAGCGCGCGATTGTCGCGCCCCGGCTGCAATTCCTGCCGCAGCGTCCGCGCCTGCGGCACCGACCGCCACGCCGGCAGCGCAGCCGATGGCCTCACCCGCGGTGGAAAACGCAGCGCTGCCGCCCGTACCCGCGCCGACCCCGATCGCCACTGCGACGCCAGCGATCGCACCTCCAGTTCCACCTCCCGCGGCGGGCACGTTGCTGATTCCGGTCGCAGGGATCGTGGTCAGCCAATTGACCGATACGTTCAGCGATGCGCGCGGCGGAGGCACCCGACGCCACGAGGCCCTGGACATCATGGCCAGTCGCGGTACGCCAGTGCTGGCAGCGTCCGACGGCAAGGTGGTGAAACTGTTCACGAGCGTGCCGGGTGGGTTGACGATCTACGAGTTCGATCCGACCGCGATCTACGCCTACTACTACGCGCATCTGGATCGCTATGCCCCCGGTCTGGCGGAAGGCAAGTTGCTCAAGCGCGGCGATCTGATCGGCTATGTCGGCAGCACCGGCGATGCCAGTCCGGATGCACCGCACCTGCACTTCGCCATCTTCGTGCTGGGGCCAGAGAAACAATGGTGGAAGGGCACGGCAATCAATCCCTACCCGCTGTTGAACCCAGCGCACTGACCTACGCTAGCTGACCTACGCACCCTGACACAAAAAAAAGGCCCGGTTTCCCGGGCCGTTCTCTTTTCTCCAGTTCCACTGACCTTACTTGCCGTCTTCCGCACTCTGGTAATCAGCCAGGAAACGTCCCGCCGCCACGGCATAGGCCGAGCGTGTCACCAGCTTGTCGGGATCGAAGAAGGCGTGCAACGTCGGCTGCAGGTCGTTCGGCCCTTGGGTGACAGTGAAGCGCGCATTGATTACGCCCTGGTCGAGCGCGAGTTGCACGTAGCCACGCAGCACCGCCGGAATCGTCGCCACGTCATCGATCGGAATGCGCTTGCCGTCGTAGAACACCGTAAGCGAACCATTGAACGCTACTGCCTGCGCCTGCAAGGCCAGGCTCTGCACCAGCGAAAACGCCAGGCTGACGCGGGTGACGTTCGCGTTGGGCTGGAACGCGCCATTCAACAAGCCCATGACGCCGGTCTGGTTCTGCGTCAGGTCACGCAACGGGGCACCACGCGCGATGGCCGATTCCGCGAACGGATACGCCGGATCGCTGGTGGCAAGATCGGTGAAGCTGGGCTTCTGGTTGAAGGGAAGGTGCTGGCGAACGCTCGCGCCCATGACCAGGTACTGGGCCATTTCGCTGCGCTTGAGGTACTGGTCCGGACGGAACTGCTTGTCGGAATAGCCATCGACCAGCCGGTTGGCGACGGCGAACTCGATCGCCTGACGCGCCGGGTGGCTGGCCACGTCATTCAGGCCGGTGTAGCCACCGCTACGCAGGAATGTGACCTCTCCGGTGATCGTGCCGGGCGCAGCGTAGCCATTGGTGACCTTGGCCGGATCGAGCGCTGTGCCCCCCACGGACCCGATGCCGCGCACGGTGATCTTCCACACACCGGCCTTGCCGGGTGCTCCAGTGGTGATGGTGTCGCCGATGACCGGCTCCGCGATCGATGAGCCGTGCTTTATGCCATCCGGGTCGGTCAGCACGATGGCAACCGTGTTGGCATCGACCTGGGCGCGGGCCGCGACCCAGGCGATATCACTGCCGACGGTGAAGCTCTGGTCTGGAACCGTGCCGACCGGGGAAAAGTCGATCGAGAACGGCACCGGTGGCACGCCGCCAAGCAGCACGGCATTGCTGTTGAACGTGCGCAGCGAATTGACGGTGGCACCGAAATCATTGCGCAGCCCCGCTGCTGCGGCTACGGCTTCATACACATTGATATGACCGGCGCCGGCTTCCCAGAAGATGCGACCGGTCATGTTGGTCGCGGTGCGCTGGATGATGTCCTTGACCTGTGCCGGGGAAAGGTTCGGGTTGGCCTCCAGGATCAGCGCGACGATGCCAGCGACGTGCGGCGTCGCCATCGAGGTGCCACTCATGTGGGTATAGAACGGCAGGTAGGCCGGCGCCAGTGTTTGGGCGTCATGCTGCGCTGCCAGCGGCGGCAACGCGCCGAGCGGGTCGCGGGTCGAGATGATGTCCACGCCCGGGGCGACGATCGTCGGCTCGTTGAAGTAGGTCCAGCTCTTGCCATCGGCCATGGTGAACGTGCCGCTCTCGCCGCGCTTGCCGCGCGAGGAGAAGCTGGTCAACACCGCATCCTTCTCGCTGGCGCCGACCGAGATCACCCAAGGCGCCTCGGCATACGGGTTGTGGGTGTCTTCACCCGGGCCGTTGTTGCCGGCAGCAAACACGCTGACGATGCCGCGCTTGTACAGCTCGTATGTCGAAATGTTGACGGGATTGGTCGGATCGAACGTGCCCGAGCTGCCCCAGGAATTGCTGGTGACGCGGATCGGACTGCGATAGCTGAACTGGTTGGTGGCGGCGTAATCGAGGCCGCCGACAGCATCCAGGATCAACAACACGCCGCCCGAGCCGTAGCCGACCAGGTCGGCACCCGGCGCGACGCCGCGGTACTGGCCATTGGAGCGCGCCCCGGTGCCGCCGATGATGCCGGCGCAATGGGTGCCATGGCCCGAGCCGGTGTCGGTGTTCGGCATGCCTTCGATGTAGGTGATCGGCAGCATCGAGTCGACCGAGGCCAGGTTGGTGACGGCCTGGGTGTTCTGCACCACATGGTTGCCGAGCTGCAGGTCCAGGTGGGTGGCATCGATGCCGGAGTCGTTGACCTCGACGGTGACGCCCTTGCCACTGAATGGAATCACGCGGCCGTAGTCGCCGGCGTTTTCGACCGTGCGCGATGCGCCGGACAGGCCATTGGCCTCCTGGTCGAAGTACTGCAACGGCGCGTTCCAGTAGATCGAGGCGACATCACCGTGCTGGGCCAGCGCGCGAATCTCGGCGGGCGTTGCCATGGCCCCGGCGATCGGCAGGGAGCGCATGGTGATGCCCTTGCTGATGCCCAGCGCTTTCAGCGCGGCGATCTCGGTCGCCGTGACCGGGCCTGACTGCTTGTAGCTGATGACCACTTGCAGTTCGCCGGAGCCGGCGGCGTCCATTTTCGACAACAGTTGCGGATCGAGGTGGGCATCGGCCAAGGCCAGGCCGCTGGCCATCAGCCCGGCAGCAATGGCGGAAATACGAAAGGTTCTGCGTTGCGCGAGGGACAGGCGGGACAACGACATGTGATCTCTCCACTGGGGGATCCCGCAATGCGGGCTTGAGGGGAGTATTCGTCTGCCCTCCTCCCCAACCCATCCGGAAGAGCCACCAGTGACGGGAGGGGAAACCCCCCAGAGCGTGACGATGGCCCAACGTGACCAGCCCCCACCCCGGATTTACCCGGGGTGGGGGAAACCCCCTACATACTTTTCACCGACTGGAGCGCTACGCTTCGGAAGTCATCGCCTGCTTCGTCGACCGAAGCGCGCGCAGCCATCTCGCCACAGGCCGGGGGTCAAGCGTGAAATACGCCATCGTTTCAAAGTTGCTCGTGGCCGCCGCCATGCTGGCGGGAGCCGGAGCCGCCGCGGCGCAGTCCCTACCGGTTTCGGTGGCCGTCGCTGGCAACATTGCGACAGTCCAAGTCGGTAATCCGGCCAACCCGCTCGCCGAACTGACCCTCACCTTTGACGACGCCAGCGGGCTCAACGCCTCCAGTCTGGGAGTCGGCGCAAGTCTGGTGGATATTTCCGATCCTGCGCTGCTCGCTCGCCTGCCCGACCTCAGGCTGACCCGGCCCGATTCGTCGTTCCCGCTGTTGATCACCATCGAACCACCCGCCACCGGCGGCCTCAGCTTCCGTCGTACGGTGCGGGTCGAAGTCCATACCCATGCATTGAGCTACGCCATCGGCAGTCCCTACCGGTTGCTGAAGGCGCCGCTGGGCGGGAGCTTCCGTGACATCACCGATGAAATCGCGCCCGGCAGCGTGCGCGCGCGCGGCACGACCGGCGGCTTCTCGCAATTCCTGGTGCTTACCGACCTTCGCGAAACCGGCAGCGTCATCGCCACCAAGCTCGCGTGGTTGCGTGCGCGCGTGGCGGCATTGCCTGCGACCGAACAGCCTGCCTTCAACGCGCAACTGGACACGGTGGAAGCTGCGGTCGGCCGCGGCGACTACACCACTGCCATCGGCGCGCTTGATGCCTTCCGCGCTCGCGCGGCGGCGCGTGCCGGCAACGGACTGACCGATCTGTGGCGCGCCACCCGTGATACCGACAATGAGGCCGGCGAACTGCTCGCCGGCGCCGCCACGCTGAAATTCAGCGTGGCTTACCTGAGCGATTACGGCCAGTAAACGCGCACAGGCATCTCTTTCGGATCGCGCGCTAAGCGCGCGCAATAGGCACCGGGCCACGCGCTAAGATGGCCCGATGCTGCAGGCGCGACTGACTGCCTACCGACCTGACAACGCTGCCCTGACCCGGTCGATCGGATCGGGCGTCGCGTTGCGGATTGGTCGTGGCGACGACAGCGGGCTCCGGCTCGATCACGCATCCATCTCGCGTGCGCACGCCGAACTGCACGAGCACGACGGCGCCTGGCAACTGCGCGACCTCGGCAGCAAGAACGGCACGTTCGTCGACGGCACGCCGATTGCCCAAGCCAGGCTTGAGCATGCCTGCTGGCTGCGGTTCGGCGACGTGTTCTGCGAATTCGCCCCGCTCAGCGCCGCCGAGGTTGCGGCCGACGATTCCGGTCGGCGCGCGCGCCGCGCCGCGGCCACCGCGCATACCGCCCGCATCGATGGATTGCAGCGGCTCGACGACCTCCTCGACGCCAGCTTGCGCGGCGTGCTGGAACTGGCCCAGTGCGAGCGCGGTTTCGTGCTGCTCGACAACGGTGGCGATGGTTACAGCGTGCGTGCCAACCTCGCGCTCGATCCTGCCCGCCTGGCGACGCGCGAATTCTCCGGCAGCGTCGGCGCGGTGCGACGCGCGCTCGAACAACGCCGCAGCGTCGTTGCCAATGACATAGGCCAGGAGGCCTGGCTGGCCTCGCGTGCGTCGGTCGTCGCCGCCGGGCTGAGTGCGCTGGTCTGCCTGCCGCTGCTCGATGGTGAATCCACCCTCGGTGCGATCTATGCCGACCGCGTGCCCCCGGGTGCGCCGATCACGACGCTTGACCTCGAATTGCTGGAAGCGTTCGCCGAACGCGGGGCGTTGTGGATCGCCGCGCGCCGTGCCAGCAAACGACTCGACAGCACGGCATTTGACAGCTCGGGATTCGACAGCTCCGATGCTGCCCTGCCGGAGTGGAACGACATCGTCGCCGCCCATGTCGGTGACATGCCGGCCGATGACCTGCCCACTGCTGATCTGCCGCCGGGTGACATGCGATGAGCGGCAGCGACCCGGGCAGCGACGCCACCGCGACCGGGCTGTACGCGCAAGCTGACTACCCCCCCGGCACGCTGCTGGCCGGGCGCTTCCGGATCGAGTCGATCCTCGGCATTGGCGGCATGGGGGTCGTCTATCGCGCCACCGACCTCGACCTGGGCGTGCCGGTCGCCCTGAAGTTGCTGCGGCCGGAACTGGCGCACCGTGCCGATGCCTTCGAGCGTTTCCGCCAGGAATTGCTGCTGGCGCGGCAAGTATCCAACCCGCACGTGGTGCGCATCCACGACCTCGCCCGCCACGAAGGCCGCTGGCTGATCAGCATGGATTACGTCGATGGCGAATCGCTCGACCATCGTATCGACCGCGATGGTCCGCTCGACATCGAGGCCGCGCTGCAGATCGCGCGACAGATCGCCGAAGGCCTCGTCGCGGCGCATGCCAAAGGCGTGGTGCATCGCGACCTCAAGCCCGCCAATATCCTGCTCGACGCGCAGGGCAATGCCTACATCAGCGATTTCGGCGTCGCCCGCTCGCTCGCCACCAGCGGACAGACGCGGACCGGCTCGGTGGTCGGCACGCCGGACTATCTGTCCCCGGAACAGGCGCGAGGCGAAACCGCCGACGGCCGCAGTGACCTGTATTCCCTTGGCCTGATCCTGTACGAGATGCTGACCGGGCAGTTGCCGTTCGCCGGCGGCACCGTTGCCGAAGTGCTGGCGCAGCGCATGCTGCAGACGCCGGTCCCTGTGACCCGCCAACGCGCCGAGGTGCCGACGTGGGTCGCGCGACTGGTCGCTCGGCTGCTGCGTTCGCAGCCGTCACACCGTTTCCAGACAGCCGTGGAGGTCATCACCGCAATCGATCGGCGCGAGGTTCCGCGCCGGCTTTACAGCGACTATGTCCGTCCGCACCGGATCGCATGGCTGGGAACCGCGGCCGCGCTGATGCTTGCGGCGGGCGCCGTGGTCTGGTGGCAATCGCGCGATCACGTGCCGGTGCTCGTCGCTTCGCCGCCGCTGAATCGCTTGCTGGTGCTGCCGATCGCGCCGGCCGACGCGCCGGCGACGCGCGTCGCCGGTCTCTCCGCACACCTGCGCGATGCACTGGCGGCGATTCCCGGCTACGCCGTCGTCGATGGCGAACGCACCTCGCAGGCGTTGCGCCAGCTCGACCCCGATGGCAATGCGCGCATCGATGTCGATGCGCTGCGCCGCGCCGCCGCCGCCGCGCGCGTGCTGCAACCCACCCTGATCGATGCCAATGGGCGCTGGCACATCCGTGCGCAACTGCAGGTCGCGGGGCAACCGACGCAGATGATCGACGGTCCATCCGCCGCTGATCCGGTCGCGGCGTTGCGTGTTTGGGCCGCGCAGCCGGACACTGCAGTCGCACTCGGGCTGCAGGGCAAGACGATTGATCTTGCGCTACCGGAATCGATCGTCGCACTCGATAGCTACGGCGGCGGGCTACTGGCGCGCCAACGCAGCCAGCTAGCCGAATCGCTGCAGCAGTTCACTGCCGCAACGACCGCCTCGCCCGGCTATGTCGCGGCGTGGCTGGCACAAACCGAAACCGCGCTGATGATCGGCGAGCAGGACATCGCAGCAGCAGCGGTCGAGCAAGGCCAGCGCGCCGCGGCTTCTCCGACCCAACCGCTGCATCGCCGTCTTGCCGCGCAGCGCGCCCTGATCGAGGGCGATCCACCGGTGGCGGTGGAGCAATGGCGCGCGCTGTTGGCAGCGACGCCCGACGATACCGACGCCGAGCTCAACCTGGCGCGCGCGCGCGGTGCTGGCGGCGATTTCGCCGCCGTCGTCGTCGCGCTGCAAAAACTGTCGCAGCGCGACGGCAACGATCCGCGCATCTGGTTCGAGCTGGGCAAGTTCTCAATCCTCAGCGGCGACGCGCAACACGCGGTCGATGATTACCTCGTGCGCGCGCTTGTGCAGTTCAAGCGCAGCCGCGATCTCTATGGCCAGGCGGAAACCGTCAATGCGCTGGGCATCGGCTATGCCCGTCTCGGCCAGACCGCCGATGCCGCGGAGCAATACCGCCAGGCGATCACGCTGCGCACGGCCATCGGCAACCAGCGCGGCGAAGCCACCAGCCTGCGCAACCTCGGCAACATCCTGACCCTGACCGGGAAATTCGACGAAGCAGCGAAGATGCTCGAACGGGCGCGCGCGCTGCATACCCGACTCGGCGACCGCGAGGGACTGGCCGCTGTCGAGAACGAAGTGGGTCTGCTCGCCGAGGAGCGCGGCGACTATCCCGCCGCGCTGGATGCGTTCCGGCGGGCGTTGCAGACGTGGCAGCAGGTCGGGGACCAGCACGGCAGCGCGCAGGCACTCAACGATATCGGTTTCGCCCATTTCCAGCTCGGCGCCTACGATGACGCCCAGGTCTACTGGCAGCAGGCGGCAAGTGCATATGCCGCCATCAGTTCGGAGACGGGCCGCATCCGCACCGAGCAGAACCTGGGCTTGCTCGATATCGCGCGCGGACGCTGGAGCCAGGCGCGCATGCGCCTGACGCAATCGCTGCAGAGCGCGGAACGACAGCAGATGCCGGAGGAAGCAGCCGTCAGCCGTCGCAATCTCGCCGACCTGGAGTTGCAGCAAGGCCATATCGCGGCCGCGATCGAACAGGCCGGCAAGGCCGAAGCGTCGTTCCATCAGCGCGAAGACAAACGCGGCGAAAGCGACGCCGGTCTGCTGCACGCGGAAGCCCTGGTCTTCGCCGGTGCGGATGAGCAGGCGCAGAAGCTGCTGGCTACATTGGAGCCGGTGCTGGCCGAGGCTTCGAGCGAACAACGTGCAATCGCGCAGAAGTTGTCGGCCGATCTCGCCATCCAGCGCGGCAGCAGCTTGCAGGCGCACGCCGCGCTGCGGCAGGCCACGCAACTCGCCAAGGCGTCCGGCGTGCGCCAACTGCAGTTGCAGATCGAGTTGCTGGACGCACGCCAGCGGCAACACCTCGAACCGGATCTCGACCACGCCATCGCAGCCCTCGGCAACGTCGGCTTGCGCCTGGACTGGCTGCAATTCGTGTTGGAACGCGCCATCGCGGGCAAGGACACGCCGCTCGCAATCGCCACCTACCGGGAAGCTTCGTTGCTGCTGCGTGCGGGCGACCAGCAACACGCTGATGTCCTGCATCGGCTGGGCGCCGAAGCCCTGCTCTCCGCGGGAGACATCGCGGGTGCGCGCATGGCCCAGGACAAGGCGGACGCCGCGCTCTCCGCGCTGCGTGCCGGGTTGCCTGACGCACTCAGGACGATGCTGGACGCAAAGCTCGCTCCCTACGCACGCAAGCAGGCGCGGTTATGACATCAGGGCAAACGCGGATCGACCCCGACCCTTCCAACCTCCGCGAGCAATATCAGCGCCTGCTGCAGCGGCTCGAAGCAAACGAGCGTGAATTCCGTCGTCTGGGGCGCGCGGTGTGGCGTGTGCAGGAGGACGAGCGCCGACGTCTCGCGCGCGAACTGCACGATGGCCTCGGCCAGAACCTGACGGCGCTCAAGCATCGGCTCGGCCAGATCGGCAGCGAGCTCACGCCGGAACAGTCGGGCCTGCGGGACAGGCTCGACACGGCGCTGGCGTTGTGCGCCACGGCGCTCGCTGACACCCGCAACCTGTCGCGATTGCTGCGGCCACCGATCCTGGACGACCTTGGTCTGGAACCCGCATTGAACTGGCTCGCCCGCAGCGTGCAGGAAACGGTTGGCATGGCTGTGGTGGTCGAGATCGAACCGCTGCCCGAACTCGATGGCGAACTGCAGACACTGTTGTTCCGCGTCGCCCAGGAAGCGCTCAACAACGCCGGCAAGCATGCAGCCGCCACCAGCGTGCTGGTGCGCCTGGTCGTCCGCGACCGCCAGCTGCAGTTGCAGGTGATCGACGACGGCCACGGCTTCGACCCGGCCAAGGTCGCAACTGCCGGTGGCAGTGGGCTGGGCAGCATGCGCGAGCGTCTGCGCCTGTATGGCGGCCAGCTGGAGCTGCGTGCATCGCCCGGCAACGGTACCCGCCTGCGTGCGACCATTCCGCTTGGCGCCGGCTGACTTGACGCGGAGTGAAGCGGCGCGCAGTTTTACCGAAGGGGAGTAAAGCATGCGCGTACTGATCGCCGACGATCACACCATGGTTCGTGAAAGCCTGGTCAGCGTTCTGCAGGCCGACGGCGACGTGCAGGTCGTGGCCCAGGCATCCGATGGCATCGAGGCACTGGAAAAAGCGGTGCTGCTGCGTCCCGACATCGTGATTGCCGATCTGTCGATGCCACGGCTCAACGGCATCGAGGTAGTACGACGACTGCGCGAAGCATTGCCGGACACCAAGGTCCTGGTGCTGACCATGCACCAGGAAGACGAATACGTACTGCAGGCTGTGCGCGCCGGTGCGTCCGGGTACCTGGTGAAGGACAGCGCCGCCGCCGAATTGTTGGCCGCGGTGCGCAGCCTGCATGCCGGTCGCGGTTATTTCGGACCGCAGGCTGCAAAGACCCTCGCCGACCAGCTGCAACATCCCGAGCGCACGCTCGACGATCCCTATGGCCGCCTCACCGCGCGCGAACGCGAGGTGTTCCACCTCATGGCGGAAGGGATGACCACCAAGGAGATCGCACGTCGGCTCGGGATCAGCGTCAAGACCGCCGAGAACCATCGCGGCCGCGTGCTCGACAAGCTCGACGTGCGCAATACCGCCGAACTGGTGCGCTATGCCCTGCGCAAGGGCCTGCTGGACTGACCTTCGATGCGTCCGAAGCGCTACAGCGCCGGTGTATCCTCGGGAACACACACAATGGAGCTCGGCACAATGGAGCTCGGCATGACGGAGTTCGGCATGAAGCGTTCTGCAATGGCGGCCGTCGCCATGTCCTGCTTGTTGCTCGCGGCCTGCGGCACCGGTCCAGTGCGACGCGTCTCCGAACCGTCCGCCAACATCCAGCAACTCACCGTACGCGCCGATGGCAGCTGGTCGGTCGACCTGCGCATCGACAACTTCAGCACGGTGCCGATGCGTTTCGACAATGTCAGCCTCGCGATGACGATGGGTGGCGAATCCGCTGGCACGTTGCAGGGACGGCCGGGACTTTCGATCGGGCCGGAGTCGGCGGACGTCGCCACTTTGGCATTCATGCCTTCATCCTCGGCGAAGATCGTGATTGCCGATGCATTGGCGCGCGCAAGTGGCGTCGACTACAGGCTTGAAGGCACCCTCGACGCCGCGCCGGAGAAGGGCAGCATCCACAACTACAAGATCAAGCGCAGCAACGCGTTGAGCCCGGTGCCCGGTCTTGCGGGAGTGTTGCGCTAGCGATTGGTTGTCGGCACGCAAAAAACAAGCGCTGTCACTTTTCTTCCGGGTTCATTGCTCATGAGCATCTACCGCGCCCCGCTTTCCGACATGCGTTTCGTCCTGTTCGACGTGCTCGGCGCGGAAGCATTGTTCGCGCGCCTGAGTTTTGCCGACGCCACGCGCGACATCGTCGATGCGGTGCTGGACGAAGCCGCGCGCTTCACCGAGACCGTGCTCGCCCCGCTCAACCGCGTTGGCGACGAGGTTGGTTGCAAGTTCGATCCGGCAACTGGCGCCGTCACCACGCCGCCGGGTTTCAGCCAAGCCTATGCGCAGTACGTCGAAGGCGGCTGGGCCGGGCTGGTCTCGCCGGTCGAGTTCGGCGGACAAGGCCTGCCGCACGCGGCCGGCGTGCCGCTGAAGGAGATGATCGACGCGGCGAACCTGGCTTGGGGCAACTTCCCGCTGCTCTCGCACGGCGCGACCGAGGCGCTACTGCACCACGGCGAGCCGTGGCAGCAGGAAGCCTTCCTGAAACCGATCATCGAAGGCCGCTGGACCGGCACCATGTGCCTGACCGAGGCGCATTGCGGCACCGACCTGGGCCTGCTCAGGACCAAGGCGGTACCGGATGCCGACGGCAGCTATTCGATCTCCGGCACCAAGATCTTCATCACTGCCGGCGAGCACGATTTCACCGACAACATCGTGCATCTGGTGCTGGCGCGGCTGCCGGATGCGCCGGCCGGCAGCAAGGGCATTTCGATGTTCATCGTACCGAAAATGCGCGTCCTTCGACAGGCTCTGGGCGAGCGGCCCGCGGTGCTCGGCGAACGCAACGCGGTGCGCTGTGGCGCGCTCGAACACAAGATGGGCATCCATGGCTCCGCGACCTGCGTGATCAACTTCGATGACGCGCAGGGTTGGCTGATCGGCGAACCCAACAAAGGTCTCGCCGCAATGTTCACCATGATGAACACCGCGCGTCTCGCGGTCGGACTGCAGGGCCTGGGCCTCGCCGATCGCGCCTGGCAGAACGCGCTGCGGTATTCGCGCGACCGCCTGCAGATGCGTTCCCTGTCCGGCGCGAAATTCCCCGACAAGCCGGCCGATCCGATCATCGTGCATCCCGACGTGCGTCGCATGTTGTTGACGCAGAAGGCGCTGGTCGAAGGCGGGCGCCTGCTCGGTTACCACGCAGCGTCGCTGGTCGATATCGTTGGCCATGGCACCGATGCCGGCGAACGCGCGCAGGCCGATGCCCTGCTCGGGTTCGTCACGCCGATCGTCAAGGCCTGCCTCACCGAGTGGGGCGTGGAATGCACGTACCACGCGCTGCAATGTTTCGGCGGTCACGGTTACATCGCCGAGCACGGCATGGAGCAACTCGCGCGCGATGCGCGGATCACGACGTTGTACGAGGGCACCACCGGCATCCAGGCGCTCGACCTGATGGGTCGCAAGGTGCTGCAGCAGCAGGGCGCCGGCTTGCGGGTGATGCTGGCGATGATCGACGAGTTCTGCACCGCGAGTGCCGGCAACGACGCAGTCGCGGAATTCATCGCGCCGCTGCGCGCCAAGGCCGCCGAGTGGCAACAGCTGACCTCGGCGATCGGCCAGCGAGCGGTCGCCAATGCGGACGAGGTCGGCGCGGCGGCCTTCGACTATCTCTTCTATTCCGGTTACGTCGCACTCGCCTACTGGTGGGCGCGCAGCGTCGCCGCGGCCGAGACGTCACGACAGTCGCAGGCATTCAAGGACAGCAAACGCGAGACCGCGCGTTTCTACTTCGCCCGCATCCTGCCGCGCACGCTGGCGCACAAGGCGGCGATCGAAAGCGGCGCCGGGTCCTTGATGACGCTGGATGCGGCAGCCTTCGACGCCTGACGGCCTCGTTACCGGACGGCGCGCGCTACAAAACCGCAGCGAACGGGTATAAGCTGATTTTCTCGATGGAGATCCCTCCGATGGAGACCGACAGAGCGACGCTGCGCCTGGTCCAGACTGGAATCCCTGCGGATTCCGGCGGCGCTTGTGTCCCTGTCATCGTCCGACTCGATGCCGTGCGCCTGCTGTCGCTGGATGCGTATGGTCGCGTACTCGACTGGATGAGCTGGCAGGACGCCACCTGCCTCTACGTCCGCGGCGCCGTCGCCTGGACCTTGGGCGATCCCTGCCTGAGCGTGCATGGAGGCACCTGTCGCGCCACTGGCACGCAGAGCGTGCTCGACCTGCATCCCATCGTCGCCGCACGTGGCCATGCGCGTCCGCATGCGCTCGATCCGACCCCGGCCCTGACCAACGTGGCGCTGTTCGCGCGTGACCAGCACCTGTGTCTGTACTGCGGCCGGGACTTCAACCGCCAGCACCTCACCCGCGACCACGTCATACCGCTGTCGAAAGGCGGTCGCGACACCTGGGAAAACGTGGTCGCCGCCTGCTTCCACTGCAATTCGCGCAAGGGTGGTCGCACGCCGCAGCAGGCATCGATGCCATTGCTCGCAGTGCCCTACCGGCCGAGCTGGATCGAGCACCTGATCCTGTCGAACCGCAATATCCTCGCCGACCAGATGGCGTTCCTGAAGAATCACTTGCCCAAGCGCAAGGCTCGCCTGAGTCGGCGGACGAATCCGGTGGACGCCGACGCCGCCGCCATTCCCGCGTAACTTCGCTACACTCGGGTCCTTCCTGCTTCGGATTGCACTATGGCGTTGACGCTCGGTTTCACCGGCATGGACTCGGCCACCGAGGCGGCATTGACCGCGGCCTTCGAGCAGGCCAATGCGCGCCTTGGCAAGCCCTGGCAGTTGCAGCCCGAGGTAGAGGCCGAGCACGTCATCGTCGACATGGACAGCATGTACGGGCCGATGAGCTGGCTGCGGCTGCATGCCGCCGGCAAAAAGGTGATCGGGCTGACGTCGGCCCCAAGAACGCAGGCGAATTTCCACCTCAGCCGACCGTTCGATGCCGAAAGCGTAGCCACTCTGTTGCAGGCGATCGCGTCGGATGCCGGCGTACCCGTGCAGGCGATGCCACCGCCTGAGGCGCGCTTACCTGAGACACGCCTGCCTGAAGCAGAAGCACGCCCAGCAAAAGCCCCCGTGCCCTCGGGCATGTCGCCGTCGCCTGCCCCGCAGGATCTGTTGCCCGAGGAGCACCCGCTGCCGGTCGACGAGGAGGCCGAAGCACCCGCGCCCGCACCGGGCCTGGCAAGTTCGGTTGAAGCCGGAACCCTCGCACCCACCACGATTGCCCCGTCACCCGTCGTCCCGGCACCTGTCCCGCCGGCTATCCCCCAGCCGACCGTCGTCACACCGCCGCCCGCGCCGCCGCGCGAGCGCGGCCTCGCCGACTGGCTGGCGCCTGGCGCGCTGAGCGGACGCCTGCGCTACCGGCCGGCGAGCGGCCAGACCGTGCTGATCGATGCCGATGCCCGCCAGTACTATGCGAGCGCCGCGCTGAAGCCGCTTGCAGCCACGTTCGACGGCATCGTCGCGAGCAAGGACTTCGAGCCCGTCGATGCAGCCGCCTGGGCGCTCGAGACCGCGACCTTGGGGGCCGCGCAGCCATTGAACCGCCTGCAGTGGTATGGAGGCCTGCTCGCAGGCAAGGGCGTGCTGTTCCCGGAGTTCGATCCTGCCGGCCGTTTCAAACTGAGCAAATGGCCACAGACCGAGCGCGAGTTTCCCAAGCACTTCCGCATCGCCACGGCGATGATGAAAGGTCCGGCAACCCTGGAAGAAATCACCGCTGCGAGCGGCGTGCCGTTCACGGATGTCATCGATTTCGTCAATGCCAGCCTGGTCACCGGCTTCGCGGAATTCGTGCCCGAGCCTTCAGCCGACCCGGCCGAGGTACAGAAACCGGGCGGCCTGTTCGGACGCCTGCGCGGTAAATAGCCTTACGCGCGGTGAACGGTGAATGCGTTTTCTTGCCCGTCACGGCCGTGGCGAGGAAAATGCTGATCCATGACGAGCAAGCCATGATTGACCCCACGCGTTATCCGCGCCTGTCCCGAATCAATACCCCCGCCGACCTGCGTCAGTTCGATGCGGACGAGTTGCCGGCGATCGCCGAGGAACTACGTGCCTATCTGATCGAGTCGGTCGGCAAGAGCGGCGGCCATTTCGGCGCGGGCCTGGGCGTGATCGAACTCACCGTCGCGCTGCATTACCTCTACGACACCCCGGACGACCGCATCGTCTGGGACGTGGGCCACCAGTGCTATCCGCACAAGATCCTGACCGGCCGCCGCGACCTGATCCACACCGTCAAGCAGAAGGACGGCATCGCGCCGTTCCCCAAGCGCGAGGAAAGCGAGTACGACACCTTTGGTGTCGGCCACTCGTCGACCTCGATCTCGGCGGCGCTCGGCATGGCGATCGCTAATCAGAATGCCGCCAATGGCAACAACCGCAAGGTCGTGGCCGTGATCGGCGATGGCGCGATGACCGCGGGCATGGCCTACGAGGCGCTCAACCACGCCGGTGGCATGGATCCCGAACCCGATCTCCTCGTCATCCTCAACGACAACCGGATGTCGATCTCCGAAAACGTCGGTGGTGTCACCCGCATGCTCGGTCGCATGACCGGCAGCCGCACGCTCAATGCGCTGCGCGAGGGCGGCAAGAAGCTGCTCGGCGACAAGAAGACGAGTCCGACGGCGAAGTTCGTACGACGTTGGGAGGAACACTGGAAAGGCATGTTCGTGCCCTCCACGCTGTTCGAGGAAATGGGCTTCCACTACACCGGCCCGATCGACGGACACGATGTGCAAGCGCTGGTGGCGACCATGAAAACGCTGCAGAAGCTCAAGGGTCCGCAGCTGCTGCACGTCATCACCACCAAGGGCAAAGGCTACGAGCTGGCCGAGGACGACCAGATCGGCTACCACGCCGTGTCGCCGTTCGATCCTTCACAGGGCCTGGTGAGCAAGCCCGGCGCGAAGAAACCGTCCTATACCGAAGTGTTCGGAGATTGGCTGTGCGACATGGCCGCCGCCGATCCGAAGCTGCTCGCGATCACCCCGGCGATGCGCGAGGGCTCGGGCATGGTGCGCTTCAGCAAGGAATATCCCGACCGCTATTTCGACGTCGCCATCGCCGAGCAACATGCGGTGACGCTTGCCGCGGGCATGGCCTGCGAGGGCGCCAGACCCGTCGTCGCGATCTACTCGACCTTCCTGCAGCGCGGCTATGACCAACTGGTACATGACGTCGCGATCCAGAACCTCGACGTGCTGTTCGCGATCGATCGCGGCGGCGTGGTCGGCCCGGATGGCGCGACCCACGCAGGCAACCTCGACCTGAGCTACCTGCGCTGCGTGCCGAACATGATCGTGATGGCCGCCTCCGACGAGAACGAGTGCCGGCAAATGCTGAGCACCGGCTTTGCCTTCTGCGGCCCGGCGGCAGTGCGTTACCCGCGCGGCAGCGGGCCCGGCGTCGCGGTGCAGACCACGCTCGACACCTTGCCGATCGGCAAGGCCGAGTTGCGCCGGCGCGGCTCCCGCATCGCGTTACTGGCCTTCGGTGCCCTCGTACCGGCAGCAGAAAGCGTCGGCGAGGAGTTGGGGCTGACGGTCGTCAACATGCGCTTCGTCAAACCGCTCGACCGCGCGTTGATTTTGGATCTTGCGAAGTCGCACGAAGGCTTCGTGACACTGGAAGACAACGTGATCGCAGGCGGCGCCGGTTCCGGTGTTGCCGAATTGCTGTCGGCGGATCACATCACGCTGCCGATCCTGCACCTCGGCTTGCCCGATGCCTTCCAGCACCACGCCAGCCGCGAGGATCTGCTCGCCGAAGCCGGACTGGATGTCGCCGGTATTCGTGCATCGGTCCTGGCGCGTTGGCCTGCGTTGTCGCAGCATCCAAAGGCACGCAGCATCGCGCTCTGACCTTGCTTCCACAGATTGCAAAACGCCCGGCATGCCGGGCGTTTAATTTGCAACTCGATTGGTCGGGGCGGCCGGATTTGAACCGACGACCCTCTGCCCCCCAGGCAGATGCGCTACCAGGCTGCGCTACGCCCCGACTACGACCCAATTATAGCGGTCAAACAGCGCTCGTCATCCTGTGCAAGCGGGGAGCCAGCAACATTGCCTGTGAGCGATGAGGAAAAGTCGCTGGATCCCCGCCTTCAAGGGGGACTCAGCGCCGCAAGAGCTGCAAGACGTCCTCAAACTCCATCCGCACCGCGCCACGCCGCAACTCGCTGGGGACAGTCTATCGCCGCGCCGCCGCGCGCTGGGGAATACGGCATCGGGCTGTTGTCTGCGCAACAGCTGCAAGACTTCCTCGAGCTCCACCCGCACCGCGCCACGGCGCAACTCGCTGGGGACAGTCTGCCGCCGCGCCGCCGCGCGCTGGGGACTACGGCATCGGGCTGTTATCTGCGCAACAGCTGCAAGACTTCCTCGAGCTCCACCCGAACCTGCTTCATGATCTGCGAGCTCAGTGCCGATTCCTGCTTCGCGTCCTCGCCATCCAGGCGCAGGCGCGCGCCACCGATGGTGTAACCCTGCTCATACAGCAGGCCGCGGATCTGGCGCACCATCAGCACATCGTGGCGCTGATAGTAGCGACGGTTGCCGCGACGCTTGACCGGCTTGAGCGATGGAAATTCGGTTTCCCAGTAGCGCAGCACATGCGGTTTGACGTCGCACAGCTCGCTGACCTCACCAATGGTGAAGTAGCGCTTCGCCGGGATCGCTGGCAGTTCGCGATTGCTGCCCGGGTCAAGCATGCCCTGCCCCGGCATAGGCTTCGACGCGTTCCTTCAATTTCTGCCCCGGGCGGAAGGTGACGACCGTGCGTGCCGAGATCGGAATCTCTTCACCTGTCTTTGGATTGCGTCCCGGCCGCTGGTTCTTGCGCCGCAGGTCGAAGTTGCCGAAGCCCGACAGCTTGACCTGCCGCCCCTGCTCCAACGCTTCGCGCAACGCATCGAAGAATGCGTCGACGAACTCCTTCGCCTCGCGTTTGTTCAGGCCCACGTCTTCGTACAGACGCTCGGCCATTTCCGCCTTGGTCAAAGCCACATCGTTCCCCTGTAAACGATCAGCCGAACATGTCCTGCAACAGCAGCGCCTGCGAACAGATCAATCACGGATTCGCGCACCGTGCTCATGCTGCAATGCGGCCGTGACTCTGGCCACCACCGCGTCCACCTCGCGGTCAGTGAGCGTGCGCGATTCCTCCTGCAGAATCAAGCCCATAGCGAAACTCTTGAATCCGATTTCCACGCCCTTGCCGGCGTAGCGGTCGAACAGCCGAAGCTCCTGCAGGCAGGCGCCCGCCGCAGCTTCCGCGCTCGCTGAAATTGCCGCCCACGGCACGCTCTCCGCGACGACGAACGCGAGGTCACGGCGGACGGACGGATACCTGGATAGCGGCCGGGCCTTCGGCAACGCGCGCAGCAGTAGTGGCTCCAAGTCGAGCTCGAAAGCAATCACGTCGCAATCCAGGTCGAGAGCCTGCTGCAGGCGCGGATGCAACTGCCCGACCCAGCCGAGCCTGACGCCGTCCCGGTAGACGTCGGCCGACCGCCCCGGATGGCCCCATTCGGCCTGCCCAGGCCGGTACTCCAGCACCGCGCCGGACAGCGCAGCGAGGCTGTCGAGATCGCCTTTGAGGTCATGGAAATTGACTGCGCGCGTCGGCTCGCTCCATTGCTCGGGCGACGCGTCGCCACAGGCGACCGCGGCAACGCGCAGGGTTTCGGTCGGTGCACCTGCTGGATTCAGGGCAAACACCTTGCCGAGTTCGAACAACCGCACGCGCGACTGCTGGCGCGCGGTGTTGCGCGTCAGCGCGGCCACTAGGCCCGGCAGCAGCAGCGGCCGCAAAACGCCGAGTTCGGCACTCAGTGGATTGGCCAGCGGCACTGCGCCGGACTGGGCATTCCATGTTGCAAGCAGGGCCGCGTCGACGAAGGCGTAATTGATCGCTTCCAGGCAATCGCGCGCGGCAAGCTGCCTGCGCACGCTCGCTTCGTCGACTCGGGTTTCGACCGGCGCCGCAAGACGCGTCGCACCTGCGGGCAGCGTGGTCGGGATCGCGTCGTAGCCATGGATGCGTGCGATCTCCTCGATCAGGTCCTCCTCGATGGCCAGATCGAAACGGCGCGTCGGCGGTGTCACCCGCCAGCCATCGGTGGTGCCTTCGACACCCAGACCCAGCGCACGCAGAATTCGTTCGACTTCCGGATCGGCAATCGCCACGCCGAGTACGCGCGCGAGTCTCGCGCGACGCAGGACGATCGATTGCGGTCGCGGCAAGTGCTCAGGGAGCACCGCCTCGACCACCGGACCCGGCGCGCCGCCAGCGATCTCGACGATCAGCCGTGTCGCGATTTCCATTGCCTGGCGCGGCAGTTCCGGGTCGACGCCGCGCTCGAAACGATGCGCGGCATCGGTGTGCAGTCCAAGCTTGCGCCCGCGACCGATGACCGCGCTCGGTGCAAAATGCGCGGCCTCGAGGAACACGTTCTGCGTCGAATCGGTGACGCGCGTGTCGAAGCCGCCCATCACGCCGGCCAACCCGATCGCGCGGCTTCCATCAGTACCGCTGGCGTCGGTGATCAGCAGGAATTCCCCGTCGACGCCGACATCGCGACCGTCGAGTAGTTTCAGCGTCTCACCGGCACGGGCGCGGCGAACGCCGATCGGACCGCGCAGCAACTCGCGATCATAGGCATGCATCGGCTGTCCGAGTTCCAGCATCACGTACTGGGTCACGTCGACCAGGAGGCTGACCGGACGGATGCCACTGCGACGCAAGCGTTCCGCCATCCACACCGGCGTCCTGCGCGCTGCGTTGACGCCTTCGATCACGCGACCGACGTAGCGCGGCGCGTCGGCGCCGGCATTCAACTCGATCGCAAGGCTCGCATCGTTGAGTGAAGGCATCGGCGTGATGTCGCACTTCGCGACTTCACTGCCGCACGCTGCCGCGACATCGAACGCGATGCCGCGCACGCTGAAGCAATCGGCACGATTCGGCGTCAGCTTCAGCTCGATGCTGGCGTCCGGCAGCCCAAGGTAGTCGGCGAGCGGCGTGCCGAGCGGCGCGTCTGCCGGCAACTCCAGCAATCCGGACGCATCGACATCCAGGCCGAGTTCCCTCGCCGAACAGAGCATGCCGTTGGAGTCGACACCACGCAGTTTCGCAGCCTTGATGACTACGTCGCCAACCGTGGTGCCGATGATGGCGAGTGGAGCGACCAGTCCGGGGCGCGCATTCGGGGCTCCACAGACGATCTGCAGCAAGCTGCCCTGCCCTGCATCGACCTGGCAGACTTGCAGACGATCGGCTTCGGGATGCTTTTCGCATTCGACGATGCGCGCGACGACGACGCCATCGAGCGACTCGCCGAGCACGGTCATGTCCTCGACTTCGAGTCCGATCGCAGTCAGCGTCGCGGCGAGTTCGTCGCGCGTCGCGTCGATCTTGACGTGTTGGCGCAGCCAGTTTTCGGAGAATTTCATGCGTCAATCCTCACGCGAACTGCCGCAAAAAGCGCACATCGTTGTCGAAGAAACCGCGCAGGTCGTCGACGCCGTAGCGCAGCATCGCAAACCGTTCGACACCCAAACCGAAGGCGAAGCCGGTGTAACGCTCCGGATCGATGCCGACGTTGCGCAGCACCTGCGGATGGACCATGCCGCAACCGAGGACTTCCAGCCAGCGCGTCGAACCGTCCGGCTGCTGCCAGGCGATGTCGACTTCGGCCGATGGCTCGGTGAATGGGAAATAGCTCGGGCGGAAACGCATCGCGAAATCGCGCTCGAAAAACGCGCGCACGAATTCGCTCAGCGTGCCCTTGAGGTCGGCGAAACTAGCGTGCTCGTCGACCAGCAGCCCTTCAACCTGATGGAACATCGGTGTATGGGTCTGGTCGCTGTCGCTGCGATAGACCTTGCCGGCGGCGATCATGCGCAACGGCGGCTGACGGCCGTCGGCAATAAGATCCTGCATGTAACGCACCTGTACGCCCGAGGTATGGGTACGGAGGAGGCGGCCGTCGTCCAAGTAGAACGTGTCGTGCATCGCGCGCGCCGGATGGTGCGGCGGGAAGTTCAGCGCCTCGAAGTTGTGCCAGTCGTCCTCGATCTCGGGGCCGTCGGCGAGTTCGTAACCGAGCCGGCCGAAGATATCGGTGATGCGCTCGAGCGTGCAGCTGACCGGGTGCAGGCCGCCGCGAGATGGATTGCGGCCTGGCAAGGTGACGTCGATGGTTTCGGTCGCAAGACGGATATCGAGGGCGACAGCATCCAGTTCGACCTTGCGCGCCGCCAAGGCTTCACCGATCGCGTCGCGGGCGCGATTGATCGCTTCACCGGCGCTCTTGCGCTGCTCGGCCGGCAACATCCCAAGCTGCTTGAGTTGCGCGGTGATGCTGCCGTGCTTGCCGAGCAAGGCGACACGCAATGCCTCCAGCGCATCCGGCGACTGCGCGGATTCAATGTCGCGTAACGCCTGCTGGCTGAGTTGATCGATTTCGCTCATATCCCCCACCGCAGAAAACAAATGGGGAAGGACTTGCGCCCTTCCCCATGCGTGTACCGCATTGTCCGTTCGCAGCGCGAAATCCGCACGGCAACCGGAACAAACTTACGCTGCGAGCGCGCCTTTTGCCTTTTCAGCCAGCGCCGCAAAACCCACCGCGTCGTGCACGGCGATGTCTGCCAGCACCTTGCGGTCGAGGGTAATGCCGGCCTTCAACAGGCCGTTCATGAAACGGCTATAGCTGATGCCGTTGATGCGGGATGCGGCGTTGATACGCGCGATCCACAGTGAGCGGAACTGACGCTTGCGTTGCTTGCGGCCGATGTAGGCGTACTGCAGGGCCTTCGTCACCGCCTGCTTGGCGACGCGGAAGACCTTGCGGCGGGCGTGGTAGTAGCCCTTGGCCTGCTTCAGAACTTTCTTGTGGCGGCGACGCGCCTGTACACCACGTTTAACTCGTGCCATTTCTCATCTCCTCACAAGTACGGAAGCATGCGTTTCAGACGTCCCGCGTCTTCGGGACGAACATGGTTCGTCTGCCGGAGATTGCGTTTTCGTTTGGTCGCTTTCTTGGTGAGGATGTGGCTCTTGTTGGCGTGGCCGCACTTGAACTTGCCGGAAGCTGTCTTCCGGAAGCGCTTGGCCGCCGCCCGATTGGTCTTGATCTTGGGCATTGCGGGAGATCCTTTCGGTTGCTGTCACTGGCTGGGCGGCGGCTTGCGCAAATCTGCACGCGCCACGCTTTCCATCCTGCCCTTGCCGGTCGTAAGTCGTTGATCCCCATACTGTTATCCAGGGAATCCGCGACAGGTCCTGATCTTGCTAATAACGCACTGCGATGACGCACCCGGCGAACCGGGCCGCGCATTATGCGGGCTTGGCGCTCGCCTTGCAAATATTTCCTTGAGAATCAGTGGGTTTGCCGAGAGTGCATCCTTCGCCCCGCGCAACGGGGAGAAGGTGCCCGAAGGGCGGATGAGGGGCGCTTCTTGGCGAACGAACCAAAAAAGCGAAGGCGCCTTGCGGCGCCCTGCCCTCACCCTTTGCCCTCTCCCCGCAAGCGCGCGAGAGGGGAACGGTCGGCGTGATCGACCAGCGGCCGATCAAGTTTTCTTTTTGGGCGCGATCATCATCACCATCTGCCGGCCTTCCAGGCGCGGACGCGACTCGATGACGATGTCTTCGCCGAGGTCAGCCTCGATGCGATTGGCCATCTCGCGGCCGAGCTCCTGGTGGCTCATTTCGCGGCCACGGAAGCGGATGTTGACCTTGATCTTGTCGCCCTCTTCCAGGAAGCGGCGCATGTTGCGCAGCTTGATCTGGTAGTCGCCCTCGTCGGTGACGGGGCGGAACTTCATTTCCTTGATCTCGACCTGCTTGGTCTTCTTCTTAGCCAGGTTCGCCTTCTTCTGCAGCTCGAACTTGAACTTGCCGAAGTCCATGATCCTGCACACCGGCGGATCGGCGTTGGGCTGGATTTCGACCAGATCCATGCCTTCTTCCTCGGCCTTCGCAAGCGCTTCCTCGCGCGATAGGACGCCGACCATTTCACCATCGCTGCCAATCACGCGCACCTTCGGTACGCGGATTTCGTTGTTCTTGCGGTTCTGCTTTTCAGGGGTGCTGATGTTGCGATCTCCGGAGTGGAACATGCCGATCGCAAAGCGACCGGGCCAGTCTTCAAATTGTGGCCGGCACTAAATTAAACATTGCCACCGTGTAAACGGGAGACGAAATCGGCGACGGACATGGTGCCCAGATCTTCCCCCGCACGTGTGCGCACGGCTACTGCCCCATTGTCCTTCTCGCGGTCCCCGACCACCAGCAGGTAAGGCACCCGCTGTAGCGTGTGTTCGCGAATCTTATAGCCGATCTTCTCGTTCCGCAAATCGGCGGCGACGCGGACGCCTTGATTTGCAAGGGTTTTCCGGACGGCTTCGCTCCAGTCGGCCTGGGCATCGGTGATGTTCATCACCACCGCCTGCACCGGGGCCAGCCAGGACGGAAAACTGCCGGCATGGTGCTCGATCAGGATGCCGATGAAGCGCTCCATCGAGCCGACAATCGCCCGGTGCAGCATGACCGGGGTCCGCTTCTGGCTGGTCTCGTCGACGTATTCGGCGCCAAGGCGCTCCGGCATCATGAAATCGACCTGCATCGTGCCCAGCTGCCAGGTGCGGCCGATCGCGTCCTTGAGGTGGTACTCGATCTTCGGGCCGTAGAAGGCCCCCTCGCCCGGCAACTCCTCCCATTCCACGCCGCAGGCCCGCAGCGCATTGCGCAGCGCTGCCTCGGCCTTGTCCCAGGTTGAATCGTCGCCCAGGCGCGGCTCGGGGCGCAGGGCGAGCTTGAGTTGGACGTCGGTGAAGCCGAAGTCGGCGTAAACCGCCATCGCCTGCTTGTGGAAGGCGGTGACCTCGGCCTCGATCTGTTCTTCGGTGCAGAAGATATGGCCGTCGTCCTGGGTGAAACCGCGCACGCGCAGGATGCCGTGCAGAGCGCCCGACGGCTCGTTGCGATGGCAGGCGCCGAACTCCCCGTAGCGGATCGGAAGGTCACGATAACTGTGCAGGCCCTGGTTGAACACCTGCACGTGGCCGGGACAATTCATCGGCTTGAGCGCATAGGTGCGCTTCTCCGACTCCGTGAAGAACATGTTGTCCTTGTAGTTGTCCCAGTGCCCGGACTTCTTCCACAGCGACACGTCGAGGATCTGCGGGCAGCGCACTTCGGAATAGCCGCTATCGCGGTACACCTTGCGCATGTACTGCTCGACGACCTGCCAGATCGACCAACCCTTCGGATGCCAGAACACCAGGCCCGGGGCTTCTTCCTGCAGGTGGAACAGGTTTTGCTGCTTGGCGATCTTGCGGTGGTCGCGCTTCTCGGCTTCTTCGAGTTGCGTGAGATAGGCCTTGAGGTCCTTGTCGTTGAGCCACGCAGTGCCATAGATGCGGCTGAGCATCTGGTTGTCGGAATTGCCGCGCCAGTACGCGCCGGCGACTTTCATCAACTTGAATGCGCGCAGCTTGTCGGTGCCGGGCACATGCGGGCCACGGCACAGGTCGGTGAATTCGCCTTGCGTGTACAGCGACAGGTCTTCGGTGGCCGGAATCGACTCGATGATCTCAGCCTTGTAGGCCTCACCGATGCCACGGAAGAACGCGACGGCGGCGTCGCGCGACTTCACGCTGCGCGTTACCGGCGTCGCTTCCTTCACGATCTTCTGCATCTCCAGCTCGATCGCCGGCAGGTCTTCCGGCGTGAACGGGCGTTCGTAGGCGAAGTCGTAATAGAAGCCGTTGTCGATCACCGGGCCGATCGTGACCTGCGCGCCCGGAAACAGGCGCTGCACGGCCTGCGCGAGCAGGTGCGCGGTGGAATGGCGCAGCACATCGAGCGCGTCGGGATGCTTGTCGGTGACGATCTCCAGCGCGGCGTCGTTGTCGATGCGATGGCTGGTGTCGACGAGCTTGCCGTCGACCTTCCCGGCGAGAGCGGCCTTGGCCAGGCCGGGACCGATCGAAGCGGCGACATCGGCAACGGAAACCGGCTGGTCGAATTCGCGGCGGCTGCCGTCTGGGAGCGTAATGGCGATCATGAGTGCGCAATGGCTCTTTTGTAGGAGCGGCTTTAGCCGCGACCGGAACTGCAGGTCGCGGC
>JANMAO010000176.1:0-39651 GCA_031359875.1 Lysobacter sp.
CGAATACAAGCTGCTGCTGGACACGATCGCCGGACTGATCGGCATCCTGGAGAATCCCGATGTTTTGCTCGATGTCATCCGTACCGAGCTGCGCAATTTAAAGGAAGAATTCGGCGATGCACGCCGCAGCGAGATCCGTGCCAGCGAAGAGGATCTCGACATCCTCGACCTGATTGCGCCGGAAGACGTGGTGGTCACGTTGTCGCATTCCGGCTACGCCAAACGCCAGCCAGCCAGCAGCTATCGTGCGCAGAAGCGTGGGGGTAAGGGTCGCAACGCGGCGGCGACCAAGGACGAAGATTTCATCGACCAGTTATGGCTGGTCAATACCCACGACACGCTGCTGACCTTCACCAGCGCCGGCCGTGTGTTCTGGTTGCCGGTATACCAGTTGCCCGATGCGGGCCCCAATGCGCGCGGTCGTCCGATCATCAACTGGATTCCGCTGGAACCCGGCGAACAGGTGCAAGCCGTGTTGCCGGTGCGCGACTATCGCGACGACTGCTTCGTGTTTTTTGCGACCCGCCACGGCACGGTCAAGAAGACACCGCTGACCGAGTTCGCGTTCCGCCTGCAGCGCGGCAAGATCGCGATCAATCTTGATGAAGGCGATGCGCTGATCGGCGTGGCGCTGACCAACGGTGAGCGCGACATCATGCTGTTCGCCAGCAACGGCAAGGCTGTGCGTTTCGCCGAGGGCGGAGTCCGGTCGATGGGGCGTACCGCTACGGGCGTGCGCGGCATGCGCCTGGCGGAGAGTGGCGAGGGCACCGATGGTGCCGCGGTCGTCAGCCTGATCGTCATCGAGGGCGACGGCGACATCCTGACCGCAAGCGAGCGTGGCTACGGCAAGCGCACCCCGGTTGCCGACTATCCGCGAAAAGGTCGCGGCACACAGGGCGTGATCGCGCTCAAGACCACCGAACGCAACGGCAAGCTGGTCGGTGCCATCCAGCTCAGCGACCACCACGAAGTGTTGCTGATCTCCGACGGAGGCACGCTTGTGCGGACCCGGGCGTCGGAAATCTCGCAGGTCAGCCGCAATACCCAGGGCGTCACCCTGATGCGACTGGCCAGCGACGAGTCGTTGCAGGCGGTCGAACGCGTGGATGCGTCGCTCGATGAGGAAGTCGATGTTGCCGAATCCGGCATTGCGGCAGCCGTCGAGGCATCCCCGGAATAATCCACCGCATCGCGAAACGCAAAACGGGCGGCCATTGGCCGCCCGTTTTGTTTTGGCAGGGCCGCTACGTCGCGCTTATTTCCCGACCCAGCCGTCCAGCAGGTCTGCCATGTCGTCGGCGTGTTCCTCTTCCTGCGACAGCACGAATTCGAGGATGCGCTTGGTGGTGGTGTCGCGGTCGCCGATGTAATTGATCATCTCGCGATAGCTGTCGATCGCGATGCGCTCGGCGATCAGGTTTTCCTTGACCATGTCGCGCAGGTCATGGCCCGGCTTGTACTCGGCGTGCGCTCGCGCGGTCAGCGTGTCAGGGTTGAGGTCCGGCTCGCCGCCCAGTTGCACGATGCGTTCGGAGATCTTGTTGGCATGCGCCAGTTCCTGCTGCGCATGCTCCAGGAACTCCGCCTTGACCGAGTCGGCGAGCATGCCCGAAGCCATGAAGTAGTGCCGGTAGTAGCGCAACACGCACACCCATTCGGTCGCCAGCGCCTCGTTGAGCAATTTGATGACTACCTTGCGGTCAGCGGTGTAGCTTTCGGTGATCGCACCATCATCGATGCTCTTGCGCGCTCGCTCGCGCAAGGTTGCAACATCGGTCAGGCCGGCCTCGTTGCGCCGCGGAGGGGAGGATGGCGGTTTCGGTACGCCGGGATTATCTGGACCAGGGCCATGCTTGCCGGCTTTCCTGGGTGAGTTCTTTGCAGGTTTGCTCATGGTGGGTTCCGGTTGGGGGCAATCAGGGGAGCTGCGACAGGACATGCTCGGCCGAGGAAACGCGAAACTCCCCGGGCGCTTCGACGAAAACCTGCTTCGCAACGCCATCCTCGGCGTAGATGGCGAAACGTTTCGAGCGTGTGCCCATGCCATAAGCGCTGGCATCCATTTCCAGGCCGAGCGCACGGGTGAACTGACCATTGCCGTCGGCGAGCATCATCAGCTCCGCTGGCACGTGCTGGCTTTGTCCCCAGGCCTGCATCACGAACGGATCGTTGACCGACATACAGGCGACATCGACGCCCTTTTTGCGGAATTGTTCGAAGTGCTCCACGAAGCCTGGCAGGTGCTTTTCCGAACAGGTCGGCGTGAACGCGCCAGGCACTGCAAACAGCACGATTTTCTTGCCTTCGAACAGGGCATTCGTGTCGACGGTTTCGATGCCGTCCCGGATGCGTTGCAATGGGGCTTCGGGCAGGCGGTCGCCGGCTTTGATGGTCATGGGCTTCTCCGTGTTGACGGGGCAGTCTGTCGGGCGCCGCGCTAAGGCCATGTCAACGTAACCTGGCGCAGGTTGCGATAATGTGGAAAAGCGGCTGCGTTGCCGCGAAAGGGATTGGACTGGGCATGCACTTCAAGGACTACTACGACACCCTCGGCGTCGAGCCCAGTGCGGGTGAGGCGGAGATCAAGACCGCGTATCGCAGGCTCGCGCGCAAATTCCATCCTGATGTCAGCAAGGAGTCCGGCGCCGAGGAGAAGTTCAAGGCGGTCAACGAGGCGTATGAGGCATTGCGCGATCCACAAAAGCGCAAGGCCTACGATCAGTTGCGGACCCGTGGGTATCGGCCGGGTGACGAAGTGCATCCGCCGCCGGGTGGATTCGGGCAGGGCGGCGCGGAGGGTTTCGACTTCGACGAAATCTTCGCCGGCGGTGGTGCTGGTGGCGGCTTCAGCGATTTCTTCGAGGAGATGTTCGGGCGTCGGCGGGCAGAAGGAGGCTCAGGCCAGCGGCCAGGTGGACAGCGTCCGCAGCCCCGCGGAGACACCCGCGCGAAGCTGGCAGTGCCGCTCGAAGCTGTCTACAACGGCGACAGCGTGCGTATCAGCGTCAACGGCAAGACGCTTGACGTGCGCGTCCCCAAGGGCATCAAGCCGGGACAGATGATCCGGCTTGGCGGCCAGGGCACGCATGGCGACCTGCTGCTGGAAGTCGAGTACGCCGCGCATCCGCGATTCGAGGTCGATGGCCGCAACATCATCCATGTGTTGGCGGTGGCGCCCTGGGAGGCCGCGCTTGGCGCGACGGTAAGCGTGCCGACGCTGGGGGGACCGGTCGAGCTGCGGATTCCCGCGGATTCGGAAGCCGGGCGCAAACTGCGCCTGCGCGGGCGCGGTCTGCCCGGTAGCGGTTCAAGTCCCGCGGGCGACCAGATCGTGGAGCTGGAAGTGCTGGCGCCGCGCGCGCATTCCGATGCCGAGCGCGATGCCTATCGGAACCTGCGCGACGCGTTCGGAGACGACTGGCGCAGGGCGTAAAGGATTCGCCGTTCCCTGGAACGCCCGTAAGCGAATGCCCGAGCGCGCGGCGGCGCGTTGGGGCAACACGGTAAGCAGATTTACTCGCGGCGCCCCTACGCGGAGCCGGCCCCGTCTCCAAGATTGCGGATGATCACCTCGGACAGTTCGGCCTCGCTGAAAGGCTTGGTCAGGTAGGCCTTGGCGCCCTGGCGCATACCCCAGACGCGATCGGTGTCCTGGTCCTTGGTGGTGACCAGGATCACTGGGATGTGCTTGGTGGTTGCCTCACGGCTGATGGCCCGCGTGGCCTGGAAGCCGTTGAGGTTGGGCATGACCACATCCATCAGGATCAGGTCGGGCAGTTCGCGCTTGGCGACGACGACCCCCTCGGCGCCGTCCTCGGCGGTAAACGCCTCATGGCCGAGCTTCTCGACGATCCGACGGATCCCCATCAGCTGCGAGGGCGAATCGTCGACGATCAGGATGCGCGCCATATTATTTGTTTCCCCGGAAATCGGAACAATTGTAGCCGTCGCGCGACCAGCCGCAAACCAGCTACGGCCGTCTACCCCAGCCGAACCACCGTCCTCCCAAATGAACCGCCAGCGAGCATGGTGGCGAAGACCTCCGGCAATTCATCCAGCGTGGCCTCACGCGTGCAGATGCGATCCAGGTGCGCCGGCTTCCAGTCGCTGGCCAGGTGCTGCCAGACCGCCTCACGGATGTCGCGCGCGGTGCCTGCCGACGCCACTCCCAGCAGCGAGACGCCGCGGATGATGAAGGGCATCACCGTGGCGTCGAGCACATGTGACGCCGCCAGCCCGGCGCAGGCGACGTTGCCCTCGGGGGTGGTCTGCGCAAGCAGGCTGGCAAGCATCGGCCCGCCGACGTTGTCCAGGCCGCCGCCGAAGCGCACCGATTCCAGCGGCCGCGTCGTCGCCAGGGCGTCGCGTCCAAGCACCAGCGCCGCGCCGATCGAACGCAGGTAGTCGGCATGATCGATCTTGCCGCTGACCGCATGCACCTCGAATCCGGCGCGGCTGAAGATGTCGACCGCGAGCGAGCCGACGCCGCCAGTGGCGCCGGTGACGCACAACGGCCCCAGTTCCGGAGTTTGCCGGTTGTCGAGCATCCGCAACAAGGCAAGCGCCGCGGTGAAGCCCGCGGTGCCGAGGATCATGCTTTCGCGCAGGGACAACCCATCCGCCAGCGGAATCGCCCATCGTGATTCGACCCGCGCATATTCGGAATAGCCACCGTCGCGCGTTTCCGACAGGCCGCAACCGGTGACGAGGACCGCATCGCCGTGCTTGAATTTCGGATCGCTCGAAGTGGCGACGTGTCCGGCGACATCGATACCACCCACCAGCGGAAAGCGACGCAGGATCTTGCCTTGTCCGGTGCCCGCGAGTGCGTCCTTGTAGTTGACCGATGAGTAGGCGGTCTTGATGACGACTTCGCCTGGCGCGAGATCATCGAGCGAGATCTGCTCGACACCGCTGCGATAGCCGTGCGCGTCGTTGTGGACGCGGAATGCGGCGAAGCGTGCGGGGATTGTCATCGCAAATCCTCTGGTTGCCGAATGCCCGGGGCTTTTTTCCCGGGCGCCGGTTGGTATTCGCGCATCCACTGCAGCAAGGCATCGATGTCTTCGCCGTGCCAGAGATCACGGCGATGGGCCTCGCGCAGGAAGCGCTCTTCGACCATCCGGTCCAGCATTGCGATCAGCGGTGTGTAGAAGCCGTCGACATCGAGGAAGGCGCATGGCTTGTCGCCGAGGCCGAGCTGGCGCCAGGTCAGCATCTCGAACATCTCATCCATGGTGCCGAAGCCGCCGGGCAGGGCGATGAAGGCGTCACTGAGGTCGAACATCCGCGCCTTGCGTTCGTGCATGTTGGCGACGATTTCGAGCCGGGTCAGCCCTTGATGAGCGACTTCCCAACCGACGAGTTGCTCGGGGATCACGCCGATCACTTCACCACCGGCGGCCAGGGCGGCATCGGCGACCAGACCCATCAGGCCGACGTTACCGCCCCCATAGACCAGCGTGAGATTCTCTGTTGCCAGTCGCGTGCCAAGCCTTGCGGCGCCCTCGGCATAAACAGGGCTGCTGCCGGCGCTGGAGCCGCAGTAGACGCAGACCGCCCTCATCCGGCTGCGCGCGCCAGCAGCCATTGCATGAGCGAGACGCCGAGGAATCCGGCGAGCGTGGCTGCGCCGAATGCGAGCGCGATATGCCAGCCGTGGCGCAAGCCGAACGCGAGCAGCAGGAAGAACGGCAGGCTGCCGAGCACAAACCAGAAGATGCCCATGGCGAGATCGGCGACCTGTTTGGGGTCATGGGTATCGGTATAGAGCCAGACCAGCACCAACAGCGAAGTCAGCGGCAACGAGGCGACCAGCGCGCCGATCCAGCCCGTCCGTCGCGCCAGCGCCGATGCCACCAGCACCACGGTGACGGTGATCGCGAGCTTGAGCAGGAACTGCAGGTTCATGAGACCGTTTTCAACTCGCGTCGAACAACACGATACCGGACATACGCCGACCGGCTTCCCGCCTTTGCGGTGACTGGAATTTCGAGAGCAGTGCCCACAGCCAGGCCCCGGGCATCGTGCGCTTCAGTCGCATGGATTCATCCCAGGTGGAGCGAAATTCGGCTTCGCGCCAGCCAAATGGTGCAAAGAACGACGTACCCTCGGCGGGGCCGAACCGGAATGGCGCGTTCCCTTCCTTGAGCTTGGGTTGCCACCGCTTTTCCAGCATTTTCAGCAGCATCGGCGAGGCCAGGTCGGTCAGCCACCACTTCGCGTGTGCAACGTCGTGCAGGTCGCGGGCAAGGTCAGCGACTTGCTCGGCTTCCAGATACACCAGCAGGCCTTCGGTGATCACCAGCACGGGGCCGTTTGCCGCAGCACGTGAAAACACATCTCGTCGAGCATCGGCATCACGCAGGTCGGCGGCAATGAATTCGAGCATGCAGCGCGGCGTTTCGCCGGTCATGCGTTCGCGGAAATAATCAACCATGTCCGGCAAGTCGACATGAAGCCAGCGCACCGATGGCGGCAATGGCAACCGGTAGGGACGTGCATCGAGTCCGGCCGCGAGATTGAGCACGGTCGCGGCGCCCTGCTGCACGCAGCGCATCACGATCTCGTCCATCACCGCGGTGCGCACCACCATCGGCCAGCTCATCGACTTGCCGCTGGGCATGATGTCGACGATGGCTTGTCCATGCTCGCCTGCGAGACGGCGCGCAAATGGATCATTGAAAATCGCGTCGGTGCGTTCGCTCTCCATGGCACGGTAAACCGCCACCCATAGCGCGGTGTCCGAGACATTGCGGATCGGATTGGCCTGGCTCATCGCACTGCTCCTGGTGGATGCGTCCTGCGCAGACAGCGTTGTTCCAACCGCTCAGTTGGCCTTGTGGATGGCGCGCTTGTCGACCGACATCGCGGCCTCGTGCACGGCTTCGGACAGGGTCGGGTGCGCAAAACAGATGCGGGCGAGGTCGTCGGCGGCGCCGTTGAATTCCATCGCAATCACTCCCTCGTGCACCAGCTCGGACACGTTGGCGCCACACAGGTGCAGGCCGAGGATGCGGTCGGTTTCGGCATGCGCGATGACCTTGACCAGCCCGGCTGGCTCGGCCATCGCCACTGCGCGACCGACGGCCGCGAATGGGAAACTTCCGGTCTTGAAGGGAATGCCTTCGTCCTTGCACTGCTTCTCGGTCTTGCCGACCCAGGCGATTTCCGGCTCGGTATAGATCACCCACGGCACGGTGTCGAGATTGACGTGGCCGGGCAGGCCGGCGATCAGCTCGGCCACGGCGATGCCTTCCTCGGATGCCTTGTGCGCAAGCATCGGGCCGCGCACGCAATCGCCGATCGCCCACACGCCGTCGACGCCGGTGTGATTGTGCGCGTCGACCTCGATCATGCCGCGCGGGTCGAGCCTGACGCCGGTGCCGTCGGCCAGGAGGCCCTTGGTGGCCGCGCGCCGGCCGACCGAGACCAACAGCTTGTCGAACACCAGCGCCTCATCTTTGCCATCAGCGGTGGTGTAAGTGACGTGCACGCCGTCCTTCTTGACTTCGGTCTTGCTGACCTTGGCGCCGAGGCGGATGTCGAGACCCTGCTTTTTGAATTCCCTGGCCGCAGCCTTGGCGATATCGGCATCGGCGCCGGCAAGAAGTTCCGGGAGTGCCTCAAGGATGATGACGTCGCTACCGAGGCGCTTCCACACGCTACCAAGTTCCAGGCCGATCACGCCGGCGCCGATTACGCCCAGGCGCTTGGGGATCTTGTCGAAGTCGAGCGCGCCGACGTTGTCGACGATGTGCTCGCCGAACTTCGCGAAAGGAAGTTCGATCGAATCCGAACCAGGGGCAAGGATCACGTTGGTCGCCTTGAGCTCGATCTCGGAGCCATCCTGCCCGCCCTCACCATGCAAGCGGACCTTGATCACGTTGCCAGGCTGCAGCGTTCCAAAACCGTAAATCGGCGTGACCTTGTTGGCCTTGAACAGCATCGCGATGCCGCCGGTGAACTGCTTCACGATCGCGTCCTTGCGGCCGATCATGGTGCCGATGTCCATCTTCGGGTTGTCGGCGCTGATGCCGTGCACCGCGAACATGTGGGTCAGGTTGTGGAACTGGCGCGAGCTGTCGAGCAGCGCCTTCGACGGAATGCAGCCCACGCGCAGGCAAGTGCCGCCCAGTGCCGGCTTGCCATCCTTGCCAATCCCGGCGTCGATGCACGCGGTCTTCAGCCCGAGCTGCGCAGCGCGGATCGCGGCCACGTAGCCGCCGGGACCCCCACCGATGACCACCACGTCGAAGTTCTGTTGTTCCATAAAAATCCCTTCTCTCAATTTCCCTCCCTTGAAAGGGAAGGGCGGAAATCACATTCCCAGCAACATCCGATGCGGATTCTCAAGCTGGTTCTTGATGTCGACCAGGAACAGCACCGCGTCCTTGCCGTCAATGATGCGGTGGTCGTAGCTCAGCGCGATGTACATCATTGGCGCGGCGATCACCTGGCCGTTCTCGACGATCGCGCGTTCCTTGATTGCGTGCATCCCCAGGATCGCCGATTGCGGCGGGTTGACGATCGGCGTCGACATCAGCGAACCGAAAGTGCCGCCGTTGGTGATCGTGAACGTCCCGCCTTGCAAATCCTCGAGCGCAAGTTTTCCGTCGCGCGCCTTTTTTGCGTACTCGCCGATGGCCTTCTCGATATCGGCGAAACCCATGCGCTCGACGTTGCGCAGCACCGGCGTGACCAGGCCCTTTTCGGTCGACACCGCGATCGAGATGTCGGCATAACCGTGGTAGATCACGTCGTTGCCGTCGACCGAGGCGTTGACCACCGGATATTTCTGCAGCGCATTTGCGGCGGCCTTGGCGAAGAAGCTCATGAAGCCGAGCTTGATGCCGTTGGCCTTCTCGAACGCCTCGCCAAGCTCCTTGCGCATCGCCATGACCTTGCCGAGGTTGATCTCGTTGAACGAGGTCAGCATCGCAATCGAATTCTTCGACTGCATCAGGCGCTCGGCGATGCGTGCGCGCATGCGCGTCATCGCGACGCGCTCTTCCGGCCGCGCTCCGCCGCCGACGCCTCCAGTCTTGCCGCTGGCGTAGTTGACGATGTCTTCCTTGGTCACGGCGCCCTTGCGACCACTGCCTTCGACTTGTGAAACGTCGACGCCTTCCCTGCTTGCGGTAAAACGCGCGCCGGGCGGCAACTGTTCGTTACCTGCGGTCGTTGGCGCCTCGGCCTTGGCGGGTGCAGCCTTGGCGGGGGCAGGCTGAGCCGCGGCCGGAGTGGGTGCAGCAGCCTTCGCTTCGGTCTTTGGCTGGGCAGCGCCTTCTTCGATGACAGCGATGACCTGCTGGCTGGTGACCGTGGCCCCGACCTCGAACTTGATCTCCTTCAGGATGCCGTCGACAGGCGAGGGTACTTCCAGCACGACCTTGTCGGTTTCCAGGTCGACCAGGTTCTCGTCGCGCGCGACCGCGTCGCCGGCCTTCTTGTGCCAGCTGGCGATAGTGGCGTCGGAAACCGATTCCGGCAGCACCGGGACTTTGACTTCAATGGCCATGACAAGGGTCCTGGGTAATTCGTGGAGGTGTTGGTCTGTTCAACTTCGCGTCGTTTAACTACACGGTCATTCAGTCGCAGCGTCGCCATTCAACGGATTCGCCAGTGCATCGGCGACCAGTTGGGTCTGCTCCGCGACGTGTTCGGCGAAATGTCCGACGGCAGGCGAGGGCGAAGGTGCACGGCCGGCGTAATGCAACGATTGCCCGAGTTGCAGGCAGGCGCGCAGATGGTGCTGGATCTGGTACCACGCGCCCTGGTTCCGCGGCTCTTCCTGGCACCAGACCACTTCCGTGGTGGACGACAGGCGCTTGAGCTCAGCCACGAGTTCGATGCGTGGAAATGGATACAGTTGTTCGATGCGCACCAGCGCAACATCGGTGATGCCCTGTTTCTGTGCAGCTTCGAACAGGTCGTAGTAGACCTTGCCGGCACAGAGCACGACGCGCTTGACGTTCTTGGCGGTCGCGGTGGTGTCCGGGATCAGGGCCTGGAACTGGCCATTGGCCAGCTCGTCCAGCGTCGACACCGCCAGCTTGTGGCGCAGCAGTGACTTGGGCGTCATCACCACCAGCGGTTTACGCGTCGCCATCCGCATCTGCCGGCGGATCATGTGGTAATCCTGCGCCGGCGTCGTTGGCGCGCACACGATCATGTTGTCGAGCGCGCACAGTTGCAGGAAACGTTCCAGGCGCGCCGAACTGTGTTCTGGCCCTTGTCCTTCATAGCCGTGCGGCAGGAACAGCGCCAGGCCGCACAAGCGATTCCATTTGGCCTCGCCGGACGACAGGAACTGGTCGATCACGACCTGCGCGCCGTTGGCGAAATCGCCGAACTGCGCTTCCCAGATATCCAACGTCATCGGATCGGCGGTCGAATAACCGTACTCGAATCCCATCACCGCTTCCTCGCTGAGCAGCGAGTCGATGATGGTGACCGATTCCGGGTTCCGCACCAGCTGCCGCAGCGGCAGGTAGTACTCGTCGGTCTTCTGGTCGTGCAGGATCGCGTGGCGATGGAAGAAGGTGCCGCGACCGGAATCCTGGCCAACCAGGCGCAACTTGTAACCCTCGTCCAGCAGCGTCGCGTAAGCCAGGTTCTCGGCAAATCCCCAGTCGCCCGGGAGTTCGCCGGCGACCATCTTGCGGCGGTCGTCGTAAATCTTCGCCACGCGCGGGTGCAGTGTGATGCTGGCCGGGATGGTGTTGATCGCCGTGGCGAGGGCATCCAGCTTCTTTGGATCGACGCGCGTATCGACCGGATCGGACAACTTGCCCTGGAGGAATTTCGACCAGTCGATCGAGAACTCGTCCGGCTTGACCGCGACGACCTCCGAGGTGACTTCGCCGGCGTCGAGCTTGTCGCGGTATCCATCCATCATCGCCTTCACCGCATCGGCTGAAAGGACGCCTTCAGCGACGAGTTTGTCGCCATAGAGTTCGCGCACGGTTTTGTGCGCGCGGATGGTCTGGTACATCAACGGTTGCGTCGCGGCTGGTTCATCGGCCTCGTTGTGGCCGTGGCGGCGGTAACAGACCAGGTCCAGCACGACGTCCTTGCCGAATCGCTGGCGGAAGTCATAGACGATCTCGGCGCAGAAGGCCACGGCCTCCGGGTCATCGCCATTCACGTGCAGCACCGGAGCGTCGACCATGTTGGCGACATCGGTGCAGTACAGCGTCGAGCGTGCATCGTCGGCGGCACTGGTGGTGAAACCGATCTGGTTGTTGATCACGATGTGGACCGTGCCGCCGACCGCGAAGCCGCGCGCCTGCGACATCTGCAGCAGTTCCATCACCACGCCCTGGCCCGCGAACGCGGCGTCGCCGTGCAACAGCACCGGCATCACCTGCGTCCGTTGCTTGTCGCCACGGCGGTTCTGGCGCGAGCGCACGCTGCCCACCACTACCGGATTGACGATCTCCAGGTGCGAGGGATTGAACGCCAGTGCGAGATGCACCGGTCCGCCGGGCGTGGCGACGTTGGCACTGAACCCCATGTGGTACTTGACGTCACCGGTGTGGGCGCGATCGTGGGTGACGTGTTCGAACTTGCCCTCGAACTCGTCGAACAGATTGCGTGGTGGCTTGCCGAGGGTGTTGATCAGCACGTTGAGGCGGCCGCGGTGGGCCATGCCCAGTACCACTTCCTTGACGCCCTCGGCGCCGGCGCGGCGGATCATGCCGTCGAGCAGCGGGATCAGCGCGTCGCCACCTTCCAGCGAGAAACGCTTCTGGCCGACGTACTTGGTATGCAGGTAGCGTTCCAGGCCTTCGGCCGCGGTCAGGCGTTCGAGGATGCGGCTTTTAGCTTCCTTCGACAGGCCATAGTTGCCAGCCGCGGTTTCCAGGCGTGTGTACATCCAGCGACGCTGTTCGGCGTCGGCGATGTGCATGAACTCCGCACCGATGCTGCCGGTATAGGTGGCCTTGAGCAGGACCATCAGGTCGCGCAGCTTCATGCGCTCCCGGCCCGCGACACCGCCGGTGAAGAATTCGCCGTCGAGATCGCTTTCGGACAGGCGATGGAACGCCAGTGTCAGATCGGGCGCATCGGTCTTGCTCGCCATGCCCAGCGGGTCGAGATCGGCGGCCAGGTGGCCGCGCGAGCGATAGGCAGTCACCAGTTTTCCAACCGCGCGATCGCGATCGTCGCCCGCACCCGTCGCATTGGTCACAACGCCACGCGCGGCGCGCTGGCCGGCGATGGTGATGTCGTGGATCACCGCCGAATGCGGGATGTCGCCGGCTTCACGACCCTTGAAGCTGTCGAAATAGGCCTTCCATCTAGGCGATACGCTTTCGGGCGATACGAGGTATTGCTCGTACAGGTCCTCGATATAGCCGGCGTTGGCACCGAGTTGCGAGGACTGGGCAAACTGCTTCAGGAGACTGTCCACTAGGGCGACGGGAAGCTCGAAAGGGAAGGGTGGGGCGGGCCGTAAGCCACTGAATTCGCGGGAATTCCGCTGGTCTGCGGATTTCCACGCGAAAGGCCGTGAATTATAGTCGCAGCGATTGCCGCGTGCACAATCGGCGCTGCGCAATCGAGTAGTCGCAAGGAGTTGATTGCATTGCAGGAGCGACGGAAGTCGCGACAGCACGATCGCCTGGAACCGGTCGCGACTTCCGTCGCTCCTACAAACGGCCGGGCACTAGATCCCCAGGCTGCGGTACTCGGTCGCCAGTCGCGAACGCTCCCAGATACGGTCGAATTCGGCGCGCAGCTGCCGCGCGCGCCCGGGTGCATGCAGATCGGCCTCGCCGTCGAAACGATGACCGAGGCCGCGGAAGTAGAAACCGCCCGCCTCGTTGGCGATGAACGCAGATGGATAAGCGCGATCGACCGGATCGACCACCTCGCGAAACTGGAACACGCTCGGCAACCGCTGCGCCAGCGGGAGCAGCGGGGCATGCGCGCGGTGCGGCGCCGCGGCATCCTGCAGCAGGATACGCACCTCGTTGCCACGACCGGCGGTGCCGAAGTGGCGCAACGCGTCCAGGATTTCGGGCGCGTCGAACAGGCCCGGATCCAGCTCGCGGCTGTAAATCCACAGTCCGCGCCGGGCCGCAACGATGAGGGCAACCGCAACAGCGACGGCGTCGTCGCGACTTTCGATGGCAGTAAACGCCATGGTGCTCATTCCTCGTCATCCGCTGGCAGTTGATAGTGGCCGGCGGCCAGCAATTCGAATACGGCGTCCTGGCCGCGCTGCGATAGCGAAGCATAGGTGGCGGCGTTGATTTCCGTCGCCGCCGCCAGCCGCCGCGCGTCGCGTGCCGGCAAACCCATGTCCTGGCCGCTGACATACAACCGCGCGCTGCGTCCGGACTTGCGCCATGCCATCCGCGACCACGGGTGGCGCAGCAGCCTCGCGCCGTGCTCCAGCGCCCACTCGACCTCGATCCGCGGCGGCGTCGGGCCCGGCATCGCTTCACCCGCATTGCGATACAACGTGATGAAGCGGCCGAACCAGTCACCGAGCCGGTCGGCGTCGTTCATCCGCAGGGCGTTCAAGGCTTCGAGTACCCGCTGCATGGCTGCGGCGTCGATCTCGTTGGGATCCGATGCCGGGATGATGTCGGGATCGCGGTAGCGCTGCGCATCGTCCGCGCCTTCGATCAACGTGTCGACGAAATCGCTGAGCAACTCCGCCGCGGCCGGCGCGCGCATGCCGATCGAGAAGGTCAGGCAGGCGTCTTCTGCGATCCCGTGATGCGGTACGCCCGGCGGCAGATAGAGCATGTCGCCGGGGCCGAGCACCCAGTCGTGGGTGGGCGTGAAGCGCTGCAGCAGCTTCAGCTCGCTGTCGAGACGGAAGTGGATCGGCGGGTTGGGTCCCGTATCGACCTGCCAGCGCCGCCGCCCCTGCGCCTGCAACAGGAACACGTCGTACTGGTCGACATGAGCACCGACCGAACCGCCAGGCGCGGCGAACGAGACCATCACGTCGTCGATGCGCCAGCGTGGCAGGAAATTGAACGCCAGCAACAGTGCGGCGACATCGGCATCCCATTTGTCGACGTCCTGCACCAGCAGTGTCCAGTCGTGCTGCGGCAAAGTGGGAAACATTTCTTCTGGAAACGGACCGTGGCGCAGCAGCCAGCGGTCGTTGCTTTCCGACGTGCCCCTTTCATGCGCCACGATCCGCGACAGCGCCGCATCTTCGCAGGCAAGCCCGGCGAGATCCTCCGGCGAGATCGGTGAAACGAAACCGGGGAACGCATTGCGGATCAGCAGCGGCCGCTTCTGCCAATAGTCGCGCAGGAAGATCGCAGGCGTCACGCCGAGCGGCGGCAGGGAAGTCGCATCGACCTCGATCGGAAGCGCGCGTTTCGCCATGGCTCAGATATCCATGCCTTCAGACGTCCAGCCTTCAGACGTCCAGCCTTCAGACGTCATGGGCGAGACGCTCGGCCAGGCCAATGTAGGCGGCGGGGGTCATATCCAGCAAACGCTGCTTCGCATCGGCCGGCAAGTCCAGGCTCGCGATGAACTCGCGCATCGACTGCGCATCGATGCCATGGCCACGGGTCAGCGCTTTCAGCTGCTCGTAGGGATTCGGCAGGCCGTGGCGGCGCATGACGGTCTGGACGGCTTCGGCCAGCACTTCCCACGCGGTGTCGAGATCGGCGCGGATGCGTTCGGGATTGGCGGAGAGCTTTCCCAGGCCACGCAACAGCGCGTCGAAGCCAACCAGCGCATGGCCGAAGGCGGTGCCGAGCGCGCGCAGCACGGTGGAATCGGTGAGATCGCGCTGCCAGCGGCTGATCGGCAGCTTCGCGGCGAAGTGCTCGAACAGCGCGTTGGCGATGCCAAAGTTGCCTTCGGCATTCTCGAAGTCGATCGGGTTGACCTTGTGCGGCATGGTCGAGCTGCCGACTTCGCCAGCCTTTACGGACTGTTTGAAGTAGCCGAGCGAGATGTAGCCCCAGAGATCGCGACACAGGTCGATGCAGATCGTATCAATGCGCTTGTGCGCGTCGCACAGCTCGGCGATGCCATCGTGCGGCTCGATCTGCGTGGTGTACGGCTGCCAGTCGAGGCCGAGCGACGTCACGAATGCCCGCGAGAACTTCGGCCAGTCGACATCTGGATACGAGGCGACGTGTGCGTTGTAGTTGCCGACGGCGCCATTGATCTTGCCCGGCATCGGCAGCGCTGCGAGGACTTCGCGCTGGCGCGTCAACCGGGCGACAACGTTCGCGATTTCCTTGCCAACAGTCGTCGGCGAGGCGGTCTGGCCGTGGGTACGCGCGAGCATGGGTAGGGCGGCGTGGGTATGCGCCATGGCGCGCAGGCCAGCGACCAGTTCGTCGAGCTTCGGCAACATCACGGCCTGTCGGGCCTCGTTGAGCATCAATGCATAGCTGAGGTTGTTGATGTCCTCGCTGGTGCAGGCGAAGTGGACGAACTCCAGTCCAGGCCCCAGCTCGGTATCGTCGGCCAGGCGCTCCTTGATCAGGTACTCGACCGCCTTGACGTCGTGATTGGTGGTCCGCTCGATCTGCTTGACCCTTGCGGCGTCAGCAGTCGAGAAATCCCTGGCCAGCGCGCGCAGACGGAGTGTCGCGGCATCGGAGAAGGGTTTGAGCTCGCCGATGCCGGGCTCGTTGGCCAGCGCCAGCAGCCATTCGACCTCGACCTTCACCCGCGCCTTGACCAGTCCGAACTCGGAAAAGATCGCGCGCAGCGCATCGACCTTGCCGGCGTAGCGGCCATCGAGCGGGGACAGGGCGAGCAGCTGGGCGTCGGACATGGTGGGCACGCGGCTTGGGGACAAGCAATTCTAAACGGTCGCAGCGGTATGCTCCGGATCAGCGACGAAACGGACGGCCAGCATGGCGAAGGCAAGTTTGGCGAAGGGAGCCTTGGTGAAAGCCAGTGGATTCCGCACGGAGCACGACAGCATGGGCGAACTGCAGGTGCCAGCCGATGCCCTGTGGGGCGCGCAGACCCAGCGAGCGGTCGAGAACTTCCCCATTTCCGGCCAGCCGATGCCTCGCGGTTTCATCCGCGCACTCGGCCTGGTCAAGGCGGCAGCGGCCGACGTCAACGCGGGTTTAGGCCTGATGCCCGCGCCACTGGCGGCATTGATTCGCGATGCCGCGCTGGCGGTGGCCGAGGGCGCGCACGATGCGCAATTTCCGATCGACGTGTTCCAGACCGGCTCGGGCACGTCGAGCAACATGAATGCCAACGAGGTGATCGCGATTCTGGCCAGACGTGGCGGTAAAGCAAAAGTGCACCCCAATGACCACGTCAACCTCGGTCAAAGTTCCAATGACGTGATCCCGACCGCGATCCGCGTGTCGGCGCAGCTGGCGGTGGTCGAGCAGTTGTTGCCGGCGTTGAAGCATCTGCGCAAGACCATCGAGCGTCGCGGCAAATCGCTGGATCGGATCACCAAGACCGGCCGCACCCACCTGATGGACGCGATGCCACTGACCTTCGCGCAGGAATTCGGCGCGTGGGCCGCGCAGCTTCAGTCTGCGCAGGATCGGATCGAGGACGCGCTGAAGCGGCTGCGCCGGTTGCCGATCGGCGGCACCGCGATCGGCACCGGCATCAATGCAGATCCGCGCTTCGGCAAGGCGATGGCTAAGGCGTTGTCGACGCTGACCAGAACGAAATTCGAATCGGCCGCGAATAAATTCGAAGGCCTTGCGGCACAGGACGACGCCGTCGAACTGTCCGGCCAGCTCAGCACGCTGGCGGTGGCGCTGATGAAGATCGGCAATGACCTGCGCTGGATGAATTCCGGGCCGCTGGCCGGCTTGGGGGAGATCGAATTACCGGCATTGCAGCCGGGCAGTTCGATCATGCCGGGCAAGGTCAACCCGGTGATTCCCGAAGCGTTGTGCATGGTCTGCGCGCAGGTGATGGGGCACCACACGGCGATCACGTTCGCCGGCGCCAGTGGCAATTTCCAGCTCAACGTGATGCTGCCGTTGATCGCGTATGACCTGCTGGACTCGATCGGCCTGCTCAGCAACGCCATGCGCCTGCTCGCGGACAAGGCCATCGATGGCCTCAAGGTACGGCGTGATCGCGTGGCGGCAACGCTCGATCGCAATCCGATCCTGGTAACGGCGCTGAATCCGGTGATCGGCTACGAAAAAGCGGCGGCGATCGCCAAGCGTGCCTATGCCGAAGGGCGGCCGGTGCTGGATGTCGCCATCGAGGACAGCGGCCTGGAGCCAGCGGAACTCGCCCGGCTGCTTGATCCCGCCTTGCTGACACAAGGCGGGATCAAAGGGCGGTCAAAGCGGGTTGGGTGACTTCTGCGTGGCGGCCGCGTCGGCGCGGATTGCTTCGTCGTCGCGCCTGGTCTGCACTGAGTCATGGATGTTCTGGCGGATGTTGTCGCGGATCTCCGAACTGATATTCGCGCTCGAGACCGAGACGTTGGCAGTGCCTTTGTGGTGATTCCTGCAGTCCGAAATATCGCCCTCGGTCATCGTCGCGTAAGGCCTGAACTGCGGGAGGCTTGCTCCAAGCGCCTGCTGTGTCGCAAGCATCGGGGGCAACAGGTTGCAGAGCCTTTGCGCGGCGGCCTCGATTTTCTGGGCTTCGGGCTTGATCCGTTCCTCGACCTTGTTGGCGTTGCCGTTGAAGATGCCGGCGATGGCTTCGCTGGCTGCCTTCATTCCAAGGTCTGCGCCCTGCACACCGATATCCATGCCGGCTTCGGCAATGTGGATGATGTGCTGTCGGTACTGCAGCAACAGCCCGCGCTGTTCTGGCGTCACGGCCACGGCCTTGCCTTCGATGAGCAGGTCGCCTTGCGGCGTGATCTCGGCCTTGGTTTTTCCGCTCGGGCGACGAATCGTGTGCCCATTGATCTGGATGTGCATGCCGTCGCTGACGCTGATGTTTTCCGTTTGCAGCTTCCTGCGGGCCTCGTCGGTCGCGTTCTTGACGATGGTGCCCAGCGCGGAGGTGGGTTCGCCCACCTTGTGGGCCGTCGTCCTGTCCTGCTGCCCGTCGCAGGCCGCCAGGAGCGACGTGCAACCGAGCAGTGCGATAGCGAGGCTGTTACGCAATACGTTCATGGTCAGGCTTCCTGAGACTCAAAGTGATTGTCGTGCTGCCGGGCGAACGGTCAACCCTCGTCGCGGTAGCGACGCATGCGGATCGCGCCAAAGATCATCACGGCGCCAGCAACCGCGCCCAGCCACAGTTGCGGGGTCAACAGCACCGAATAGATCGATTGCAGGTTCACGAGCTGACTGACCGACTGCGGGCCATCGATATGGACGGAGTTGACGTTGACGGCGCCGAGCCAGCTGCCGGGCACGGTGCCGAGCAACACCCGGGCGACGATGTTCTTCCAGAACCAGGTCGACTCAAGGTTGAACACATGCATGAGATCGAACCAGCTGACGAAGATGCCGGCAAACGCCGGGATCATCAGCGCCCACAGGAACGGCTTGCTACGCGCCCACGCCGAGCACAGCAGCAGCCAGCCGACCGTCGGCAGTGACCACAGCGCGAAGACCGGAATGGCGGCGACGAATTGCGCGGCGATCGACAATGGGCTGCCGGGTCCCCAGAGCATCTGCATGGGGCTACCACCATGTGCCAGCACCAGGCCGCTGGCGATCAACAGGAAGCCAAACATCGTCGCCAACGCCGCACAGGAAGCAATCACCGGCGCCACCACGGTCGCGCTGACCACTTTGGACAGCACGGTGTCACGATCGGACAGCGGCAGCGACTTCCAGAACAGCACGCTGCGGTCCTTGCGCTCGTCATACAGGGTGCCGAGGCAATAGAAGAACACGACGAAGGCCATTGCAATGAAAGGCCAGAGCGAGCTCACCAGGAGGCTGGTATCGACAGCGCCACCGAGGTTGCGCATGGCTTCGGGGTCCAGCGTCGAAGTCAACTTTCCGAGGTCGAGGCCGTTGATCGACATGTTGATGCCGTTGACTTGCAGATTCCCGGCTTCCCTCGCACGGCTCAGCATCACTTCGCCGGTGATACCGGCCATCGCGGTGAGCACCAACGAGATTCCGCCGGCGACGATCGGTGCCCACAGGAATCCACCCTTGTGTTCCCAGAACTCGCGCCTGAGCAGCAGACCGAACTTGTGGGTCGGATGCGGTGCCGCCACCGGTGCGCGGGTGTCGACCGCATTGACAGAGACGTTGGCGTTCATGCGTAGGTTCCCTTCATCGTGGCGACGAACAAATCGGCCAGGCCCGGGGTGCGGGTTTCGCCAAGACCATCCAGTTGCGATTGCGACACACCATCAAACAACATCACGGTCTTCCCAAACGGAAGTGCGCGTTCGTCGATGGGCCTGAGCGCGCGGGCGTTGTCGAGGTGATCGCTGTTGACCAGGACCTCGACGTAACGTTCGCCAACATCTTCCATTGGCGCATCCAGCACGATCCTGCCGTCGCGGATGAACATCACGTCGGTAAGGATATGTTCGATCTCCTCGACCTGATGGGTGGTGATGACGATGGTTTTCTGTTCGTCGAAGTAATCCTCAAGCAGGCGCTGGTAAAACTGCTTGCGATAGAGGATATCGAGGCCCAGGGTGGGCTCGTCCAGCACCAGCAATTTGGCGTCGATCGCCATCACCAGCGCCAGGTGCAGTTGTACGATCATGCCCTTGGACAGCTCGCGCACGCGCATCTGTGGTTTGAGCTGGGTATTGGCGAGGAAACGCTCGCAACGGGCGCGATCGAAACGCGGATGCACGCCGGCGACGAACTCGATCGCTTCGCGCACCCGCATCCAGCGTGGGAGCACCGCGACATCGGCGATGAAGCAAACGTCGTTCATCAGCGCGTCGCGTTCAGTGCGAGGATCGCGGCCGAGCACGGTCAGATCACCTTCGAATGGAATCAGGCCAAGGATCGCTTTCAGCGCGGTGGTCTTGCCGGCGCCATTGGGCCCGATCAGGCCGACGATGCGACCAGGCTGGATTGCAAACGTGGTGTCGTCGAGCGCCAGTTTGTTCTTGTAGGCCTTGCGCAGGTTGCGTGCGCTGATGACCGGGGTGGCAGCGTCGAGGGCCCGGCTGTCATGGGCAACGTTCATTTCGCACCTCCCTTGCTGGCAGCGAGCAGGTCATCAGTGGACAAGCCCAGGCGCTGGATGCGTTGCAGCACCAGTGGCCATTCCTCGCGCAGGAAGCGCTCACGCTCGCTGGCAAGCAGCTTTTTCGATGCTTCTTCGGTGACGTACATCCCCAGTCCTCTCCGTTTTTCGACAAGTGCTTCGTCCGCGAGCTCTTGATAGGCGCGCGAGACAGTGATCGGGTTGAGCTGGTATTCGGCTGCGACCTGCCGTACGGAGGGCAGCGCATCGCCGGGCTTGAGCAGGCCGTCGAGCATCATCGCGACGACGCGCTCCTTGAGCTGGCGGTAGATGGGAGCGCCATCGCTCCACTGGATTGCAGTCATGGGTCAGCTCCGGTTGCGGCGCAGGCCCTGCGCGAACGAGAAATAAGGCAGCGCCAGCGTGGCGCGGGAATGCCGCTGGTGGCGGCGCTGGCTGGTGTTGGTCGGCGTGTCGGCAATGAAGGCGGCAGTCTCGATCGCGGATCCAGCGTCGGAGGACAACATCAGCAGCGGAGCGGGGGGCGGCAAGGGCTGCGTCGGGGTGCCGGCGAGCAGCAGCACGGTGAACACGGTGGCGGTTGCCGACAGGGCCATCACGGTGTGGTGGAGCTTGCGGTTCATGGCGAACGTCCTGCGCTGGGTAACTGGTGTTGTATGCAACTATAACACCACAACACGTCTCGTCAAGTAGGGATTGACCCAACTAAAGGCATAGGTGGCCTGATGGGCTCCGGTCGCGGAATTACAGCTGCGGTCCACGTCATGGGCCGCTTTCCGCCTAAGATGGCCGCCCGTTCTGCCCGGCTGGAGACTCCCTTGCGCCTGAATCCGCGCCATTTCGATGTCGGTTGGTCGGCTCGGTCTCCTGGGCGAGCTTCGCCAACAAGACCAAGACGAATGATCCGGCGGTGATCACCGCGATCGAAAGCGCCCTGAATGCGCCCACGATGCGCCTTGATCGCTGCCTTGCCCGCGTCTTTCAAGGTCGCGACAATGGCGGCTTTCGTGCCGCAGCTGCGGCCACCCAGGAGTTCCGGATGAAGGTTTTCGTGCGCGGCGGAGCCGCGTTGGTGCTCGCAGCCATGTCTGTGCTCGGTACGGCGGGCGCGCTCGAGAAGACGGTGCTGACCAGCGACCGCGACAAGGTGAGTTATGCCATCGGCATGGACGTGGGCAGTTCGATCAGGCCGGTCGGACCTGACATGGATGTCGCTGCGTTCGAGCAGGCCGTGCGCAATGCCTTCCAGGGCGGCAAGCCGGTATTGAGCAAGGAAGAGGCTGTCGCGATTGATGGCGCGTTGCGCGCCCGTATCGGTGCGCGCGAAGGCAAACCGGTCCCGGGTGTAAAGCCCGGCACGCAACCGCCGGCAGTGGACAAGCGGAAAGTGGGCCAGCTCGTGGGCGGACAAATGATCGGGTCCGCGCTGGTCTCGATCAAGGACGAGCTTGAACTGCCGGTGTTCATGCAAGCAGTGCGCACAGAACTGTCCAGCGGCAAGCCGCTGCTGGCCGATACGGAGGCAAAGGCGGTGCTGACCGCCTTCAGCCAGCAGATGCAAACCAAGATGCAGGCAAAGGCCGGCGCCGCCGGAGACAAGAACAAGACGCAGGGCGCCGCCTTCCTGGCCAAGAACAAGACGGTCACGGGCGTCTACACCACGCCATCCGGCCTGCAGTACATGGTATTGCGACAGGGTGCGGGACCGCGGCCGAAGCCCAGCCAGCATGTTCGCGTCAATTACCGCGGAACGTTGCTGGACGATACGGTCTTCGACAGCTCCTATGATCGCGGCCAACCGGCCGAGTTCGGCCTTGACCAGGTCATTACCGGTTGGGCCGAAGGCGTATCGATGATGCCGGTCGGCGCCAAGTACCGATTCTGGATTCCCGGTGATCTGGCCTACGGCGCCAAGGGAACCCCAGGCGGTCCGGTCGGTCCCAATGCCACGCTGGTATTCGATGTCGAACTGATGGCTATCGTGCAATAAAGTTTTCCGCGCGGGCGCAGGCCGATCGGCTTGTGCTCCGCTTTCTTGAACCTGTTCCCTGGAGTGTTCTCCGAAATGAAGTCTTCCCTGCGTATTCCAATGACCCTTCTGGCCGCGGCGTCGCTGGCGGTTCTCGCCAGCAGCTGCAAACCCGGCGACAAGGACGCTGCCGACAAATCGGCGACCACCGCTGACAAGGCCGCCGGTGCCAAGGCGATCCCGGGCCTTCCGACCGAGAAGGATCAGGTCAGCTACATGATCGGCATGGCGATGGCCAAGCAACTGGACACCGCAAAGGATGAGATCGACGTCGACATGATCGCCAAGGCGATCAAGTCGTCACTCGCCGGTCAGAAGATGCTGATGACCGACCAGCAGGCCGCCGAGATCGCCCAGGCCTTCGGCCAGAAGATGCAGGCCAAGCAGATGGCCAAGATGGTCGCTGACGCCAAGACGAACCAGACTGCAGGCGAAGCGTTCCTGGCAAAAAATGCCAAGACTCCCGGCGTGCAGACCACGGCGTCCGGCTTGGAGTACCAGGTGCTCACCGAAGGCAAGGGGGCGAAACCGGTGGCGACGGATACCGTCCGCGTCCATTACAAGGGCACGCTGCTCGATGGCAAGACCTTCGACAGCTCCTATGATCGCGGGGAGCCGGCCACGTTCCCGCTGAATCAGGTGGTTCCGGGCTGGCAGGAAGGCATCGCGCTGATGCCGGTCGGCAGCAAGTACAAGTTCTGGATCCCCAGCAAGCTGGGTTATGGCGAGAAGGGCACACCTGGTGGTCCGATCCCGCCCAACGCGACGCTGGTATTCGAAGTCGAGCTTCTTGATATCGCGAAACCGGTCGCCAAATAAGCTCCGTCTGACTTGACGCCGGTGGCTGTCGCCACCGGCGTTCTTGTTTTAACGCGTTCTTGTTTCAACGGAGAGTTCGATGCACGTCACTATTTTCGGTACCGGCTACGTCGGCCTGGTCACCGGTACCTGCCTGGCGGAAGTCGGGCATGACGTTGTCTGCGTCGATATCGACGCAGACAAGGTCCGAGGGCTCAACAACGGTGTCGTGCCAATCTACGAGCCGGGCCTCGAACCGATGGTCAAGGCCAATCACGCGGCTGGACGCCTTCACTTCACCACCGATGCTGCCAGCGCGATCGCACAGGGCGACATTCTCTTCATTGCGGTCGGTACGCCACCCGATGAGGACGGCAGCGCCGATCTCCAATATGTGCTGAAAGTGGCCGACAGCATCGGCCAGAATCTGGCGCGGCCCGTGGTCGTGGTCAACAAATCGACCGTGCCGGTGGGCACCGCAGACAAGGTGCGCGCCACGATTGCCAGTGTGCTCGCGGCCCGCAACGCCACGGTCGCATTCGACGTCGTGTCCAATCCGGAATTCCTGAAAGAGGGCGCCGCGGTCGAGGACTGCATGCGCCCGGATCGCATCATCATCGGTGCTGACAATCCGGCGGCGGTTGAGATGCTGAAGCGCCTGTATGCACCGTTCAATCGCAACCACGACCGCATCGTGACGATGGATGTGCGTTCGGCCGAGCTGACCAAGTACGCCGCCAACGCGATGCTCGCGACCAAGATCAGCTTCATGAACGAGATCGCCAACATCGCCGAGAAGGTGGGTGCCGACGTCGAGATGGTGCGCCACGGTATCGGTTCGGACCCAAGGATCGGCTGGCATTTCATCTATCCCGGCGCTGGCTACGGCGGCTCGTGTTTTCCCAAGGACGTGCAGGCGCTGGCGCACACCGCGCAGCAGGTAGGCTACGAGGCGAAGCTTCTCAACGCCGTCGAGGCGGTCAACGACGCGCAGAAGGGGCATCTGTTCGAATTGATCCAGCGCCATTACGAAGTTGGCAATGGCGCCGGCATCCGCGGCAAGACGTTCGCGGTGTGGGGATTGGCTTTCAAGCCCAATACGGATGACATGCGCGAGGCCTCCAGCCAACGCCTGCTGTCGCAGCTGTGGGAAGCGGGCGCGACAGTTCGCGCCTACGACCCGGAAGCACGACAGGAAGCGCAGCGCATCTTTGGTGATCGGGCCGACCTCGTGTTATGCGAATCGGCAGCTGCGGCGCTTGAGGGCGCCGACGCACTGGCAGTCGTCACCGAATGGAAGCAGTTCCGCAGCCCGGATTTCCTGCGCATGAAATCCGCGCTCGGTGATGGCGTGGTGTTCGACGGGCGTAACCTGTACGCGCCGGTTGAAGTCGAGGCCGCCGGGCTGGCCTATTACGGCATCGGTCGCGGCCGTTCGATCGTGATCGACTGAGGTCTGCCTGATGAGTCCAACGATCGTAACCCGGTTGACCGAACTGGAAACACGGCTCGCATTCCAGGAGCATGCACTTGTGGAGTTGAGCGACGCACTTGCCGATTCGCGAGCCGAAACCGCACGTAATGCCGAACTGCTGCGTCGCGTGCTCGATGATCTCAAGCAGTCACGCGGCGATTTTTTCGCCGATCCCGCCAGCGAACAACCACCGCCGCATTACTGACCCCGCATGAGCGATTCCCTCCGCGACCAATTGCTTGGACTCGGCTTCCAGTCCGCGCCGAAATCCGAGCGCAAGCCGGAGCGCACGCCGGAGCCCAAGCCCCGGCACCAGCCGGTGCGAAGTTCGAATGCGGCGCGGCAGTCGCAACGAGCGGTGACGGCCCAGCCGGGCACCGGACAGTCGCACGCGGAAAAAAACAAGCCACGCGCGCGCGAAGACATCGACCTCGCCAAGGCCTACGCGATCCGTGCGCAACGCGAGAAGGACGAACGCATCGAGGCGGAGCGACAGAAGCAGGAAGAAGCACGCAGGCGTCGCGAAGCGAAGACTCAACTGGCCGAACTTCTCCAGGGCAGGGCGCTCAATGACCCCGCAGCGGAAATCGCACGGCATTTCGACTACGGTGACAAGATCAAGCGTGTGTATGTCACTGCGACGCAATTGAAAGCACTCAACGCAGGTGAGCTCGGCGTCGTCCAGCTCGACGGTCGCTACCTGCTGATCGACGCCGCCTTGCTGGCGCAGGCCGAGGCGATCTTTGCACCGGCGATCGCGCTCAAGATCGATCCTGACGCGGCGGCTGGTGACGATCCCTACGCCGATCCGCAATTCCAGGTGCCCGACGACCTCGTCTGGTAGGCGCTGACCTACGGTCAATGGCCGGAGCCGGTCGTTGCCGGCGTTTTTGGTTTTGGCAAGCCTTCCCCTGGAGGCGCTGGAGCCGATGGTGAATGGCGCCTTCCGTTACTGGGCTTTCCTGAGCTATAGCCACGACGATCGACGCGAAGCCGAGCGGCTGCACCGTGCGCTGGAAAGCTACCGTATCCCGCGGCGTCTGGTCGGCCGATCGGGACCCTTGGGGGTCGTGCCGATGCGACTGCATCCGGTATTTCGCGATCGCGACGAACTCACCGCCAGCGGCCATATCGGTACCGTGGTCGAAGCCGCGCTCGCGAGCAGTCGCGCCCTCATCGTGTTGTGCTCGCCGGCGTCGGCCGGATCGCCTTGGGTGGACGCGGAAATCGTCGCTTTCCACCGCTTGCGACCCGATGCGCCCGTGCTGTGCGTGTTGCTGGGTGGCGAGCCGCTGGCTTCGCGCGACGCGGACGCAGTGGCACGCGAATGCCTGCCACCGACATTGCTCAAACGCTTCGATAGCGGAATTGGCATGGCCGATGCGGCGCCGGTTGCAGTCGATCTGCGTCCACAGGGGGATGGCTGGCGGCTAGGTGTGCAGAAGCTCGTGGCCGGGCTCGCGGGCGTGCCGCTCGATCAGTTGGTACAGCGCGACGCGCTGCGTCGCCACCAGCGACTTGCCTGGCTATCGGTGGCGCTTGCAGTGATTGCGATTGCCCTCGGCACGATGGCGGTATTCGCACTGCGCGCACGCGACGAGGCGCGGGCCGAGCGCGCGCAGGCCGAGAGCCTGATCGAATTCATGCTCGGCGACTTGCGCAAGAAGCTGGAACCGGTTGGTCGGCTGGACGCACTGGACGCGGTCGGCGCGCGCGCCTTGCGGTATTACGACGCGCAGGAGCCGCGTAGGCTCGATGCCAACGCGCTGGGTCGGCGTTCGCGCTCGCAGCAGCTGATCGGCGAAATCGACGTGCGTCGGGGCGATATGGCCGCTGCACTGATCGCGTTCCGGCGCGCACGCGACACCACCGCCGAACTGCTGGCGCGCACGCCAGACGATCCGCAGCGAATCTTCGAACACGCGCAAAGTGTCTTCTGGGTCGGTTACTACGACTGGCAGCATGGGGACTTACCGACTGCCGAGCAGGCGATGCTGGAATACCAGCAATTGGCAAAGCATCTGGTCGCCATCGACCCCACCAACATGGATTGGCAAGCCGAGAAGTCCTACTCGCACAGCAACCTCGGGGTGATGCTGATGGACCAGGGACGAGCCAGTGACGCGATGGTCCAGTTCGAAATGTCACGGCGAGCCAATGCGCGTCGTGTCGCGGGCAAGCCAACCGATGGCGCGGCGCAGCTCGATCTTGGCCAGGACTATTCGTGGCTATCCTCGGCGCTGGCGCTGGAGTTGCGTTTCGACGAGGCGGCGCGACTTCGCGAACGCGAAATTGCGCTTTACCAGACGATCCTGCATCACGATCCACGGAACGCGGTGGCGCTGGAACGGTTGATGTACGCGCACCGCTTCCTCGCCGGATTGCACTTGGCGCGTGGTGAACTCGTTGCTGCCGCGTCGGAGAGTGCCGAAGCCAACCGGATGGCCGACGCGCAGCTGCAGCTGGAGCCGGACAACACCGACTGGCAACAGGCAGCCGCCAAGTCGCGCCAGATGCACGCCGATATCCTGCACTGGCAGGGACAACCGCAACAGGCGCTCGCCGAATTGGATCGTGCAAGACCGCTGGTCGCGGGCCTGATCAAGCGCGATCCCAATGTGTGGGCATGGGGGGTGGAGTTGCAGGAGGCGCAAGCACAGGTCCAATCCGACCTGTTGCGCGAGTTGGGGCATCGCGAGGCCGCCCTGCGGATCGCAATGACCTCGGAGCGGCGCTTGCGGGACGTCATGCAGGATCCCGGGAAACGGGCCAAGGCGGAGCGCTGGTTCCTGCTCTCGCTCGGACGGGTGGCCAGGCTTTCATCCGAACTGGGTAACGCGCAGATCGCACGCGCGGCATGGGCGACGCTTGCTCAGCTCGGGTCGCAGCATCCGGCCCTGGATGCCGAAGAGATGCTGTGGCTGGTGCGCGCCCACGAGGCGCAAGGGGCGAGCCTGGAAGCAGATCGAGCCCGGCAACGCCTTCGCGACGCCCACTACCAACATCCCGATTTTTACGGAACGTCTGTCGCCAGGGGCAGCGCTCCACCACCCAGCAAGGAGAACGTGCCATGAACGACACCGCATCACGCCCCAAGGCCAAACCCTATTGGCTGATTCTCAAAGTCGGCGTCAAGGTCTACAGCCTGGGCGTGCCGACCGAGGACTTCGAGCTCATCGACACCGATAGGACTGGCCTGGTAACCCAAAAACAACTCGACCTGTCTACCGTCCAGCAATCGGTGTTGATCGTTTTCACGTTGGAAGACAACCTGGGTTTGTTGTTCCCGGATAACCCGCAGGAATCAATCGGGCTTACCCACCATACGGGAGCGACGTGCCCGACGGCGCCTTCCAATTCGAGCGCCGGCATGTTCCTGCGCGAGGGCCTTTCCATGAACCGGCGAACACTTGCAGTGATGAACCGGAATCCTGGCAGCGGGCACCACTATCAATTCACCCTGTTCATGGCGACCGCAAGCGGTGCGATCGTGGCCGCCTGCGATCCGAGAATCATCAACAACTAAATGGAATCGTGATGGCGGACGCTGCTCCGGTAGTCAACGACACTGCGGTACAGCTGGTGATCGGCGTGACAAGTCATCGCGACCTGATGGCTGGCGACGTCCCGGAGCTGCGGCGGCAAGTGCGCGATTTGCTCGTGGTCCTGCAGGCCGCGTTTCCGGAGCTCGGCCTGACAATCCTCTCGCCACTGGCCGAAGGTGGCGACCAGTTGGTTGCCGAAGTCTGCGTGGAGCTCGGTGCGCGCCTGATCGTGCCGTTGGCGCTGCCGCTGGACCTATACACCGAGGATTTCTCGACGCCGGAATCGCAGGCGCAGTTCAAACACCTGCTGGCGCAAGCAGAGGTCATCCCGATGCCGCTACCGGAAGGGGACCTGGAGCGCCTGCGTGATCCTGGGCCATTGCGGGATCGGCAATACCTGCTGGCCGGGTTGTACGTGGCCAACCACTGCCATCTGCTGGTCGCACTCTGGGACGGAGATGAAAAAGGCGGCTTGGGCGGCACCGCGCAGATCGTGCGCTACTACCTCGGCGGGCCATTGCCGGGTGCGCGTCGCGCCAGCGACAACCTGCGGCAAATGCTCGCCGGTGATGACGACAGCCTGGTCTTGCACGTGCCGGTGCGCCGTCAATCCGACCGCGATGCAAGCACGCCCGATGCGAGCGCGCGTTGGCTGACCAGCTCCGGCCGGGCCTCGACGAGTTCGGAAATCCCACCCGACTATCGACGCATCTTCGTGCGTATGCAGACGTTCGAGCAGGATCGCCTACGCCACGTCGCCAGGAGGCCCGTCGATTGGCCACTGGATCCGGCCGAACGCAGCTTGCATGTTGTCGATGCCATGGCCGTGCATTACCAGCGGCTGATGTTGATGTCGATGCGCGCGATCCACGGACTTGCGTTGTTGATGGGCCTTGCATTCCTGCTGTATTCGGACCTTGGCGCACCGGACTCGATGCTGTGGGTATTCCTGCTTTTCTTTGTCATCGGGTTGGTCATCGCGGTGGTAGCGCACCGCCAGGACTGGCACCGCAAGTACATCGACTATCGGGCGCTGGCCGAGGGTCTGCGGGTGCAGTCGTTCTGGCGCTGGGCCGGTTTGTCGATGACTGGCGATCCGGAATTCGCGCACGACAACTTCATGCAGAAGCAGGATGTCGAGCTCGGCTGGATCCGCAATGTCATGCGCCAGGTCGGATTGATTCCGTTGCCTCCGATCGGGGATCCCGCGCAAGCGGTGGATTGCGTGATCGAAGCATGGGTCGGGCGTCCGGACCAGTCCGGACAGCTGGCGTATTACGGACGCAAGTCGATATCGTGCGAGCGCCACCACGTCCGCACGCAGGCATTGGGCAAGGCTTGCCTGTGGGCTGGCATCGGCATCAGCCTGCTACTCGCGTTGTTCCATGGTGTACTGGTCGTCAGCGTCCGCAATGTGCTGGTGACACTGATGGGTGCCTTGTCGCTGGTCGCGGCGGTGCGCGAGGCGTATGCCTACCGCAAGGCCGACAAGGAATTGGTCAAGCAATACCGCTTCATGTACCGCATCTACCACAATGCTCGGATTGCGTTGGATGCCGCGGTCAGCACCCAGGAGCGGCGTGAGATACTGCGCGCGCTCGGCGAGGCGGCGCTTGCCGAACACGCCGAGTGGGCGTTGATGCATCGCGACCGGCCGATCGAGCACGGTCGTCCGTAAAGACATCGCGACCGCGCCGCGACAACATCCACCTGCGACCGCGCCGCAAAAGCATCCGCCTGCGAACTGCTGCAACGCGCCGCCGCGCGCCGTGAAATCCGCGGAGCGAGCGTTGTTCCCAGGCTATTCCGGGTCGTAATCCAGATTGGATGCGAGCCACCGCTCTGCTTGAACCAGCGACCCCCCCTTGCGCTGGGCATAGTCGGCGGCCTGCTCCTTCGATACGCGACCCACTACGAAGTATTGGCTGCCGGGGTGACTGAAGTAGTAGCCCGAGACCGCAGCCGCGGGCAGCATCGCGAAATTCTCGGTCAGTTGCATGCCTGCATTGCGTTGCGCGTCGAGCAGGCGGAACAAGGTCGCCTTTTCGCTGTGCTCGGGGCAGGCCGGATAGCCCGGGGCAGGGCGGATGCCGCGATACGCCTCGTCAATGAGTTGTGCGGCACCGAGCGATTCGTCCGCTGCGTAACCCCAGAGTTCCTTGCGCACGTGCTGGTGGATACGTTCGGCCAGTGTCTCGGCCAGACGGTCCGCGAGTGCCTTGAGCAGGATCGCGTTGTAGTCGTCGTGACCGGCCTCGAAGCGCGCAACGTGGGCCTCAATGCCGATCCCGGCGGTGACCGCGAATGCGCCGATCCAGTCCTGTTTGCCGGATTCCTTCGGGGCGATGAAATCGGCGAGGCAGAAATCCGGTCGCTCGACCGGCTTGTCGACCTGCTGGCGCAGGAAGTGCAGCGTGGTCGGCGTGCCATCGGTATCCAGCACGACGTCGTCGCCAACGCCGTTTGCAGGCCAGAGGCCCACGACTGCCCTGGCGACCAGCCACTTCTCCTTCACGATTTTCCGCAGCATTGCCTGCGCATCGGCAAACAACTCGCGCGCTGTCGCGCCGACGACGGCGTCATCGAGAATCTGCGGGTAACGTCCCGCCAGTTCCCATGCGTTGAAAAACGGCGTCCAGTCGATCAGTTCGACCAGTTCGGCCAGCGGATAGTCGTCGAATACGGTGATGCCGGGTTGCTTCGGCATTGGCGGAGTGTAGTTCGCCCAATCGCCGTCGAAACGCTGCGCGCGCGCCTTCTCCAGCGACACCAGTCGTTTTGCATCACCGCGGTTGCGATGACGCGTCCGGATCTCGGCGAAGTCGGCATCGTTGGCCGCGACGAAATTGGCTCGCAACTCGGTGCTGATCAGCGATTGCGCCACGCCAACCGCACGCGAGGCATCCTTCACCCAGATCGTCGCCGACTTGTAGTGCGGGTCGATCTTCAGCGCAGTGTGCGCACGCGAGGTAGTGGCGCCGCCGATCAGCAGTGGCATCGTCATCCCCTGGCGCTGCATCTCGCGCGCCACATGGCTCATTTCCTCCAGCGACGGCGTGATCAGTCCCGACAGGCCGATCAGGTCGGCGTTCTCGGCCCTGGCGCGGTCCAGAATCGTCTGCGCCGGCACCATCACGCCGAGGTCGATCACCTCGAAGTTGTTGCAGGCCAGTACCACGCCGACGATGTTCTTGCCGATGTCGTGCACGTCGCCCTTGACCGTGGCCATCACGATCTTGCCGTTGGTCTTGCCGACATCTCCACTGCGCAGTTTTTCGGCCTCGATATAAGGAAGCAGGTGGGCGACGGCCTTTTTCATCACGCGCGCCGACTTCACCACTTGCGGCAGGAACATCTTGCCGGCGCCGAACAGGTCGCCGACGACGTTCATGCCGTCCATCAACGGTCCTTCGATCACGTCGAGCGGGCGCGTGGACAGCACACGCGCCTCCTCGGTATCAATCTCGATCCATTGGTCGATGCCGTGCACGAGCGAATGGCTGAGACGCGATTGCACCGGCTTCTCGCGCCAGGCGGTGTCTTCGACTTTCTTCTCGCCCTTCTTGCCTTTGTACCGATCGGCGATCTCGAGCAGTCGTTCGGTGGCGTCGCTGCGGCGGTTCAACACGACGTCCTCGACACGTGCGCGCAGATCCGCGTCGATGTCGTCGTACAGCGGCATGGCGCCGGCATTGACGATGCCCATGTCCATGCCGGCCCGGATCGCGTGGTAGAGGAAGACCACGTGAATTGCCTGGCGTACGGGTTCGTTGCCGCGGAACGAGAACGAAACGTTGGAAACGCCGCCGGAAATATGGCTGAACGGGAAACGCCGCTTGAGCTCGCGCGCGGCCTCGATGAAATCGACCGCGTAGTTGTTGTGCTCGTCAATGCCTGTGGCGATGGCGAACACGTTCGGGTCGAAGATGATGTCCTCGGGCGGAAACCCGATCTCCCCGGTCAGCAGCTTGTAGGCGCGTGAACAGATATCGACCTTGCGTTCGACATTGTCGGCCTGGCCCGCCTCGTCGAAGGCCATGACCACAACAGCGGCGCCGTAACGGCGCACCAGTCGTGCCTGGCGCAGGAACTCGGCCTCGCCTTCCTTCATCGAGATCGAGTTCACGATGCCTTTGCCCTGGAGGCATTTCAGGCCAGCCTCGATCACGCTCCACTTGGAGCTGTCGACCATCACCGGCACTCGCGCAATGTCGGGTTCGGCAGCGATCAGGTGCAGGAACTCCACCATCGCCTTTTCCGAATCCAGCATGCCCTCGTCCATATTGACGTCGAGCACCTGCGCGCCGCTGGCGACCTGTTGCCGCGCCACGGCAACCGCTTCGTCATAGCGGTTGTCAAGGATCAAGGTCTTGAACTGCTTGCTGCCGGTGACGTTGGTGCGTTCACCGACATTGATGAAATTACTTTCCGGCGTGATCTGCAGCGGCTCCAGGCCGCTGAGGCGGGTTTGGCGAGTCAATCCGGTCATGCCACATCCGCTAGTTGCGGAATCCGGCGGGGCGGCAGGCCGCGTACGGCCTCCGCAATCGCCGCGATGTGTTCCGGCGTCGTGCCGCAGCAGCCACCGACCAGGTTCAGCAATCCGGCCTCGGCGAACTCGTGCAGCACGGTCGCCATGTCTTCCGGCGTCTCGTCGTAGCCGCCGAACGCATTCGGCAAACCCGCATTCGGATGCGTGCTGATGTTGACGTCCGCAACCTGCGCCAGGATATCGATGTGCGCGCGCAGGTCCTTCGCGCCAAGTGCGCAGTTCAGTCCGATCGACAGTGGCTGCACGTGGCGCAAGGAGTACCAGAACGCCTCGGCCGTCTGCCCGGACAACGTGCGCCCGGAGGCATCGGTGATCGTGCCGGAGATCATCACCGGCAGACGGCCACCGCGTGCCTCGAACTCGTCGTCGATGGCGAACAGCGCGGCTTTGGCGTTGAGTGTGTCGAAGATGGTTTCGACCATCAGCACGTCACTGCCGCCGTCGATCAGGCCGGCCGCGGCTTCGCGATATGCGGCCGCCAATGCGTCAAAGCTGACCGCACGAAAGCCCGGGCGATTCACGTCCGGGCTGAGCGAGGCGGTGCGGCTGGTCGGGCCGAGCACGCCGATCACGAAGCGCGGTTTTGCCGGATCCAGCGCTTCAGCGGCGTCGCACGCCTCGCGTGCCAGCTGCGCGCCGTCAAAATTCAACTCGCGAACGAGGTGCTGCAGGCGGTAGTCGGATAGTGAGATCGAGGTCGAGTTGAAGGTATTGGTTTCGACCAGGTCGGCGCCGGCGGCGAGGTAAGCCGCGTGGATGTCGCCGATCAGGTCTGGGCGCGTCAGCGTCAGCAGATCGTTGTTGCCGCGCTGGTCCTGGCTGTCGCAGCCGCAGTCCGGGCCATGCGCGTGGCCGTCAGGCGCGAACAGCGCGTCGAACCCCTGTGCGAAGCGTTCACCGCGGTAGTCGGATTCCTGCAACTCATGGCGCTGGATCATGGTGCCCATCGCGCCATCGATGACCAGGATGCGCTCGGCCAGCGCAGCCTCAAGTTTTGCGACGCGATCCGGACGGAGCCACGGCAGTTGTTTCATGGCTTGGTACCCATCAGTGAGATGACCTCGAAATGAGGTGGACGTTTTTCGCGGGTCACCGTCTCGCAGCCGACGACGCTTAGACCAGCCTTGTCGACGAACTTGCGCAGGTCTTTCCCAGCGAAGCCGAGATTCACATGCCCGTAGGCCTCGACCACCGCGCGATGCTCGTGTCTGGCCAGGCTGCTGAGCAGCAGGCGACCGGCGGGCTTGAGCACGCGTGCGGCTTCGGCCACTGCCTGTGCGGGTTTCGCGGCGTAGGTCAACGCATGCATCAGCACCACCAGGTCGAAGCTGCCATCGGCGAAGGGCAGGGCATGCATGTCGCCCTCGCGCACCTCCACATTCGCGAACCGGCGAAGGCGTTCGGCAGCGGCGGCGACGACGCGCGCGCTGGTATCGATGCAGATGTAACGGCGCGAATGCGGCGCCAGCAATTCCGCCAATACGCCGTCGCCCGAGGCTATGTCGAGCACGTCGCCAGGCTTCAGTAGCGGCAGCGCGGTACGCGCCAGGGCTTCCCAGGTGCGACCCGGCGAGTAGTGACGTTCCATGTCGCCGGCGACCGAGTCGGCCCAGTTCTGGTCGGATGCACGCATCGCCAGCACGCCCGGTACGCGTTCGGCATCCTGGCGCAGCAATGGATCGTCGCTGCCGTTGCTGATCGAATGCCACAGCGCGCGTTGCGCCGGGTCGAGCGTGGTCTCGTCGAACCGGTAGTAGGCGGATACGCCGGCGCGGCGGTCGCGCACGAGCCCGGCCTCCTTCAATTTCGCAAGATGGGTGGAGACGCGCGGTTGCGCCAGCTGGGTGATCGCGGACAGCTCGGCCACGGTCAGCTCCTCACCCTCAAGCAGGCTGAGCAGGCGCACGCGGGTGGCGTCGGCGAAGACCCTGAGCCGGCTGGACCAGCCTTCCAGATCCATAAATATCTTTCCATCGCGATCCAAAGATAAGTGTCTGCTGATGGGGCCGCTTGGTCAAGGGTGCGGGCAGCGACATCTAAAAAGCACGAATACGACTCTCCAAGCGCGCGGCGGCGCGTTGTAGCGATCGATGGATGAGTGTCGGCTCGGCGCGGTGCCCGCTACAATCGCGCTTCTGTCCGATGAATTCGAGGTGCCGGCGTGGATTTTCGTTTCACCGAAGAGCAACTGCTGATCCAGGACGTTGCGCGCCGCATCGCGCAGGAGAAAATCGCGCCGACCGCGGAAGGCTTCGACAAGAGCGGTGAATTCCCGCTCGACAACATCCGGTTGCTTGGCGAGAACGGGCTGATGGGCGTCGAGGTGCCGGCCGAATATGGCGGCGCCGGCATGGACCCGATCGCTTATGTGCTGGCGATGGTCGAGATCGCTGCCGCCGATGCGGCGCATTCGACCATCATGTCGGTCAACAATTCGCTCTTCTGCAACGGCATCCTCATCCACGGGACCGAGGCGCAGAAGCAGAAATACGTGCGCGAGATCGCCGAGGGCAAGGAAATCGGTGCGTTCGCGCTGACCGAGCCACAGTCTGGTTCCGACGCCACCGCGATGCGTTGCCGCGCAGTGAAGCAGGCAGATGGCAGCTTCGTCATCAACGGCAAGAAGAGCTGGATTACCTCCGGCCCGGTCGCCAGGTACATCGTGCTGTTCGCGATGACCGATCCGGACAAGGGCGCGCGCGGCATTACCGCGTTCCTGATCGATACCACGCACGATGGCTTTCATCGCGGCAAGACCGAACCCAAGCTCGGCATCCGCGCTTCGGCGACCTGCGAAATCGAGTTCACCGACTACATCGCGCCGCCTGAGGATGTGCTCGGCGAGGAAGGCCACGGTTTCAAGATCGCGATGGGTGTCCTCGACGCCGGTCGCATCGGCATCGCTTCCCAGGCGATCGGTATTGGCCGCGCCGCTTACGAGGCGACGCTGGAATACGTGCGCGAGCGCAAGGCCTTCGGCCAGCCAATCGGCGCATTCCAGATGACGCAAGCCAAGATCGCCGACATGAAGTGCAAGCTTGATGCCTCCTTGCTGCTGACGCTGCGCGCAGCGTGGTTGAAAGGCCAGGGCCAAAGGTTTACCACCGAGGCTGCGGTTGCAAAGCTGACGGCGTCCGAGGCCGCGATGTGGATCGCCCACCAGGCGGTGCAGATTCACGGTGGTATGGGCTATTCCAAGGAAATGCCCTTGGAGCGTTATTTCCGCGACGCCAAGATTACCGAGATCTACGAAGGCACCAGCGAGATCCAACGGCTGGTAATCGCCCGCCACGAGACCGGGCTGCGCTGACTTCCCACGGCCCGCGCCACGCGTGGGCACGCTCCAATCAGAACGCCCTCTATTCGCAATGGACTGACCCCTTCCATGAGCGCCAAGACCAAAACCCCCCGCGTCGTCGCCGGCGACAGCGAAGCCAAGCTTGTTGACACCGTGTCCCCGGATGCGCTGCCCCTTGACAGCGTGTTCGTCGCACTGCGCAAGCGCGTACCGAAGGCGCAGCAGGCGCAAGCCGAGGCCTTCGCCAAGGCCTTCTATCGACGCATGACCGCCGAGGAATTCGTGCTGCACAGTCCGGATGCCTGGGCAGCCCTGGCCGCTGACTACCTCGAGCTCGCGGGTGTGCGCAAGCCGGGTACGGCCGAGGTGCGAGTGTTCAACGCCAACGTCAAGCAGCACGGGCTGGAATCGCCGCACACGATGGTGCAGATCGTCAACGACGACATGCCGTTCCTGGTTGACTCGGTGACGATGGCACTGGCCGAGCTTGGAATCGGGGTGCACGTGCTGGGGCATCCGGTGATCCAGGTCCAGCGCGACAAGGCTGGCAAGTTGCAGGCGGTGGGGGAAGGAATCCCCGAGTCGCTGATCCACATGGAGATTGACCGCCAGGCCGCCGAGGCGATGCCAGCCATCGAGCGCGCACTGGTCAAGGCGCTTGACGAAGTGCGTGCGATCTTCGTGGACTGGGAAAAGATGCGCGCCAGGATGCGGGCGATCGCCGACGAACTGGTCGCGCGCAAGATGCCGGTCTCCGACGCCGGTCGCGCCGAGGCGCAGGAGTTCCTGCGCTGGGCGGCCGATGATCATTTCACCTTCCTCGGATATCGCGAGTACGAAGTCAGCAAGAAGAGCGGGGAGGAGTTGCTGTGTCCGGTTGGCGGTTCCGGACTTGGCCTGTTGCGTGGGAAGGACACCCGCAAGCCACGGCCGCTGAAGTCGCTCGCGGCGCATTACATGCCCCAATCGGGTTCTGTCGATGCGCTGATCCTGACCAAGACCAATGCACGCGCCACCGTGCACCGTCCGGGTTACATGGACTACATCGGCGTGCTCAAGTTTGATGCCAAGGGTCAGCCCGTCGCCGAGCAACGCTTCCTCGGCCTGTACACGTCGAGCGCCTACCACCGGCGTCCATGGGAAATCCCGCTGGTGCGCCAACGGCACGACTACGTGATGCAGAAGTCCGGTCTCGCGCCGTTCGGTCATAGCGGCAAGGCGCTGCGCCATATCCTTGAAACGCTGCCACGCGACGAGCTGTTCCAGTCCAGCGAAGACGAATTGTTGCGTACCAGCCTTGGCATCCTGGGATTGCAGGAACGCATACGCAGCAAGCTGTTCCTGCGCCGCGATCGCTATGGCCGATACTTTTCAGCGCTGGTCTATATCCCGCGCGATCGCTTCAACACTGAAGTGCGCCATCGCATTGAAAACATGCTCAAGCTGGCGATGCACGGCGAGAGCGTGGACACCACCGTGCAAGTCGGGGAGTCGCCGCTGGCGCAGTTGCACATGATCATCCGGCCGAAGAGCGGCGACGTGATTGACGTCGACACAACGGCGCTCGAGTCGCAACTTGCCGAAATCGTGCGCAACCGCCACGACGACCTGCGCGAAGAACTGCTCGTCCGACATGGCGAGGAGCAGGGTCTCAAGCTGGCCAACCTCTACGGTCGTGCGCTTCCGGCTGGGTACATCGAGGAAGTCACCCCTGCGATTGCCGCGGATGACGTTGAATGCCTGGCAGCGTTGTCTGGCGAAGACGATTTGCGCATCACCTTGTATCGGCGCGCCGATCGTGGACTGCGACTGAAGTTCTATCGCCTGGGCGACGACATTCCACTGTCCGATGTGCTGCCGATGATGGAGAACATGGGTCTGCGCGTCATTGCCGAGCATCCCTATCGGATCGAACTGGGGGACGGCGTTGCCTACATCCAGGACTTTGAGGTCGAAGCAGCGCGCGCGGACCTGGACATCGAGCGTCTCAACGAGGGTTTCGAGGAAGGGTTTGCGCAACTGTGGCGTGGGCAGGCGGAAAATGACGGCTTCAACCGGTTGATTCTCGGTGCGGGCTTGTCGTGGCGGCAAGTGGCGATGTTGCGCGCCTACAGCAAGTACCTGCAGCAGGTGGGCGTTCCATTTTCGCAAACGTACGTCGAGGAGACGTTGAACCGCTACCCGCTGCTGGCGCGGCTGTTGGTGGAGTTGTTCGAGGCGCGTTTCGATCCCGCCACCGGCGACGAAGGCAAGGCGGAAATCACCGGTGGCATGCAGGAATTGCAGCGCCAGTTCGAGGCGCTGGCCGGTGGCGATACCGCAACCATGACAGCGCTGCAGCCGGTGATCGACGCGCGCACGGCTTCGCGCGAGCATCAGTCCGAAACCACGCGGGCAACGCTGCTCGGATTGCTGGATCGCGTCTCCAGCCTCGACGAGGACCGCATCCTGCGCAGCTTCATCGGCGTCATCGATGCGACGCTGCGCACCAGCTATTACATGAACATCCTCGATCGACCACGCGCCGATGGTGGTCCGCGCGACTACGTCAGCTACAAGCTGGACTCGGCGCTGGTGCCAGACTTGCCGAAGCCGCGTCCGTATCGTGAAATCTGGGTCTATGGTGCGCGCGTCGAAGGCGTGCACCTGCGCTTCGGGCCGGTCGCGCGCGGTGGCCTGCGCTGGTCCGATCGCCGCGAGGATTTCCGCACCGAAGTGCTGGGCTTGGTCAAGGCGCAGATGGTCAAGAACACCGTGATCGTGCCGGTCGGTTCCAAGGGTGGCTTTTTCTGCAAACAGCTACCGAATCCGGCGCTGGATCGCGATGCGTGGTTTGCCGAAGGTGTCGCCTGCTACAAGCGTTTCATCAACGCCTTGCTGGACATCACCGACAACCTCGTCGGCGGCGCGGTCGTGCATCCGCAGGACGTTGTGCGTCGTGACGGAGATGATCCATACCTGGTCGTTGCCGCCGACAAGGGCACGGCGACCTTCTCCGACATCGCCAACGAAATTGCGCGCGCGCACGGCTACTGGCTGGACGACGCGTTCGCGTCGGGCGGATCGGTCGGCTACGACCACAAGGTGATGGGCATCACCGCCAAGGGTGCGTGGGAATCGGTCATGCGCCACTTCCGCGCGATGGGCCGTGATTGCCAGAAACAGGAGTTCTCCTGCGTCGGCATCGGCGACATGTCCGGCGATGTGTTCGGCAATGGCATGCTGCTGTCCAGGCACATCCGCCTGCTGGCCGCGTTCGACCACCGCCATATCTTCCTGGACCCCAATCCAGACGTGGCGGCCTCGTTCAAGGAGCGCAGCCGCATGTTCAAGCTGCCGCGCTCGTCGTGGGAGGACTACAGCAAGACATTGATCAGCAAGGGCGGCGGTGTGTGCCCGCGCTCGGCAAAATCGATCGCGTTGACACCGGAGGTCAAGTCGGCGCTCGGTATCGACCCCACCATCGCTTCGATGAGTCCGACCGAGCTGATGAGTGCGATCCTGAAGTCGCCGGTCGACCTGCTCTGGAACGGTGGCATCGGTACCTACGTCAAGGCCAGCCGCGAGACCCATGTCGACGTCGGCGACCGCACCAACAATGCATTGCGCGTCGACGGCCGCGAGCTGCGCTGCAAGGTGGTAGGCGAGGGCGGTAACCTCGGAATGACGCAGCTTGGCCGCATCGAAGCCGCGCAGCATGGCGTACTGCTCAACACCGACTTCATCGACAACTCCGCCGGCGTGGACACTTCGGACCACGAAGTGAACATCAAGATCCTGCTCAATGGCGAAGTGCAGAAAAAGAAGTTGACGTTCGACGCGCGCAACACCTTGCTGGCGTCGATGACGGACGAA
>JANMAO010000237.1:0-12939 GCA_031359875.1 Lysobacter sp.
CGACCTGCAGCGCAGCGATGTGCTGGTGGTATCCATATTCTCGTTTGTGATCAGCATACTCGCCACGCTCTACCCGAGCTGGCGCGCGGCACAAACCCAACCTGCAGAGGCTTTACGCTATGAGTGAGGCTACTAACAATATGAACAATGAACCGGTTATCTCCTGCCGTAATCTGAGTAAAACTTTTTCCCAGGGAAAGCTCAACGTACCCGTTTTGAGCAGCATCAATCTCGATGTGGCACGTGGTGAACGCATCGCCATTGTCGGCGCCTCCGGTTCCGGTAAAAGTACCCTGCTGCATTTGCTGGGCGGTCTCGATACGCCGACCGCAGGCGAGGTCTACGTCGCCGGACAGAAGATGAGCACGTTGTCCGATGCCGCACGCGGCCGATTGCGCAATCGCGCGCTCGGCTTCGTCTATCAGTTTCATCATCTGTTGCCAGAATTCACCGCGCTGGAAAACGTGATGCTGCCCGTCTTGCTCGGCGGCACTTCCGTGGTCGATGCCTCACAACGCGCGCGGTCATTGCTCGAGTCCGTCGGTCTGGGTCACCGCCTGGAACACAAGCCGGGCGAGTTGTCTGGTGGCGAACGTCAGCGTGCCGCCGTCGCACGCGCTTTGGTGAATACCCCAGCCTGCGTGCTGGGTGACGAGCCGACCGGCAACCTCGATGAAAAAACGGCCGCTACCGTGTTCGAGCTGATGCTGGAGCTCAATCGCGCCAAGAAGACCAGCCTGGTCCTGGTGACCCACGACCGCCGCCTCGCCCGGCGACTGGACCGGGTGCTGGAACTGCACGAAGGCAAGCTCCGGGAATTGCGAACCGACGAGGTATAGGACGATGCGCGACGCGGCAAGGATGCCGCCCCGGCAGGAATCATTGGGATTACCGACGTTGGCGCTGGCCTTGCTGGCTGGCATCGGCCTGTGCCTTTTGCTGCCGCAGCTGCCGCCATGGCCAGCGATTGCGTTGCTGTTTTTGGCCGGACTGGCGATGGGTTTGCGACCAGGCCGCGCTCGGGTCATGGGCGTTGTGCTATGCGGATTCGGCTTGGCCGGGCTGCATGCCGCGTCGACGTTGGCAAACCAGCTCCCGGTCGCGCTTGAGCAACAGGACGTCACGGTCAGCGGGCGCGTGCTGGATCTGCCGCAGCACGAGGCGCGACGCACGCGTTTCGTGTTTAACGTTGACGGTGATTCGTCACAGGCATTGCAGCTACGCGGCAAACGCCTGCAGCTGGCCTGGTACGACGACTACAAGCTGAAACGCGCGCAACCGAAAGGCGCGGTGGAGAATAACGTTTCCCCGCCGCGGTTCCGTCTGCACGCGGGCAGCCGCTGGCGGATGAAGGTCAAGCTGCGCGCGCCGCGCGGCCTGCGCAATCCCGGTGGCTTCGATGGCGAAAAGCAGGCGCTGGCCGACCGCATTGCGGCCACCGGCTACCTGCGTGATCCGGGCGAAGCGCGTCAACTGGCGCCTGCAACTGGCATCGATGCCTGGCGTGAACGCATGTCGGCACGAATCGCGCATGCGGTGCCCACGACGTCTTCGCGCTATATCCGCGCGCTGGCGCTCGGCGATACCCGGGCGATTGACGACGCGGATTGGGAGGTGTTGCGGGCGGTCGGCGTCACCCACCTGATCGCGATTTCCGGCTTCCACGTCGGTCTGGCGGCAGGCTTTTTCGCGCTGCTTGCGTCCTTGCTGTGGCGACTGCTGCCTGCGTTGGGACGACGCCTGCCGCGACAGCACGCCGCGGCGCTGGCAGCAGTGATCGGTGCGCTCTGCTACGCCGCGGTTGCGGGCTTCGCGCTTCCGACGGTACGCACAGTCCTGATGATAGCGGTCGTGGTGGTGGCCAAGCTTTTGCGACGCGTGCAACGTACGGTCGACGTGCTGGCGTTGTCCGCCATCGCAATCCTGCTGGTCGACCCGCTGTCGCTGCTGGCACCAGGTTTCTGGCTGAGCTTTGCCGGCGTCGCCTGGTTGCTGTGGTGCCTGCCGCACGGCACGGACAAATCATGGCGCACGGTGCTGCGCGAGTTTTTCAGCGCGCAGGCGGTGGCGACGATCGGACTGCTGCCGTTGAGCGCGGTCCTGTTCGGACAGGCGTCGTTGGCCGGCCCGGTTGCCAACCTGGTGGCGATCCCATGGTGGAGCCTGGTAGTGGTGCCGCTGGCCTTGTTCGGCACCGCGCTGGAAGCGGTGCACGCCGGGCTCGGCGCATGGAGCTGGCGACTGGCGGCATGGACCTTCGATCTCACCTGGCCGTTATTTGCGCGGCTGGCGCAGAGTCCGTTGGCGCTGTGCTGGCTGCCGGAGGCCGCGTGGTATGCACTGCCGCTGGCCCTGCTGGGCGGTTTCTGGCTGTTGCTTCCACGCAGGGTGCCGGGCAAGCCACTGGCGCTGCTGCTGTGGCTGCCGCTGTTGTGGCCAGATCGCGGATTGCCGCGGCCAGGCGAGGCCGAGCTGGTGGTGATCGATGTCGGCCAGGGACTGTCGGTGCTGGTCCGTACCGCGCACCACAGCCTGCTGTACGACATGGGTCCCGCCATACCGGACGGGTTCGATGCCGGCGAGCGCGTTGGTGTCCCGGCACTGCACGCGCTGGGCGTGCACCATCTCGACCTGGCCATCGTCAGTCATGGCGACAACGACCACGCCGGCGGCTTCCCGGCGGTCGCGCGTGCCTTTCCGCCCGGGCTCGCGCTAACGCCAGACGGCGCGCCGCCGCTGCCGCATGGACGTCCCTGTCTTGCCGGCACCGCGTGGCGATGGGACGGCGTGCGCTTCCGGTTCCTGCACCCGCCGCGGTATTTCCCGTATCTCGGAAACGATGCTGGTTGCGTGTTGCGGATTGAAACTGAACATGGGGCAGCGCTGTTGACCGCCGATATCGACCAGATCATCGAGCGCGATCTGCTGCGCCGCGATCCCGCCGACGTCCACGCAGAAGTGGTCGTGGTGGCCCACCACGGCAGCAACGGGTCTTCCGACCCGACGTTCGTTGCCGCGACCGGCGCGAAATACGCGTTGATTTCGGCCGGCTATGGCAACCGCTTCCATCATCCACGTCCGGAGGCGGTCGCACGGTGGCGGGAGGTCGGTGCCCAGGTCCTGGTGACCATGGAGACTGGTGCGCAACGAGTACGCATGAACGCCGCCGGGGTTACGGTGCAGACGCGTCGCGATACGCAATCACGGTTGTGGGATGCGGCCAAGCGACCCGAACGGGGGTTGTAAGCAAGGTTACGGTCGGATTGCCAGGAGCGCGCGGCTGCGCGTTGGACGATATCCCACGTGGATATTGTCGCGCGCGGTCGCGGCGCGGCTATCCTACAGACCGGAATGACGCGGCCCCGCAGTCATCCAGATCTCTGCCGGAGGAATGCGCATGCTGGAACTGGTCAAGGCGGGCGGGTGGCCGATGATCCCATTGCTGCTGCTGTCGGCGCTCGGGCTGGCGATCATCGTCGAGCGTTTCTGGACGCTGCGGCGCAAGGTCGTGCTGCCCCCCAACCTCGGGCGGGAAGTCCGGGCCTGGGCTGCGCGCGGCAAGCTCGACCCTGCGCACATCGAATCGTTGCGTGGCAACTCGCCGCTGGGCGCGTTGCTGGCGGCGGCGCTGGACGTGCGCGACCGGCCGCGCGACCAGGTCCGCGAACGCATCGAGGACGTCGGCCGCCATCTCGTGCACCGGATGGAACGTTATCTGAACACACTCGGCACGATCGCTGCCGCCGGGCCCTTGCTCGGTCTGTTCGGCACCGTGGTCGGCATGATCCAGATGTTCCTCGGCATCCTCGACCATGGGCTCGGCGATGTCAGCCAGCTGGCCGGTGGCATTGGCAAGGCGCTGGTGTGCACGGCGACTGGAATGATCGTTGCGATCCCGGCGCTGATGTTCCACCGATATTTCCGCGGCCGCATCGCCGGTTACATCGTTGACATGGAGCACGAGGCGATCCAGCTGCTGGATACGCTGGACACACGCCCGGCCTCGGCGCGCGTCGCTTCCGGCGCCCATGGCATCACTCCGCCGGTGGCTGCGAGCTGACATGCGCATCCGCGACCATCGCAAGGACGACGAACCCGAGATCAACATGATCCCGCTGATCGACGTCGTGCTGTGCCTGATTATTTTCTTCGTGATCACCACCACCTTCGATGCGCGATCGGTATTGAGGCTGGAATTACCACGCGCGGACGGGCAGCCGGCGGAGTCGCAATCGAAGGCATTGAGCGTGCTTGTCAATGCCGACGGCCGCTACTTCATTGGCGATCGCGAAGCCTTGCGCACCGATGTCGAATCGCTCAAGCGCACGATCGCTGAAGTCGCCGGCGCCGATCGCGATCGCGGTGTGTTGTTGCGCGCCGACGGGCGCACGCCCCACCAGTCGGTAGTGACCGCGCTCGATGCGCTCGGCCAGCTCGGCTTCCGTCACATAGCAATTGCTACTGCACCAGCATCTGCTATGCCGGCGTCCAAACGTTGAGCGAGCCGCACGCTCCCGCGTGGCCGATCTACCGTCGCCTGCTCGGACAGGCGGCGCGCTACTGGCCGCTATTGACCGCAGCCTCGGTCGGCATGGTCATCGAAGCGCTGGCGGGCGGCGCCTTCGTGCAATTGATGAAACCGCTGGTCAACGACGGTTTCGTCCATCCAAAACCGCAGATGGCAGTCCTGCTGCCGCTCGCCATCGTGGGCCTGTTCCTGTTACGCGGTATGGCCACCTTCGTCACCGACTACGGCATGGCCCGCGCCGGCCGCAGCGTGGTGCGTGATCTGCGCGAACAACTCCTCGGCAAGTACCTGCGCCTGCCGAGCACCCGTTTTGATACCGAGTCGGTGCCGGTGATGGTGAGCCGGCTGAACTTCGACACCGAGCAGGTGACCCAGGCCAGTACCGACGCGGCCAAGACCATCGTCACCGACGGCCTGACGATCGCGTATCTGCTCGCGATCATGTTCTTGGTCAGCGTCAAGGTGACGCTGGCGATGGTATTCATCGCGCCGCTGATCGGCGTGCTGGTCTGGTCTGTCGGCAAGCGCTATCGCACGATCAGTGGCGGCATCCAGGACGGCATGGGGGCATTGGCACAAAGCGCCGAACAGTCCCTGGCGGCGCAGCAGGACGTCAAGGTGCATGGCGCGCAGCCGTTCGAGCAGGCGCGTTATTCGAAACTTGCCAACCGCATGCTGCGCCTGAACATGAAGGTCGAGGCCACGCGCGCCGGCAGCTCGGCGTTGGTGCAGATGCTGGCGGCGTTCGCGCTCGCCGCGATCGTCTGGGTGGCGACGCGCGAGGCCCTGCATGGACGCCTCAACGCGGGCGAATTCGTACAGCTGATGACGGCGATGATGGGCATCATCCCGTCACTGCGACGGATCACCAACGTGCAGAGCGTGATCGGCCGTGGCGTAGCGGCGGCGGAGCGGCTGTTCGCAGTGCTCGACGATGCCGAGGAGCCCGATCACGGTACGCGCGCGCTGCAACATGCGCGTGGCGAATTGATATTCGATCGCGTCTCGCTGACTTATCCCGGGCACGAGGCGTTGGCGCTGCACGAGATCAGTTTCAGCGCGCGGCCGGGCACGGTGACCGCGATTGTCGGCCGCTCCGGTAGTGGCAAGACCAGCCTGGTGCGATTGGTGCCGCGCTTCTATGAGCCGACTTCTGGCGCGATTACACTCGATGGCCTGCCGCTGGACAACTATCGTTTGTTCGATCTGCGCCGGCAGATCGCCATAGTCGGACAGCGCGTGATGCTGTTCGACGACAGTGTCGCGGCCAACATCGCCTACGCCAGTGACGCCGACGCATCGCAATTGCGCGCAGCGGCCGAAGCCGCGAACGCCTGGGAGTTCATCGAGCGCCTGCCGCGCAAGCTCGATACGCCGATCGGCGAAAACGGTGCGCTGTTGTCAGGCGGGCAGCGGCAACGGCTCGCGATTGCACGCGCGATCCTGCGCGATGCGCCGATCCTGATCCTGGATGAAGCAACGGCTGCGCTGGACACCGAATCCGAGCGGCTGGTGCAGGACGCGCTTGCGCGCCTGATGCCCGATCGCACCACGCTGGTGATTGCGCACCGGCTGTCGACCATCGAGCACGCCGACCAGGTGCTGGTGCTCGACCATGGGCGCCTGGTGGAGCAGGGCACGCACGTCGAGCTGCTGGCGCAAGGCGGGTTGTATGCGCATCTGCATCGCATCCAGTTCCGCGAGCCGGTCGAGGCATGAAGGCCGGGCCGCGTAAACCTCCGGGTTGGTGGTACGGCGATGAGCCGACGCCGCTCGGTGCACGCCTGCTATCCGGCGTGTACGGCAGCGCGATCCATGCGCGATTGGCGCTCTATCGCCATGGCCTGCTGCGGCGCGCGCGCATCGCCGTGCCTGTCGTCGTGATCGGCAATCTGATCGCTGGCGGAAGCGGCAAGACGCCGCTGACGATTTCCCTGGTCGAACGCTTGTTCAGCAACGGCTGGACGCCGGGCGTGGCAACGCGTGGCTATGGCCGTGACGATGCCATGCGTGCATTGTGGATCGAACACGATACCGATCCCGCAATGGGCGGCGACGAGCCGGTGCTGATCGCGCGTCGCACGGGTGCGAAAGTACGCGCAGATCGCGATCGCGCCGCTGCGGCCAGGGCGTTGGTCGCCGCAGGCTGCGACATCGTCGTCTGCGACGATGGCTTGCAGCATTACCGTCTTGAGCGCGATATCGAGATCGAAGTGATCGACGGCCGCCGTCGCTACGGGAACGGTTTGCTGCTGCCAGCGGGACCGTTGCGGGAGCCGGCTGCGCGCGGCTTGGCCTGTGATTTCCGGGTCGTGAACCTGCCGCCCACGGATGCCGAGGATGCCAGGTCCGGATTCGGCGAGTGGCCGATGCGCTTGCTTGCCGATGATGCACTGCCACTGCTCGGCGGACGCCCGCAACCGTTGTCCGAGCTTGCCGGGAAACGCGTGCACGCAGTCGCCGGGATCGGTGATCCGGAACGTTTCTTCACGATGCTGCGTGCGCTTGGCATTGCCGTCGTGCCGCATGCGTTTGCCGATCACCATCGCTATGTCGCTGCCGATTTCCAGTTCGGCAGCGATCTGCCGGTGCTGATGACGGAAAAGGATGCGGTTAAATGCATGGCCCTCGCAAGCCCGCGCTATTACAGCGTGCCGGTGCGGACCGAGTTGCCGGAAGCGTTTTGGGTGGCGATGCTGGATCGTTTGCCCCAGCGTGCGGAGCGAGCGTCGTGAACTACGCGGCAGCCGGCAAGGATTTCGTCGTCGCCATTCCAGCGCGCTTCGATGCCACGCGCTTGCCGGGTAAACCGTTGCGCCTGCTCGGTGGTGAGCCACTGGTGCTGCATGTCGTGCGCAGCGCGCTTGCGGCCGGAGCGCGCGAGGTCTGGGTTGCGGTGGACGATCAGCGCATTGCCGCAGCGCTCGAAGGCAGCGGTGTCCATATCGCGATGACCTCACCGCACCATGCGTCGGGTAGCGACCGTCTCGCCGAATGCGCGGCGATCGCCGGCTGGAGCGACGACACCGTCGTCGTCAATTTGCAGGGTGACGAGCCGTTCGCGCCGGCGGTGGGGATCAGCGCCGTCGCCGTAACGCTGCGTGATTCCGGCGCCGAGATGAGCACACTGGCAGCACCGATCCATGACGCTGCACAACTGTTCGACCCGAACGTGGTCAAGCTGGTGCGTGCCGGCAATGGCGATGCGTTGTATTTCAGCCGCGCGCCGATTCCGTGGCCGCGTGACGCCTTCGCCCAGGATCGCAACATCCTGCCCGGCGATGGTGCCTGGCTGCGGCATATTGGCATCTATGGCTACCGCGCCGGGTTCCTGAAACGGTTTGCGACCATGCCGCCGGGTCGGCTGGAGCGGATCGAATCGCTGGAGCAGTTGCGCGCACTCGAGGCGGGATTCCGGATCGCGGTCGGCATCACGCCGGAGGATTTTCCGCCGGGCGTCGACACCGACCAGGATCTCGCGCGCGCCGAACAGCATCTGGCCGCGTCAGCAAGCTGAGTTGTACCGCGATGGCATAATCTGATCACCCCAGCAGCGATCCAGATGGTATGGGCCTGATCATGACTGCCACGATTGCCCCGGAGCTGCCGCAGACCCTCGAGTGGCTGAGCGTGCCGCGACCGGTCGTGCTGGTGGCGCTGCGGCTGGAAACACGTAGCGGCGCGCTGCATCACGTCCCCATCGGCGAATGACCGACCATCCAGCCGAGCCTGCGCCCGCACCCTTCGACGGCAAGGCTTTTGTCCGCGGACTGAGCACCGCTCCCGGTGTGTACCGGATGTTCGCAAGCGACGGTAGCGTCCTCTACGTCGGCAAGGCAGGCGCGCTGCGCAAGCGCGTCGCCAGCTATTTCAGTTCCACCCCCAAGACGGCGCGCACCATGGCCATGCTGACGCAGGTCGCGCGCATGGAAGTCGTGGTGACGCGCACCGAGGCCGAGGCGCTGCTGCTCGAAAACCAGCTGATCAAGTCGACGCATCCGCGCTACAACGTGCTGCTGCGTGACGACAAGAGCTATCCCTACGTCCTGCTGACGCAGGAGCCGTGGCCGCGATTGGCGTTGCACCGCGGCGCACGCGCGGTTCCCGGTCGTTATTTCGGCCCGTATCCGGGCGTCGGCGCGGTGCGCGAGACGCTTAATCTGATGCATCGGCTGTTTCGCCTGCGCAGCTGCGAGGACAGCGTCTTCCGCAACCGCTCGCGGCCCTGCCTGCAGTACCAGATTGGTCGTTGCAGCGCGCCCTGCGTTGGCCTGGTGCCGGCACGCGAGTACGCTGAATCAGTGCGCCGGGTTGGCCTGTTCCTCGACGGTCGCAGCGATGAGCTGACCAACGAACTCGAACAGGTGATGGCTGCGTCCAGCGCGCGCCTGGATTTCGAGGAGGCGGCACGCGTTCGCGACCTGATCGGTGCGATCCGCAAGCTGCAGGCGCGCCAGTATGTCGATGGCCGCGCTGCCGACCTCGACGTGCTTGCCTGCGCGATGCAGGGCACCCACGCTTGCGTGCTGTTGCTGGCTTTCCGCGACGGCCGCAATCTTGGTACCCGCGCTTTCTTTCCCAAGACCAACGGTGTCGACAACCCGGCAGAAGTGCTGTCCGCGTTTGTATCGCAGTATTACGCCGAGCAACCCGCGCCCGGCGAGATCGTGCTCGACCGCGACATCGAGGATCGCGAACTGTTGCAGGATGCTTTTTCCGCCGCGCTCGGCAAGCGTGTCGTGCTCAAGTGCAGCGTGCGTGGCGAGCGAGCCGGCTATCTCGATCTCGCGCGTCGCAATGCCGAGCTGGCGCTGGCGACCGAGCTCGGCAGCCATGCCTCGCAGCAGGCCCGGTTGGAATCGTTGCGCGAGCTGCTCGGTCTCGTTGCGCTGCCAACGCGGATCGAGTGCTTCGACATCAGCCACACGATGGGTGAGGCGACGGTGGCGTCCTGCGTCGTCTTTGATGGCAACGGTCCGGTGCGCGGCCAGTACCGGCGATACAACATCGCCGGCATCGAGCCTGGCGACGACTACGCGGCGATGCATCAGGCACTGGAGCGTCGTTTCCGGCGAGCTGTCGAGGACAACGGCGTGATGCCTGACGTGCTGCTGATCGATGGCGGCGCCGGGCAGGTGACCCAAGCGCGCGGCGTGCTGGCCGATCTCGGCATTGATGGCATCACGCTGGTCGGCGTCGCCAAAGGTGAAGCGCGCCGTGCCGGCCACGAAACCCTGCTGTTGCCCGATGGTCGCGAGATTCGGCCCGGGCCGGAGTCCCCGGGCCTGCAGCTGGTGCAGCAGGTGCGCGATGAGGCGCACCGTTTCGCGATCACCGGCCATCGCGGGCGGCGCCAGAAGATTCGCAATACCAGCCGGCTTGAGGAGATTCCCGGCATCGGCCCACGCCGACGCGCTAACCTGTTGCGGCATTTCGGTGGGCTGGGCGGACTAAAGGCCGCCGGGGCGGAGGAGATCGCACGGGTCGAGGGCATCAACGCCGCCCTTGCCGAGCGCATCTACGCCAGCCTGCATGGATTACCGGCCCATGCCGCAGGCAACCCGGAGTAACGGGCCAGGTCGAGTTGGAACATGTTGAATCGGAGCTAGTTGAAAATGGAGCCAGGATGAAAGTGACGGTCCCGACGATGTTGACCCTGCTGAGGATCGTGCTGATCCCGGTGCTGGCCATCGTCTTCTACCTGCCGTACACGTGGACGAATTTCGCCGCGGCCGCCGTTTTCGCGCTTGCCGCGGTCACTGACTGGCTGGACGGATGGATCGCGCGTCGATTCCACCAGTTTTCGACGTTCGGCGCGTTCCTCGATCCGGTTGCCGACAAGCTGATGGTGGCGACGGCGCTGTTCCTGATCGTGCAGGGGCATCCGACGGCGTGGATGGCGCTGTGGGCGGCGGTGATCGTCGGTCGCGAGATCGCCGTGTCGGCACTGCGCGAATGGATGGCCGAACTTGGCCAACGCGCGCGAGTGGCCGTGGCCACGGTCGGCAAGATCAAGACCATCGCCCAGATGGTCGCGTTGTTATGCCTGCTGTACGCGATCGACCCCACGAAGCCGCATCCGATCCCGTGGCCGGGGGATGTCGTGTTCCACGTCGGCGACTGGCTGCTGGCGATCGCGGCGCTGCTGACCCTATGGTCCGGATATGAATACCTGCGCGCCGCGTGGCCGGTGCTGCGGGCCGGGGAACGCACAATGGTTGACAGTGCCGCAGCGGACAGTAAAATCACCGGCTCAGCGCGGGAATAGCTCAGTTGGTAGAGCGCAACCTTGCCAAGGTTGAGGTCGCGAGTTCGAGTCTCGTTTCCCGCTCCAAGTTGTAGAAGAAGATTGGGCATCCTGCCGCAACTTCTTCAAAGCAAACCGCGGCATGGCCGCGATTTGCTTTCGTTGCCTGGCTTCACCAGTCAACGGCGGCACATCCATGTGCCGAGAGCAAAAGCCTCGGTTTTCCGGGGCTTTGTCGTTTGTACGGTTGAAAAAGCAGGTGTTATGCGCCAGCCTTTGTAGAAGTCCACCGGCCGGGTGGCAGAGTGGTTATGCAGCGGACTGCAAATCCGCGTACGCCGGTTCAATTCCGACCTCGGCCTCCACCCTAAAACGTAAGCCCCGCAACGGTTTCAGCCTTTGCGGGGCTTTTGTTGGTGGGGCAGGGCGTTTCATTTGTCCGGAATTTGTCCGGCCGGAACGGGTCGTTTAGAACCTGCCGCAGGTCGCTATGCGCTGCGTAGCCCAGCCTTCTCCGATCCGATCCGCCAGGCATCGATCGTGCAATCCATGCGTCAACTTCTTTGCGACAGATTCGGCCGCTGACCAATATGGAAGCGTCTTGAATCCGGTCTTGATGTATCGAAATTCAAAGTCGTTGCCATGCATCGCCCCGAGCAACTGCACTGCGTTGCAATCCGCATCATCGGTCTGAACCAACGAAGCTAGATTTTCAGCCCGCGCTTTCCTAAGCAACTTCCCTAGATTGTGCCCATATCGCTGGCTTCGCAGACGTCGATAGGGAAGGCCGACCAACAGCAGGTATGCCTTTAAGCTGAGTTCGATGGAATGCGAAACTAGGTGGTAGGCAGGCATCAACAATGGATGATTCTGCGCAGAATTGTTCGAGATGACGTTGTCGGCGGCCAACCTGTATTTTTCTGCATAGAGCAAAGTGCCCCACGCCGTAGGGTCTACTTCAACCTCGACCTCAGTGGACTGTTCCATGCAGCGGCTCGCTCCGTCGTCGTTACCGAACCATAGCCGACCGCTCTGGGTGGTGTCCGACTATCGAACCTCTGCCACCAACCGCTCCGTATGGAACTAAGCCCACCGGTTAGCCATGCCCAGGGCGAGCGCCTTATGCCTAGTCGCGGATATACGGGCCTCGCGACGACCGGCGCGCACTAACCTCCTCCCGCAGTCGCTCTTCGTGAAAGTTCGCCCACCGATTCGCCATCCGCAGCGCGAGCGCCTGGGTTGGCAATACGGCATCGGCACGCTCGCTCCACTCGTCTCGATGCCGGTGCGTCGTCGTGACCCAGCCTGCGTTGTCAATACGTTCGCGCACGAGCGCAACTTCGGTGCCGTGGATTCCACCGATCCGCAGGCAGAACTTTCCGCGACATTGAACGTCGGGATACCAGGCGAAGTCGGGCGGTAGCGGCATCGGTCCATCTTACGTTCGGAAAAGTCCTACAGCGTGGCGCGGTTACCGCCGACTGTCTGCGTCTGGCCATACGGGCAACCTATCGCTGCCCCGGCGCCTAGACCACCACACCCGACAGGGAGTCAGGTCGAACGGAATCGAAGCAACGGCGCTGGGGCGACCCCTTTCTTTGGAGCGGGACGATGGAACGAAGGATTGTCAACGTTGGCCTTAGGGATGGCGGGTGGCTCATCGAGCAGCCGCTGCGGGATCCGATCACGATTGGGGATCTACAGCGGGCAATTCTGACGGCATGTCAGATCGCCAGGGCGGATCATGAAGCCAGCGGGGAACCAACAGCGGTCAAGATCCGCATGAGCTGCGGCGACGGCGTAATGATGGGGTTCTGCGGATAAAGTGCAGCAGGCCCGATAAGGCGCGCTATAAACGCGTATAAGAAACTCAGTGCGCCTTTGGGGAGGCGACTGGGGGGAGCTCGCCATCCGCGCCTGCGCATAACTGCCGCAATTTTCGCTGCTTTCGGTGCAGTTTCCGCCAGTGCTAGCGACGAGATCCCGATGGCCGCATAGGGGGCTCGGTCAGATTGTTGCAATGATTCACAACCAGGGGAAAAAAATGATATCCACATTTCGCGGAATATTGTCGGTGGGGATCGTACTGACTTTATCCGCATGTGTTACCACCAATGCCTCCCGTTTAGGGACTGCAACGATGGACCGACCTATTGTGCTGCCG
>JANMAO010000240.1:0-2467 GCA_031359875.1 Lysobacter sp.
GTTTACCTTCGCCCCGCAGCACCTTTCGCACCTCGGCAACGATCCGTGCCGGATCGGTGCCAACCACCACATTTGAACCTTCGTCTACCGTTACCGGCCGTTCGGTATTCTCGCGGATGGTGATGCACGGCACACCCAGGGCAGTGGTTTCTTCCTGCAGACCGCCACTGTCCGTCAACACAACAGCGGCATCTTTCCATAGGTGAAGGAAAGCCATGTAAGCTTGCGGTCCCACCAAGGTGATGTTCGGCCCCAGATCGATGCCAAATTTCTCAAAGTTGCCTCGCGTCCGTGGATGCACTGCAAAGATCAATGGCAGTTCAGCTGAAATCTCCTTCAATGCTCCGCAAATCGGGACCATTATTTCCGCGACATCAACATTGCTCGGTCGATGCAGGGTAACCACGCCATAGCATCCGCCATTAGCCATATAAGCCGCTTTGAACCTGCTTGTGTCGAACAGCGAGGTATCAGTGCGCGCCAGCTTTTCTACCTGATACAAAAGATTATCTACCATTACGTGCCCGACGTAATGTATCGCAGCGTCTAGCTTGCCCTCGCGCTTTAGATGCGAAACGCCACTCGGCTCCGTAACAAAAAATAGGTCGGATATACTATCGGTAACCAAACGGTTGATCTCTTCCGGCATGGTCATGTCACCACTGCGCAAGCCCGCCTCAACGTGGGCCACCAGGATGTGTAGCTTCTTCGCGACAATCGCGCACGCCAATGTGGAATTTACATCGCCCACCACCAGCACAGCATCAGGCCGATCGGTCTGACACAACTCCTCGAAAGCCAGCATGATCTTGGCGGTCTGCTGCGAATGGCTGCCACCCCCGGCACCCATGAATACATCCGGCTCCGGAATACCTAGCTCCTCAAAAAATACTTCGTTCATTTCCCGATCATAATGCTGGCCAGTATGAATGATGCTGAAAGCCAGGCGTCCATGAGCCTGCAAGGCCCGCACAATTGGAGCAATTTTCATGAAATTTGGCCGGGCTCCCGCAACCAGATATATTTTTGGATATTTCAATCTCATCTTTTTTACTATCGCAAATGGTTATTGACTCGAAAAACCCTCTGCGTCTTAACTAAGACAACATCATGAGGGCCTGCTAAATGTGCAACCCAAAACAGAAATGCTCCCAATTCGCTTTTGACCAAAATGGGATATTGAAATGGAATATCGGTCAGTATAAGTGCAATTATCCGCTGTCGTTATGAGCGCATATTAGGTAGGATCATTTCTTGCAATACTCAAGATGATCCTCCTTCATAACATTTCACTGAAGGTTCATCACGCATTTCTTAAGGTAAAAAACATGCGAAGGTTTACTTGAGGGTCGCTGCGAAAGGAACCTTTCGGTACATTCTGAGAGCAATCTGTACCTAAGATATTACCAGAAGTGACAGTCCAGGCCAGCAAAATCCATGGCAAGACAATTATTCTTAATCATAAAAACCTCTGATATAAGGTAGGGTAATTTTCTAGCATGGTAAAAATCAGATGCCGGAAGCCTACTTCGACTATCGAGAGCGTCATCATTAGTTGAAGTAAGCCTAAATTCCACTTCTTTTTTACGGTTAAAAGTATTGAAAGTTACGTATAGTTCATGTTAAGTTAAATTTTTCGTAGTTCAAGCCGTAAAGGGTGAAGAAAGATTTTTAAACTGTAAAGGGCATACCCCGTGAAAACGGGAGACGCAAAGTCATCGGTCTACCGGGCGTTACTAGCCCCAGGACGGCAGGACTGCCAGGTAACGCTACTCGTTTCCACCGTGTCTTATGGAAAGGAGCGTCTATCGAGAAAACTGAGTGGTGCGGATTGCATGTCCGTTTCGCCATGTAGTTTTGTTCGAAGCACGCGTCGTCACTCAGTTCCGCCTCCATCTAGAGGAAGAACTGAGTGTGGAAACCAGCAGGCAGATCTTGAAACATGTCTCGAGGCAGCGAATTTCCTGGCTGCCCTTCGCTCGTGTACTTTCGGTTATACATTCCCCACGCATGTTTTGTCATGAAGGCATGGGTTTAAATCTCCATTGCCGTTCTGACCCTGTCTGGACATGGACTCCTGGCGCTTTAAAAAATTGGCAGCCGCACGAGGGCATCCGAAAATTTTCCATACGAAAATGGTTTAACGCCTCCGCCGTCCGTCTATCGATGTGGCGGAGATTTATTTTAGGATTCATATCCAGATGATGTGAAAACGAAGTGATTGCACCCACAACGGATTTCTTCACACTATCAATGAATGAGGTACATTTGTATGATTACTATTAAAAAAATTGCTGTTATCTTCGCCCTGTCCATTGTCCATCAAAATGCTTACGCAGCAACCTATTATATCGACTCCGCACTCGGCAACGACTCATGGTCCGGTATGCTACCGACAAAGGCGGCGAGTCCATCAACCGATGGTCCCTGGCAGAGCCTGAATCGTCTAGCAACTGCGGCACTTTCG
>JANMAO010000013.1:0-19726 GCA_031359875.1 Lysobacter sp.
CTGTTGCTCGATGCAACCCTGGGGACCCTGCAGCGCGGGTTGAGATGGAATACCAGTGCCCGCGATGGTGAGCCGCCAGCGCTGCTTGGAGTTGCCGCCCGCATCCATCGCGCGTTCCGGAATTTCCTCGAAACATTTCCGCTCTTCGCCGCTGCGGTGCTCGCCGTGGTCGCGACCGGGCGCACCAGCGTTGATACCGCGCTGGGCGTGCAACTCTATTTCTGGGCACGCGTGGCCTACGTGCCGCTGTACGCCGCCGGCATTCCGTACGTGCGTACGCTGGTGTGGGCGGTGTCGTTCTGGGGGCTGATCAAGGTACTGGCCGCGCTGTTCTGATCTGGTCGATCGATCCACGTCGTCTGCGCGTAGACGCCTTGTGTGAAGGAGCCGAATGGCCGATATGGCGCAATCCCCCAGGGGGACTTCCTTCGGGGCGTAACCGAAGGGCATTGCGCCTTGTGGCTGACAAGATCGTCTGTCCGAGAATGCGTCCGTGAAACAATCGCCTGTCAAAGACCCACCATCTCCTTGAACCCGCCCCAGAACATCCGCTTGCCGTCGAACGGCAGCTGCTTGGGATCCATCATGTCGGCCAGGCGCGGGTCGGCCATGACCTGCTTGTTGATGCGGTCGCGTTGCGCGCGGGACTTGTAGACGATCCACGAGAACACCACGACCTCGTCGGGCTTGAGCTTGACGCTCTGTGGAAACGAGGTGCGCTTGCCCGGCTTGACGTCATCGGCGACGCACTCGTGATATTCCAGCGCACCGTACTCGCGCCAGATCTTTCCGGCCTTGGTGGCCATGCGCTTGTAGGCGGGAAGCTCGCTCTTCGGCACCGGCACCACGAAACCATCGACGTAGTTCATAGATCCTCCTGGGTGGGCAAACCGCGACTGAGGTCAGCTGCTGACGTTCGCAAGATGGGAACAAGGGCTTCAACGCCGAGTGAAGCCGGGATCGGCCAATCGCCGCAGGTAACAGTTGCGGGTGCCTGAGCCGGTCTTTCAATGGGCCTGCACCGGTGATCCAATGTCAGTTGGTTCCTGGAAACGCGGAGTACCTTGATGTCGTTGCTGGTCGATCGGATCGCGCCGCCCGCGGTTGTGCGCGAGGCGCCTTTCCCACTGCTGATCGCCGAAGGAGTGCTCGATCCCGCCGCCGAGCAGGCCCTGATCAATGATTTTCCGGGATATCGCGGCGCGGGTTTCTTCCCGCACGCTGACGCCGACTGCGGTCCTTCGATCAACGCGCTGGTCCGCGAACTCACCGCACCCGCATTCGCCGACCGCATCGGCGCCCTGCTCGGGATCGAGCGCCTGTCCCGATTCCCGGTCCTCGTCACCATCTGCCGTGCGCTCAATCTGCGTCACGGCACGATCCACACCGACAGCCAGTCGAAGATCGCGAGTGCGCTGGTGTATCTCAATCCTGGTTGGGTGCCGACCCATGCCGGCTGCCTGCGCTTTCTGTCGAGCGGCAACGACATCGAAGCCCTGGTCGCGCCCGAGATCAAACCGCTTTACGGCACGCTCACTGCTTTCCGCCGCACCGACAATTCCTTCCACGGACATCTGCCGTATGAAGGCGAGCGGCGCGTGATCCAGATCGCGTGGCTGGTCGATGCCGCGGCGCACGATCGCAAGACGCGCCGCGGTCGATTCTCGCGAGTGGTCAAATGGCTGGCCGGACGCGTCGATGGCTGGTTCGGGCGCGGTCGCAAGCACGACGCCGCACACCTGGATTGATCGAGCGCGATCACTCCCGCTCGAACTGCGCAATCTCGTCCAGCATCGCCTGCGCGCGGCTCAGGCTGCGACCGACGGAGCTGGCTTCGAGGGAGCGCGCGAGCTTTTCGCGGCCCGGTCGACGCGACACGCGCACCAGTGCATACGACAGTGCGAGGCAAGCGAAGCTGCTGGCAATAAACCCGTACACGACCGACGGCGCATGGATCCAGATGTCGGCACCCAGCCAGTAGAAGACCACCAGCGTCAGCGGTGTCCAGGCGAAGCAGCCGGCGATGGCGAACCACAGCCCGCTGCGAATGCGCCAGGCGCGCAATGCGGCCAGTTGTTTCTGGATATCCAGTACCGGCGCGTCATAGTGGATGCGGCCGAGCATGGACAGGTGGCGTGCGGCGAACACGATGAACATCAGTGCGTAGGCATGCAGCGACAGGCCGTAGATCACCAGGTGCGGCGTGCCCATATGCCTGATCCAGAAGGGTGCGAACACTACGGTCATCAGCACGCCGATCGCAAGCTGCACGCCCCGCCCAAACGCCAATGGCCTTAGCCCCGCCTTGGCCTTGTCGATTCGGTTTTCCTTGAACAGGTGCAGGTTTAGCGCGTTGGTTTGCTCCAGACGGCGATCGAGTGTCTGCCAGGCGGATTTGAGATCGTCGAGCTCCATGGTGGCTCCTTCAGGATTCGGTGGTGAGCTGTTCGCGGATGCGGTGCTTGAGGCGGCCGAGCTTGGTTGCGACGTTGGTTTCGCTGATGCCGAGGATCTCGGCGATCTCGCGATAGCTGCGGTCCTCCAGGTACAGCAGAAGCAACGCGCGATTGAGCGGCTCGAACTGCGCGATGCAGCGATGCAGGGCGCGCAGCTGCGCGTCAGCTTCGTGGTCGACACCGTCGTCGGCGAGCTCATGCAACGCCTCGTCCAGCGGCACGACCAGGCGTTGGTGCTGCACGCTGCGCAGGTGCGAGATCGCCACGTTCAGCGCGATGCGGTACATCCAGGTCGAGAACATGCGTTGCGGGTCATAGCCCGGATACGCCCGCCACAGTTGCGCGGCGATCTCCTGTGCCAGATCGGCCCGGTCATCGGGGTTGCGCGCATAGGTGTTGGCGACCTTGAACACGATCTTGCGATGGCGTTCCAGCAAGGCGCCGAACTGCTCGCGCGTCTCCGCGGTCATGGCGCTGGCGTTGCCTTCGGCAGGCATGCTGTCGGGGGAATGTTCCATCCGGTCCTCTGCGCACGGGCGCTGTTCAAGGACATGATTCGCGGCGAGGCGGAAATCATCACAGCCCAGGGCAAGAACGGCTACCCGGCTGCGATCACGTCGATCCGGATGTCGCCTATACGCACCACCTGGCCCGCGCGGATCTTGCAGGTCTTGCGCAACTCGACAGCGCCATCGACCGTCACCACGCCGCTGGCGACCAGCGCCTTGCCGGCGCCGCCGCTGTCGCACACGCCGCTTAGTTTCAACAGCTGGTTGAGTTCGACGTGGTCACGATCGAGGTCGAAGCTGAGTTGTTGCATGGCAGCCGCACCATAAAGAGAAGTCGCGCCAGCCTCGCAGCGGCGCGACCTGCATGCAAGCCATCAGCATGGAAAGCGGCTTAGCTGTCCTTGTACAGCGTCGGGAACATCGCCTTGAGATGCACGATCTTGGGCGCGTCGTTGAAGACGATGTAGGGCTCGTTGGGGTGCAGGCTCAAATACTTCTGGTGGTAACCCTCGGCCGGGTAGAACGCCTTGAGCGGCTCGACCCTGGTGACGATTGGTGCGGAGAATGCCCTGGCGGCGGTCAGTTGCGCGATATAGGCATTGGCGACCTTCTGCTGGGCAGCATTGCTGGTGAAAATCTCGGAGCGGTATTGCGTGCCGCTATCGGGCGATTGCCGGTTGAGCTGGGTCGGGTCGTGCGCGACCGAGAAATACACCTTCAGCAACTGGCCGTAGCTGACTTTCGTGGGGTCGTAGATCACCTTGACCGACTCGGCATGACCGGTACGCCCGGTGCTGACCGTCTCGTATTGGGCTGTATTGGCGTCGCCGCCGGTGTAGCCGGAAATCGCCTGTTTGACGCCCTTGACGTGGTCAAACACGGCTTCGACACCCCAGAAGCAGCCGCCCGCGAACACGGCGGTCTGGTCGCCCTTGGCTGCGGTAGCCGGTACGTCGAGTTTGGCGTCGGGCAACGCCACGGGCTTGCTGCTCGCAAAGCCAGCGCTGCATGCGATCAAGCCGGTCAGCAAAGCGAGACCCAACAGTGATCTGGAGGGGGATAGCAGGACATTGCGCATAGGAGACTCCGGAATCGAGCAGTGACGGGAGGGTTCAGGCCTTGGCGAACGTGAGCGCGGCCGAATTCATGCAGTAACGCAGGCCGGTGGGCTTGGGGCCGTCGTTGAAGACGTGGCCAAGATGCGCATCGCAGCGGGGGCAGGAGATCGCGGTACGGGCCATGCCGAAGGTGCGATCGGTGATTTCGACCACGTTGTGCTTGTCGATCGGCTGCCAGAAACTGGGCCAACCGGTGCCCGACTCGAACTTCGTCGCCGAGTCGTACAACGCGGTGTCGCAGCAGATGCAGCGGAAGACGCCCTTGTCGTGCACGTTGAGCAGCGTGCCGGTGCCGGCGCGCTCGGTGCCGGCGTGGCGGGTGACGTCGAATGCGAGCGGCGAGAGCTGCTTGCGCCATTGCGCTTCGCTCTTCACGACCTTGTCGACCTGGACGGTTTTCAGCCGCTTGCCGTCGTTGGAGAACTCGACCAGCGTGACTTTGCCGGGCGTGGAATTCTTCGCCGCGGCAGCGACCGCCGCTTCGCTCTTGCGCGCGCAGCCCAGTGCCAGGGCGGTCAACGCCAGCGTGGAGGACACCATGAAGCCGCGCCGGGAGAGGGCCGACGGAGTGGGGGAGGAGGCGGTTCTGGAATGATTGGTCATGGGGAAGTTACGTCCGTTGGCGCGGCAGGGATGCACTGGCGATCAAGGCGTTCAGCAGGCCTTTGCGCAATACCCTTATGAGACCGGCAGGTGACGGGACGGTTCGTGAAGTCAGCTTCCGGCAGGTGCGCGTTGCGATGCCGTTCATCGACGCGCGGCGTCCACCATGGGGGGATCGACTGAATGCGGCCGGTGTAGGCTACGGCTCCCACTGTCTCGGAGCATCACGATGATTGCCTACGTCACCATCGGCACCAACGACCTGCCGCGCGCCGGCGCGTTCTACGACACGCTGCTGGTCGAGCTCGGCGGCAAGCGTTTCATGGAGCAGCCGGATTATTTCATCGCCTGGGGCACGGGCGGGGACGGCGCCGGCTTGGGCGTGTCGATTCCATTCGACAAGAAACCTGCCTGCGTCGGCAACGGCGGCATGGTCGCGTTGCAGGCGACCAGCCGCGAACAGGTCGACCGCATCCACGCCAAGGCGCTGGAACTGGGTGGCAGCGATGAAGGCGCACCGGGGCCGCGTGGGGAAGGGTTCTACGCGGGTTACTTCCGCGACCTTGACGGCAACAAGCTCAACGCCTGCTACATGGGACCGTGAGCCGGATCAAGCGGACAAGTCTGCGGCGCAACCGGGACTGCGCCGCAACCTGGCGGGCTGGATGACTCTTTAAATCAGCGTGCGTTGACGCTGTAACGGCCGGGGCCGAGCAACGCCAGCGCGACTGCGGTGGCCAGGAACATGCCCTGCAGCTCCAGCGCCCAGCCGCCCTGCGCGTTGAGTTGGGCCAGCTGGCCCATGTGCACGAGTGCGAATGCGAACAGCATGTTGATCGCGATCAGGATCGCGCCGATGCGCGCGTAGAAGCCCGCCAGCAGCAGCAACGGGCCGAGGACTTCCCCGATCAGCGCGCCATACGCGAGATACGCGGGCCAGCCGTGCGCGGTGACCATGCCTTCGATCGGTCCGACCCCGCCCTTGAGCTTGGCGATGCCGTGCAGCAGGACCAACACACCGAGTGCGATGCGCAGGATCAGTTTGCCGAGGTCGGACTGTGCGTTCTGGTTCATCGTTTCCCGCGCCTTGAGTGCGACCCTTTCGAGTCGGTGATGGGTGACCGCTGCTGGCGGCTGTTGGTCAGCGGCCTTTGATCGATGGCCCTTGATCAGGATTGCCCCGCGGCAGGATAGCCGGGCTTGGGATTGAGCGTCAGCGGATCGGCAATTTCAGCCTGCGGCCGTTCCAGTCCAGCACCACGCCATCTGTGGTGATGGCGGTGACGACGGCATCGCCGATGCGGTCGCCTTCGTGCAGGCGGTTGCCGTCGAGGATGACGAAACGCTGCGCTGGATCGTCGTTCCACATATGCATGCTGAGTTTCATCGTGGGCAGTGCCCGGCGCTCGGCGACGGACAGGTCGGAGAGCTGCAACGTGCCGGTGTCCACGGGTGCCGCGACGGTGGCGGCGAGCGGCGGCGTCGCTCGGGGTGCGGGTTCAATCACAGCTGCCTGTGGTGGCGCGGTTGCCGCTGCTGCCTGCGGTGGCGCAACCGGTTTCGATACGACGGCCGGCGCTGGCGCTGGTACTGGTGACAAGCGTGACACCGGCGGCAACGTGGCGGGCTTCGGCTTGGGGGCTGTACTGGCGGCCACTGGCTCGGCTACCGGTGTCCGCGGCGTGGTGCCACGCACAAGCCACAGCGCGACCAGCAAGACCGCACCTGCGAGCAGCAGCCAAGCCCACATCGGAATCCCGGTCGGCCGCGCTCGCGGCGACGGCGGCAGCTCCGCATACACGTTCGGCACCATGCCGCGACGACGTTCGGCTTCGGATTTGCGCAGGGCTTCGAGGATCAGCGACATCAATCCAGCCCTCGCAACAGTCGCGGACCCGGCGCATTGGCCGAGAGCGCGAAGCGGGTTTCCGGGCCGACGACACCATCTGCAGCCAGGCCATGCGCGATCTGGAAACGACGCAGGTCGCCGTCATCCGGTGGCAACACCGATTGCGACGCGGCGCGCCAAAGCGCAGCGTATTCGCCGTTCCACAGACGCTGCAACGCGACGCGCTGTACATCCACGACGGCATCACCGAGCCGCATGCGTACCCTCAAGCCATCGATCCCAAGCAGCAATGCCCAGGCATCGTGATCCCCGCTGCGCAATCGCAGCAGCACCGGTCGGCCGATCGCCGCCAGCTTGTCGAGGCTGCCGTGGCTGCGCAGGCAATACACGTCCGGGGCCAGTGTCGGCGCACATTGCGCGGCGATGGCGACGTCGGCGCTGTCGGTGGGCAGCTGCCATGCCGCCAGCAACGCTTGCCATGCGGGCAGTGATGCTGGATCCACGGTGGCCATGCGCTGCGCCATGGCCTCGGCGTCGAGCAGCGGCGCCGTCGGTGTGACGGGAGGCGACGCCGGTTTTGTCGGCGCAGTGCTGCGCGCCGGGACCGCTGCGTTTGCAGGTGCGGGAGGCGTGGGACGCAGTGCGAACGTTGCGGCTGCCGCAACCAACACGAGTGCAAGCACGATCAGAACCGGTTTCGACACGGATTTGCGAGCTGCACCAGGCGGCAACGCTTCCTTTGCCGCCAGGTCGACAGTGCGCGCATCCAGCATGGTTTCATCGCGCGCATAGCCGGCCAGCAGGCTGCGCTCGGCGATCACGTTGATCAGTCGCGGCACGCCCCCGGAATGCATGTGCAGACGCTTGATCGCGGCACGCGAGAACGGAAGGTGCAACCCGCCGGCGATTGCATGGCGATGGCGGACGTAGCGCTCGGTTTCCATTGCATCCAGCGGCGTCAGGTGGAAGCGCGCGGTGATGCGTTGCGCGAGCTGACGCAGATCCTCGCGCGCCAGCAATGTGCGCAGTTCGGGCTGGCCCAGCAGGATGATCTGCAGCAGTTTCTGGGTATCGGTCTCGAGGTTGGTGAGCAGCCGCACCTGCTCGAGCGCGTCGATTGACAGGTCCTGCGCCTCGTCGATGATCAACACCACGCGCAGTCCCTGCGCATAGGCGTCGAGCAGATAGGCATTGAGCGCATCGACCAACGACTTCAGGCTGCCGCGCAGGCCTGCAATGTGCAGATGCAGTTCCTCGCAGATGGTTTCCAGCAGTTCGACCGGCGTCAGTCGCGGATTCAGCACCAGCGCGACCCGGGTGGGCGTGTTGCTCTCAAGCTGCGGGATCTGCTCCAGCAGCAGCCGGCACAGCGTGGTCTTGCCGGTGCCGACCTCGCCGGTGAGCTGCACGAAACCGCCCCCGCCGCCCTGGCCGATGCCGAACAACAGGTGCGCGAGCGCGTCCCGGTGGCGCTCGCTGAGGAACACGAAGCGCGGATCAGGCGTGATCGAGAACGGCGGCTCCTTGAGACCGAAGTGCTCGAGGTACATGCGCGGCCCGGTTGTGGCGAGAGCGTTAGCGTGCCACGGCTGGGCCGGAAGGGGGAATTTGTAGAGCGGAGCTCTGCTCCGCTTCCCTGGCGAAGATCAGCGGAGCAGAGCTCCGCTCTACCAGAACCCCGGTTGTCCACGCTACTCGGCGATGCCTTTGGCCTCGGCGGTTCCGAGCATCTCGGGATGCTGCAACGGCTGCGGCCGGCTGATCAACGGGTACAGCAGCACCGCACCGAGAATGATCGCCACGCCGCCATAGAACTGCGGCGTCAGCTGGTGTTGCTCGCCCAGCAACAGGATCGCCAGCGCAATCGCGTACACCGGCTCCAGGTTGACCGCGAGCTGCGCGGCGAACGCGCTCATGTGCCGCAGCGCCACCAGCGACAGGGTGAACGGCAGCAGCGTGCATGCCAGCGACAATGCGAGCAGGTACAGCGCGTCGTGCGCGCTGGGCAACGCGAATAGATTGCCGGCAAAGGCAGGGAACAATAGCGGCATCACCGGCGCCAGCAGAGTCATCGCCAGCGTGCCTGCGCCCAGTTCGACCGCGGTGACGGTCAACGGATCGGCATGTTCGACCAGGCGTTTGTTGAGCGATCCGAACAGTGCGACAAACAACGCCGACAATGTGCCGACCGCGATCCCGAGTCGCATACCGTGCGGCACGCCGCCGACCACCAGTGCCACGCCGGGCAATACCGCGATGCCCAGCACGAGTTCCCGGCGCGAGAATCTGCGGTGTGCGAGCTTGGGTTCGATCAGTGCCGTGAATACCGTGGCCAGTGCAATGCAGGTTGCACCCACCGAGGCATTTGACAGCTTGATCGCGCCATAGAAGGTCAGCCAGTGCAGCGAGACCAGGACCCCGATGCCCGCGTACGAGAACAGCAGCTTGCGCGACATCACCCGCAGCCCGCGCCACACCCTTGGCACCAGCGCCAGCACCGTGACCACGATCAGCATCCGCCACCACACCAGTGGCAATGCCGGCAGCGTGATCAATTTGCCGAGGATCGCAGTGAAGCCCCACAGCAACACGCAAACATGGATCTGCAGGAAGGCAGTGCGTGTCTCCAATCGTGGCATCGCGAGCGGACTCAGATCGGGGGCGTGGCCTGCGGTGCCGACGAAAGCTCGGGGACGGGATCGCGCTCGGCCGCGCGACGCGGAACCTGGGCGGCGTCGAGCAGCAGTTCGATGCGGCTGAACACTTCCGTGCGTGAGAAAGGCTTTTTCATGAAGTCATCGGCACCGATGCGTTGCACGTAGAACTGTTCGGTCGCCGCCACGTTGCCGCTGATCATGATGATCGGGATGACCTTGGTCAGGGGGTCTCGGCGCAGCGCGCGCAGCGCGGCGAACCCGTTCATGCCGGGTAGCACGATGTCCAGGAAGATGATGTCCGGTTGCGTATCGCGGGCAAGCTGGATGCCGGTTTCAGCGTCGCCCGCCTCGAGCGTTTCGTAACCGTTCTGCTGCAACAACTTGCGCAGCAGGGCTACGATCGTGGGGGAGTCGTCGACCAGCAGCACACGCGTGCCAGTGCGCGCGCTGCGGCGCAGCTTCAATCGGCGGTCGTTGGGATAAGGGTTGCTGTCGCCACCGCCGTCGATAAAGGGCGGATCGACGAAGGGGGCGTCGGCCGGCTGGGTTGGATCGAAGATCGGACCGCCATCGCTGGTGGATTCGCCAGCCGCGATCGGAGCATCCGCAGTGCGTACCAGCGGGCCCGGCGCGGTTGCAGGCTCGTTGGCCACACCGCCGAGCCAGACAATCAATTGGCGTCTGAATCCGTTGAGCATGGACATGCAGGATTTACCCCGTACACCTGGAAAAGTCGAGCTAGTCTAGCGTGGCAGTCGACTGGCGAAGTCGACTGCCACTTCAGAATGCGGCCCCGCCGCGCCAGCAGCGACCCGGGATGAGTAACGGACTGATCGGCCATCTGCAGGATCTGCTCGCCGATTTCGGCGCGATCTCTACGCGACCGATGTTTGGCGGGCATGCCCTGTATCGCGATGCCGTGCTGATCGGGATCGTGCTCGAGGAGGCGCTGTACCTGAAGGTCGACGCGCAAACCCGGCCGTTATTCGAGGCCGCCGGCTGCGCGCCTTGCGTCTACACGCGACAGCGGGCGCCGATCACGATGAGCTACTGGTCGGTACCCGAAGCGGCGCTGGATTCGCGGCAGGCGATGTTGCCTTGGGTGCTGCTGGCGTACGCGGCAGCACTGCGCAAGCCGGCCAAAGCCCGCCGTCATGGGGTCAAATAGCGCCGAGCGTCTGCAGCAACGCCATCGCCGCCGCTGGATTTCGTTCCTTCGCGCTGCTGATGAAATAGATGAATACGTCGCGGGTGTGGCTTCGCGGTACTGGCGCCGGATCGATGCGCGGCAGGTCGTCGGGTTCGCCGCCGGAGGCCCATGACCGAGCGCGTTCGGCCCAGCGCTGCAGGTCGACATCAGAATATCCGGTGGCGAGTTCACCACGCGAACGCATCAAACGCGCATAGACGAAATCGGCAGTGAGGTCGGCGAATGACGGATATTCCGCAGAGTCGGTGAACACCGTCGCCATCTTATGACCGCGTGCGAGGGCGAGATACTCGGCATCGATGAAGTCCGGGTCGCGCACGTCCAGGACGTGGCGCATGTTTCGACCTTCGACTTCATTCGGCAACAGCTGCAGGAAGGCTGCGAAATCCTCGCGATCGAGCCGGCGCCCGTGCTCGAACTGCCACACGATCGGGCCGAGTTTGTCGCCAAGCGTCGCGATGTCGCCAAGGAAGGCGTCGATCTGCGCGCCGGTATTCGCGAGGGTCCGCGACATCGTGATCCGCTGCGGCGCCTTTGCAGAGAATACGAAGTCATCCGGCGTCTGGTCACGCCACTTCGCATACGTCGCCGGCTTCTGTGCCCCGTACCAGGTGCCGTTGACCTCGATCGCACTGACGTGGCGGCTGGCATATTCCAGCTCGCGCCGCTGCACCAGCCCTTTCGGATAGAAATTGTCGCGCCACGGCGCGTAGGTCCAGCCGCCGACACCGACGCGAATGCCGTCGATCGCCCTCGGACCTTCATGGGTCGGATCACACCGGTTCGATGTCGTGGCCATGGGAGCCGCGGCCTACTGGATGGGTTGGTCCAGCATCAGTTCGTGCACGTAACGCACCGGCGGTGCGCCGTAGGACAACACCTGGTCGTGATACGCCTTGAGGTCGAACTTTCCGCCGAGTTTCGCCTCCATCGCATGGCGCAGGTCGAACTGTTCCTGCACGCCGACGAAGTAGGTCGGCAATTGCGCGGAGGACAGCTGCGCGCGTACCCACTTCCCGGAGGCCTCGCGCTCCTGCTGGAAAGCGTCATGGGTCATCAGATGCATCGCCTGCTCTCGGCTCATACCGTCCACATGCATGCCCTGGTCGAGGATGGCATTGGCGATCGTGCGCAGGTAGAACTTGCGCTGTACCAGCTTGAACAGCGGATCGCCATTGTCGTAGCCGGCATCGGTCATCATCCGCTCGGTATAGACCGCCCAGCCTTCGGCGAACAGGCCCGAGCGCAGCACGGCGCGCAAGGTCGACGGGAATTGCGCCGAATGCGCGCCTTCCAGGTAATGTCCCGGCATTGCTTCGTGGATCGTAAGCAACTGGATCATGCGCGAGTTGTATTCGCGCAGGAACGAGTCGGTCTGCGCCTTGGTCCAGTCATCGGGGATCGGCGAAATTGCGAAATAGGTATCCAGTCCCTTGTCGAGCGGACCGGGTGAGTCGCAATAGGCGACGGCGACGCCGCGCTGGAATTCCGGCATCAGGATGACCTTGACCGGGTCGTTCGGCACCGTGACCAGGTCCTTACTGCGCACGAACGCAGTGGCGTCCACCAGCGCCTGTTTGGCGGCATTGACGACCTGGTCGCGCGCGGGACGCTCGGCGTAGGCCAGCTCCAGCGCCGACTCGATCGCCTTTTGCTGTTGTGCTTCGCTCGGTTTGTCAGGCATCTGCGGCGGAATCGGCTTGTCTTTCAGCACGGTGCGCGCGATGTCGTACATCTCGCCACGCACGCGCTTGATTTCGGACTCGGCGCGTTGCTTGATCTCGGCGCGTGACAGCGCCGAGTTGAGCGAGAGTTGCAGCTTCTCGTCGTAGAGTTTCTGGCCGATGCGGAAGTCGCCCCTGGCGTTGGGCACCAGCGTCTTGTCCAGCCAGGTCTGCTGCTCGGCGACGGCCTTGCGCAAGCCTGCAACGGCGGCGTCCAGGCGCTTGCGGTCTTCGCCGGTGAGCTGTCCCGCATTCGGGGTGATGAACTCGTCGACCAGGCTCAGCACGCCGGCATTTTGTTTGGCGACGGTTTCGGCATGGATCTTCGGCACCCGCGCCGGATCGAGGTTCGCCCGCATCTGCGCGAAGATCGCCGGGATTTTTTCCATCCGCGCGGTGGCCGACTTCAGCCGCTGTGGCATCGGTGCGAACTCGCGCGCCATCAGGTTATAGATCGCGCCACCGGCGAGGCCGTTGTACACCTGCGGATCCCACGCCCAGCTCTGGAACGTGTCGAAGTTCCAGACGTCCGAGCGCAATTGGTTGCGCAGGATCGCGGCGTCGACCTGGTTCTGGCGCGAAAGCCTGCTCGCGTCCATGGCATCGAGTTGGGCCAGCATCCGCGTGCTGAAATCGACGACCTGCTTGCGACCTGATTCGCTCAGATCGTCAACATCACTGTCGAAGCGGTGATCGCCGAGCTGCGTCGCAGATATCGGATTGAGCTGCATCCAGCCGTCGAGCCAGCGCCGGGACAGATCCGCAAACGCGTGGTCGGCAGCGCTCACGGCAGACGGCACGGCCAAGGCTGGTTTCGACGCCGTCCGCGGGGCGACCGATTGACAGGAGGCGAGGGTGGCGGCGAGCAGGATTGAAGCTGGCAGGGCGGCGGCGAGCAGGGGGCGGAGCATGTCGGTTTCCAGAGCGGAAAGCCCAAGGATACGGTAGGGCGCGCCCGTCACTCCTGACCTTCCCGCGGGGCGGCACGGAAAGGCGGGCATGGGCCCGCCCTTCGGTCTACGCGACTGCTTTGGCCACCATCATGTCGCGCTGCCCGAGCCAGTGTCCGGCCGGATGCGGCCGCCCGAAGAAATAACCCTGGCCGTAGACACAACCCATGTCTCGCAGGATTTGCAGCTGCTGCTCGGTCTCGATGCCTTCGGCAACGACTTCCAGGCCCAGCGAACGCGCCAACGCCAGGATCGCGCCGATCACCGCAAGGCTGCGTGGCGTTTCTTCCTGCCCCAGTGGCATCACGAAGGATTTGTCGATCTTGATCATCTTCAACGGGAAGCGATGGACGTAGCCGAGCGATGAATAACCAGTACCGAAATCATCCAGCGCTGCTTCGATGCAGGCATCGCGCAATCGTTGCAACACTTTGGCCACTGCCGCCGGATCGCCGAGCAAGGTGCCTTCGGTCACCTCGATGCGCAGCTTCGCAGGATCGAATCCCGTTTCGCCGGTCACCGCCAGCAGGCGTTCGTCGAGATCCTCGTTCTGAAAGTGGCGCGGCGAGATGTTGATGGTGATGAAGCCGCCATCGCGCACCAGTTCCAGCCCCGCGGTGCAGGCCAGGCGATACATTTGCCAGTCGATCGCCTCGATCTGCCCGCTGTCCTCGGCTACGCGCAGGAAATCACCGGGCAGCAGCAGCCCGCGCTGCGGATGGTGCCATCGCACAAGCGCCTCGTAGCCGACGATGCTGGCGTCCGCAAGCCGCACCAGCGGCTGGAAATAAGGCTCGAACTGGTCTGCGGACAACGCCTCGCACAATTCGTGTTCGAGACCGAGAACGTCCATTGCGTTGCGCTGCAATGATTCGTCGAACATCACGAAGCGATGGCGACCCGCGCTCTTGGCGCGATACAGGGCGATGTCAGCGTCGCGCAGCAGCTCGTCGGGGGTGTGGTAGCGCCCATCACCAATTGCAATGCCGATGCTCGCCGACGGATGCAACTCGTGGCCATTGATGATCAGGGGTTGTTTCAGCACCTCAAGCACGCGTTGCGCGACCTTGCTTGCGGTCTGCGGGACAGGTGCGTCCTCCAGCAACAGCGCGAATTCGTCGCCAGACAGCCGTGCCACCACGTCGGGTTCGCGCACGCATTCGAGAAGTCGGCGCGAAACCTTCTGCAGGACCTGGTCACCGGCGAGATGGCCAAGGCTGTCGTTGATGAGCTTGAAACGGTCGACATCCAGATACAGCAATGCGAACTGTCGGCTCCCGTTGCGATGCACGCCGGCGATGGCGCGTTCGACCCGATCGCGCAGGTACAAGCGGTTGGGCAGGCCGGTCAGCGGATCGTGCATCACCTGGTGTTGCAGCTGCGCTTCGATCTGCTCGCGCACGGCGATCTGCTCGAGCAACTCGCGCGTGCGCTCCTGGACGCGCTCTTCCAGGCGGACATTGGACAAGCGCAGCGCTTCCGCGGCGCGGCGGCGCTGGATGCTGCTGGCGAGTTGATAGGAGACGAAGGTGAGAAGTTCGGCGTCGCGCTGGTTGTAACGGATGTCCGCCGTATAACTCTGCACGGCGACGACGCCAAGCGTTTGGTCGCTGCCGATGAGCGGCACGCCGAGCCAGCAGGCGGTCGGCGAGTCGATGTAGCTGTCGTCGATCTCGCCGGCGTCAATCAATGTACGGGTCGCTGTGGGCCCATCCACCAGTTGCGCGCGACCGGTGCGCAGGGTGTATTCGGTAAGCCCGCGACCGAGCGGGCGCGAAGCCGCATGCGGCGCGTTCCTGTCGATCCGGTACGGGAATTCCAGCGTGCCACCATCCTCGGACAACAGCGCGATGTAGAAGTTGTCGGCATTCAGCAGTTCCGACACCGCGGTATGTACGTGGCGAAAAAATCGTTCGCTGCTTTCGTCCGTGCCTGCCATTGCGGCGATCTGGTAAAGCGCTCCCTTGAGGTGCTCGCCGCGCTCGCGTTCGGCGATTTCGCGCCGACGTTGCAGGCTGCTCGCCAGCTGGGTGGCGACAAAGCCGAGCAGCTCCGCGTCCGCTGCGTCATAGGCGTTGTGATCCAGGTAGCTTTGTACCGCAAGTACCCCAATCGGCTGGTCCGCGACCAGCAGCGGCATCCCCAGCCACAAACATGCGAGCTCGCCCACATATTCGAGGTCGATTTCTCCGGCAGCCCCGAGCTCGGTCGCGCGCGCCGCACTGACTAGCTGGGTGCGACCGGTCCGCATCACGTACTCGGTCAGGCCCCGGGATAGAGGCCGGTCTGACCAGTCCGGCTCATGCGCATCCTTCACGTAAGGGAAGGTGACGTTGAGGCCATCTTCCGACAGCAGTGCAATGTAGAAATTCTCGACGTCCAGCAACTGCGAAATGATCCGGTGGATCTGTGCGTAGAACTGCTCGCCGGTATCTTCGCTGACGGCGAGCGCTGCGATCTGGTACAGCGCGGCCTGCAGGCGCTCGCCACGCTGCCGTTCGGCGACTTCTCCACGCAACTCTTCGTTGGTTTCCGCCAACTGGGCAGTGCGCTCCTCGACGCGACGCTCGAGTTCTTCCTGGCCTTGTTTGCGCTCCACTGCAGTCAGGATGTGCTCGGCGACGAAGCCCAGGAGAGTCATGTCGGCGCTGGTGAAGCTGACATCCGCGAGATAGCTCTGCACCACAACCACGCCGCGCACCTGTCCCTCGCGCAGCATTGGCACGCCGAGCCAGTCGTTGCTGTCCGCGCCATGGATGTTCAGGACGCCCGGGATTTGCGCCTGCAGCTGCGCATCGCTGCCCATCAGCGGCTTGCGCTCGCGGATCAACCACCACGTCGGTCCATTCTTGAGGCGGTCCAACGGAAAATCAGAATCTGCAGTCGGGTCCACGTCATCCACGCTGTCGACGAAATACAGGAAGCGGATGCTGTCTGCAGCCGGGTCGTACAGCGCGATATAGAAGTTCTCGGCGTACATGAGTTCGCCGACGATGCGATGTAGCCCGCGCAGCATCTCCGGCATGTCGAGGTCGGACCCGGCCATGTCGGCAATCGCGAACAGCGCGCGCTGCAGCTTTTCGGTTTGCGCCAGCTGGGCGACGGTGTTGTGCAGGCGCTGAATTGCCAGTACTTCGGCCATGCGCGTGCCCGCCGCCTGCATGGCAACAGCCGACGACGCCGCGATCGCTTGCGGTGCATGCAGGATCGCGACGACATTGTCCTGATCGCAGAGGACTTGTGTATGCCCTGGCGTCGAGGCGCCATCGCGCGCGGCGTGCACCGCCGCGATCGCTGCGGCAAGCGCGTCGGGCTGCACATACGGAGAGGGGTAGGCTTCGACGCCTTGCGGCCAGCGGGTCGACCAGAGCAGGCAGGTGCCGGGCGCAGTCAGCGCGTCATCGCCGTCGAACAGCACATCGGCGACCTGCGTGGGCGTGGTGGCATGCAGCAAGCGATCGGCGAGTGCAGCGGTATGGCTTGCTTGACGCGGCATCCCCGACTAGTCCAAGTCAGAACTTGGGCCAGTATCCCTCAAAGCCGATGCCGGAGAACGGGAGCTTCAGCACACAAGCACGGGGGCTTCCTGCTGTACTCGAGGGCAAATGTCCGATGTGGCGGCTTCCGCGGTGGCCTTGTTCCCGCATTCAGCGTTCAGCTTCACCGCGCTCCTATTCGTCCTCGCCCTCGAATTCCACCAACACGTCCAAGTCGAACGCCAGCGCTTCTACTGCTTCACGGACCTTGCGCGCGCCGGATTCGTTGGGGGCGATGATTTCTATTTCGTGCGCCTTCGGACCCGCGATGTCGCTCAGGCCGGCGGAGCTGGAGTCGGCATCGTCCATGTGCGGCATCAGGTCGGCGACTTCCTCGACATGTTCGATCCCCTCGAGGCTTTGCAGCAGGTTGATCATGGCGCGGGCATCGTCGTCGCTTCCGGTCAGGCGGATTCGCAGGGTCGGCATCGGCAATTCTCTTGGGTGGGGTGCAGCGAGCCTAGGCAGGCACGGGCTAAATCGACGTGACGGCAAGTCCGGCGGCCATAACTGGACGCGGCAAATCCCGGCAGCGTAGATTGCGCATGACTGACGTGCTGCCGGGGGGCGCAGTCGGTGCCGTCCAGACTGGGGATCCGCATGCATCGCTGCCAATCGTGGGCCTCTGTCCCGGCTATTGCGTCGCCCTCCGCGGTCGCGATGGGGAATTGGCGGACATGAGCGACACCGGACAGACGGGGTCCCTCGAGGTTGCCCTGGCGCACGCTGCTCGCCTTCTCGAAACCGACCCGGAACTCGCAGCTGAGCAGGCGACCGAGATCCTGGGCGCGATCGGGGGCCATCCAATGGCGCTGCTCCTGCTCGGCGCGTCGCACACGGCCCGTGGCAATCCGCAGCGCGCTCTGGAGATCCTCGGACCGCTCGCAGCTGCCCAGCCACAGTGGGCCAAGGTGCATCTTGAAGCCGGTTTGGCGCTGGCCGGCAGCGGACGTGGCGACGAAGCGGTCGTGGCGATGCGCCATGCCGTCGCCCTCAAACCCGATCTACCCGGCGCGTGGCTGGCGCTCGCCGACCAGCTTGCGGCGCTGGGCGATACCGCTGGCGCCGACGCAGCCTATGCCAGTCATATCCGCCATTCGACCCGCGATCCGGGGCTACTCGCCGCGGCCACGGCGCTGTGCGAGAACCGCATCCCCGAGGCGGAAACCCTGCTGCGCGCACACCTGAAGCAGGCGCCGACCGACGTCGCCGCGATCCGCATGCTCGCCGAGGTCGCCGCGCGGCTCGGCCGTGATGAAGATGCCGAATTGCTGCTGGCGCGATGCCTCGAACTCGCACCGGGCTTCCACGCCGCGCGGCAGAATCACGCGCTGGTGCTGAATCGCTGCAACCGTCCCGCCGAAGCGCTGTCGCAGGTCGAGGTGCTGCTGGCCGCCGATCCTGGCAATCCGGGTTACCTCAACCTCAAGGCCGCCATTCTCAGCCGCATCGGCGATGCCGACCAGGCGATCGCGCTATATCGCGAGGTGCTCGCCAAGCACTCCACGCACCCGAAGCTGTGGACGAGTTACGGGCATGCGCTCAAGACCGCCGGCCTGCAGGAGCGCGCGGTCGCGGCCTACCGCCGGAGCATCGCGCTGGAACCCGAACACGGCGAGGCGTACTGGAGCTTGGCCAACCTCAAGACATTCCGCTTCGACGCCGCCGACGTGCAGGCGATGCAACAGCAGCTGGCGCGCAGCGACCTGGCGGCCGAACAGCGCTACCACTTCGAATTCGCGTTGGGCAAGGCGCTGGAGGACGACTGCGACTACGCCGGGTCGTTCCGCCATTACCTCGCCGGCAATGCGCTGAGGAAACCGACGGCGCCGTACGATCCGGACGACACCAGCACGCGCATGCGGCGCGCGCGCCAGCTCTACACGCGCGAGTTCTTCGACCAGCGCGCCGGTTCCGGTAGCGATGCACCCGATCCGATCTTCGTGGTCGGGTTGCCGCGCGCGGGATCGACCTTGATCGAGCAGATCCTGTCGAGCCATTCCGCGGTGGAAGGCACGATGGAACTGCCAGAGATCACGTCCATCACCCGCCTGTTGCGCAAGCGCGCCGACGCGTCGCAGCCGACTTACCACGACGTGCTGTCGACACTGGACCTGGGCGAACTGCGCGCGCTGGGCGATCGCTACCTGGACCGCACGCGCATCCATCGCATGTCCGGCGCGCCCTTGTTCATCGACAAGATGCCGAACAACTTCGCCCACATCGGCCTGATCCACCTCATCCTGCCGAACGCGAAGATCATCGACGCGCGCCGCCACCCGCTGGCGTGCTGCCTGTCGGGGTTCAAGCAGCATTTCGCGCGCGGGCAGAACCACACCTACAGCCTCGACGACCTGGGCCGTTACTACCGCGACTACGTCGAGGTGATGGCGCATTTCGATGCCGTCCTGCCGGGACGCATCCATCGGGTCATCTACGAGGACATGGTCGACGACACTGAGGCCGAAGTGCGGCGCCTGCTGGCGTATTGCGGGTTGCCGTTCGAGGAGCCGTGCCTGCGCTTCTTCGAAAATCCGCGCGCGGTGCGCACGGCCAGCTCCGAGCAGGTGCGCCGGCCGATCTATCGCGAGGGTGTCGACCACTGGAAGCATTTCGAGCCATGGCTCGGTCCGCTGAAGGCCGCGCTCGGCCCGGTGCTCGACGCCTGGCAGCAACAACCACCCGGGTTCCGCACCGGCAACATCTGATCGATCACGACCACGAGGGGAGGGATGCAATGCAACCGATCACACAGGCAATGCCCGTTCGGCGCACGCAACCAATGCACGTTGGGTTGCGGCTGAAGAAACTGCCGCTGGCGGCCGCCATCTACCTCGCGTTCGCGCCACTGGCCTGGGGCCAGGATGCAGCGAACCCGCCACCGCCTCCCGCCAATACGACGGCGTCGAAGGACGCGAAGACGCTGGACACCATCATCGTGACCTCCCAGAAGCGCGTGGAGAACCTGCAGAAAGTACCGATCAGCATCCAGGTGCTCGGCGAGACCAAGCTCAAGCAGCAGGACGTGCTGGATTTCAAGGACTACGCCAAGCTGATCCCGAGCCTATCCTACGGCACCACCGGCGGCGGTGTGTTCTCCGGGCCCGGTTTCGC
>JANMAO010000040.1:0-14406 GCA_031359875.1 Lysobacter sp.
AGCAGCGCCTGGTGCTCGTGCTGGCCGTGGATCTCGACCAGGCGTTCGGCCAGTTCGCCGAGCTGCGCGACAGTCGCCGGGCGGCCGTTTATCCAGGCACGCGATCCACCGTCGGCGCGCAGGGTGCGGCGCAGCTGGCAATCCTCGCCCTCGTCGAATTCGGCCTCGCGCAGCCACGCCAGCGCGGCCGGCGCATCGCGCAGGTCGAACAGGGCAACCAGTTCGGCGCGCTCGGCGCCATGGCGCACCATGCCGCTGTCGGCACGCAGGCCGGACAGGAAGTTGAGCGCGTCGACCAGCAACGACTTGCCGGCGCCGGTTTCGCCGGAAATCACAGTCAGGCCTGCGCCGAATTCGAGTTCGGCCGCCGCGACCACGGCGAAATCCTTGATGGCCAGATGGGTCAGCATCGCAGTAGCGTAAGAGATTGGCCGCGCTGGCGCAGCCGCGCTTGCTTCGATCGGTCACCGGGCTTATATCCAACCCATGAGCCGCGCCTTCATTGATGACAAACCGCTGGACCCGCGCGCACGCCAATTGCTGCGCACGCTGATCGGGCGCTATATCCGCGACGGCGAGCCGGTGGGTTCGCAAACGCTGGCGCGGCATGCGGGCCTGGACGTAAGTCCGGCCACCATCCGCAATATCCTCGCCGACCTCGAAGACGCCGGATTGCTGTGTTCTCCGCATACCTCGGCCGGACGTGTGCCGACCCCGCAGGGTTATCGCGTCTTCGTGGATTCCCTGCTGCAGTTGCGGCCCTTGCCGGAAAGCGAGCTGGCGCGGCTACGGCATGAGCTGCCGGCCGGTTCCGGCACCCAGTCGCTGCTGGGCAACGCCTCGGAACTGCTGTCGGCGATGAGTCATTTCGTTGGCGTGGTCAGCGTGCCGCGACGCGAGCAGTTTGCCTTCCGCCATATCGATTTCGTGCCGCTGGATGCACAGCGGGTGCTGGCGATCCTGGTGTTCGCCGACAACGACGTGCAAAACCGCATCATCCAGACCCGGCGTGCCTATGACGCCGGGGAGCTGGAACGCGTCGCCAACTACCTCAACCACCACTTTGCCGGTTGCCCGCTGCCCGAGATCCGTGCCGCGCTGGTGCGCGAGCTCAAGCTTGCCCGCAGCGAGATGGAAACGTTGCTTGCGCACACCGTCGAGCTGGCCGAGCAGGCGCTGGTCGGCAGCGGCGAGCTGCTGCACAACGACAGCCTGCATAGCGAAGGCATGCTGCTGGCGGGACAGACCCGGCTGATGGCCGTGCAGGACCTGTCCGACCTGGACCGGCTGCGGGAGCTGTTCGAGGCCTTTGCCCGCAAGCGGGAGATCCTGCAGTTGCTCGAACGCACCCTGCGGGCGCCAGGCGTGCGCATTTTCATCGGCGAGGAAACCGGCCTCGCACCGCTGGAAGGCATGTCGCTGGTCACCGCCCCCTATCGTGCAGGCGGCACGGCCGAGGGCCAGGTGTTGGGCGTGCTCGGCGTGATCGGGCCCAGCCGCATGGCCTATGAGCGGGTGATCCCGGTGGTGCAGGCTGCCGCCGACGTGCTGGGCGCCGCCTTGGACACGCGCTGAGGTGCCGGAGCCCCCCAGACGGGGCCAATGCCTTGAAACGGCCTCCAGCGCCCCGATAACCGGGAGTTCAGGGGCGGCTCGGGTGCCGCCGAATGGATTCCCAAGCATGACCATCGAACCAACGCAGGATGCCGACGTGGCACAGGCTGATGACGAGAACTCGCCGGCCGAACAGATCGAAGCCCTCAAGGGCGAGCTGGAACAACTGCGCGCAGAGTCGCTGCGCCAGCACGCGGACCTGGATAACCAGCGCAAGCGATTGGCGCGCGATATCGACATGGCGCGCAAATTCGCCAACGAGCGCCTGCTGAGTGAGTTGCTGCCGCTGTTCGACAGCCTCGAAGCCGGTCTTTTGATCGCGCCACAGGCTGACCCATTGCGTGAAGGGATGGAACTCACCCTGCGCCAGCTGCACCGGATCGCCGAGAACAACGGGCTCGTGGAAGTCGCGCCGGTCCCCGGCGACAACTTCGACCCCGAACGCCACCAGGCCATGAGCATGGCGGCGGCCGAGGGCGTGCCCCCCGGCGCTGTCGCCCAGCTGTTCCAGAAGGGTTACCTGCTGAACGAGCGCCTGCTGCGGCCGGCGCTGGTGGTCGTCGCCCAGCACGACTGACAGACCCGGTACGGCGCTGCCGGGCGCTTGAAGTGCCCTCCGCCGGCCCCAGATAACGAACATCGGCAATCCATCCGCCAAAACACATCAGCATCGAGAAGGAACAACACCATGGCTAAGATCATCGGCATCGACCTCGGCACGACCAATTCGTGCGTGGCGATCATGGAAGGCGGCAAGCCGCGCGTCATCGAGAATTCCGAGGGCGATCGCACGACGCCTTCGATCGTCGCCTATACCAAGGACGGCGAAGTCCTGGTCGGCGCCTCTGCCAAGCGCCAGGCGGTCACCAATCCCAAGAACACGTTCTATGCCGTCAAGCGCCTGATCGGCCGCAAGTTCGGCGACGCCGAGGTCAAGAAGGACCTGGGTCTGGTGCCATACGCGATCATCGAGCACGACAACGGCGACGCATGGGTAGCGACCAGTGATGGCAAGAAGCTGTCCGCGCAGGAGGTCTCCGCGCGCATCCTCGAGAAGATGAAGAAGACCGCCGAAGCCTATCTCGGCGAAACCGTCACCGAGGCCGTGATCACGGTGCCGGCGTACTTCAACGATTCGCAGCGCCAGGCGACCAAGGACGCCGGCAAGATCGCCGGCCTGGACGTCAAGCGCATCATCAACGAGCCGACGGCAGCCGCGCTCGCCTACGGCATGGACAAGAAGGGCGGCGACCGCAAGCTGGCGGTTTACGACTTGGGCGGCGGCACTTTCGACGTGTCGATCATCGAGATCGCGTCGGTCGACGGGGAGATGCAGGTCGAAGTGTTGGCCACCAATGGCGACACCTTCCTGGGTGGCGAAGACTTCGACAAGCGCGTCATCGATTTCCTGGTGGACGAGTTCCAGAAGGAGCAGGGCATCGACCTGCGCAAGGACCACCTCGCGCTGCAGCGCCTGAAGGACTCGGCCGAGCGCGCCAAGATCGAGTTGTCCAGCAGCCAGCAGACCGAAGTCAACCTGCCGTATGTGACCGCTGACGCCTCCGGTCCCAAGCACCTCAACATCAAGCTGACGCGCGCCAAGCTCGAGTCGCTGGTCGACGACCTGATCAAGAAGACGATCGAACCGTGCCGGATCGCGATGAAGGATGCCGGTATCAGCCCCAGCGACATCGGCGAGGTCATCCTCGTCGGCGGCCAGACGCGCATGCCGAAGGTGCAGCAGGCGGTGTCCGAGTTCTTCGGCAAGGAGCCGCGCAAGGACGTCAATCCCGATGAGGCGGTTGCGGTCGGCGCTGCAATCCAGGGTGGCGTGCTGCAGGGCGACGTCAAGGACGTGCTGCTGCTCGACGTGACGCCGCTGAGCCTGGGCATCGAGACCTTGGGCGGCGTGTTCACCAAGATCATCGAGAAGAACACCACGATCCCGACCAAGGCTGCGCAGACGTTCTCCACTGCCGATGACAACCAGAGCGCGGTGACCGTGCATGTGTTGCAGGGCGAGCGCGAGCAGGCCCGCTACAACAAGTCGCTGGCCAAGTTCGACCTGACCGGGATCGATGCTGCGCCGCGCGGCACGCCGCAGGTGGAGGTCGCGTTCGACATCGACGCCAACGGCATCCTGCACGTCAGCGCCAAGGACAAGAAGACCGGCAAGGAGCAGAAGGTCGAGATCAAGGCGGGGTCGGGGCTGTCCGACGACGAGATCCAGCGCATGGTGCAGGACGCCGAATCGCATCGCGAAGAGGACAAGAAGTTCCACGATCTGGTGCAGGCCCGCAACCATGCCGATGCGTTGATCCATACCACCCGCAGCGCGATCAAGGACAATGGCGACAAGGTCGGCGGCGAAGTGATCGGTCGCGCCGAGGGCGCGATCGCCGAACTCGAGACTGCGATGAAGGGCGACGACAAGGGCCAGATCGAGGCGAAGTCGAAAAACCTGGAAGAGGCTGGCCAGGCGTTGTTCGCCGCTGCGCAGCAGCAGCCGGGTGCTGACGCCGCCGGTGGTGGCCAGGGTGCGCCGCGCAACGACGACGTGGTCGATGCCGAGTTCACCGAGGTCAAGGACGACGACGGCAAGCAAGACGAAAAACGGGCGTAAGCCTGCAACGATGCAACAAGCGAGCGCCCGGTAGCGGGCGCTCGCCGTTTGGGAATCCCATCGAATAGGGGGCACACGTCGCCGTCGCCAGGCTCTGGTGCGTTCGGGCCTCGCACTGAAGAAGCAGTCAAAGAATGAGCAAGCGCGATTACTACGAAACCCTGGGCGTCGCCCGCAATGCTTCCGACGAGGAGCTGAAGAAGGCTTATCGCCGTAGTGCGATGAAGCATCATCCCGATCGCAACCCGGACGACGCCGCGTCGCTGGCAGCGTTCAAGGAATGCAAGGAAGCCTACGAAGTGCTGTCGGACGCGTCCAAGCGACGCCGGTACGACCAACAGGGCCATGCCGCCTTCGAACACGGCATGGGTAGTGGTGGCGCCGGGCCGGGCGCGGGGTTCGGCGACGTTGGGGACATCTTTGGTGACATTTTCGGCAACATCTTCGGCGGCGGTGCGCCCGGGCGCGGCGCGCGGCGCGGCGCCGACATCGGCTACGTGATGGAGCTCGACCTGGAGGATGCCGTCGGTGGCACCGAGAAGCGCATCGAGATCCCGACGCTGGTGCCGTGCGCGCCGTGCTCGGGGACGGGATCGGAAGACGGCAGGATCGATACCTGCGCCACCTGTCAGGGCCGCGGCCAGGTACGCATGCAGCGTGGCATCTTCACCATGCAGCAACCGTGTCCGCATTGCGGTGGCCGCGGCCAGACGATCGCCAACCCGTGCAAGGCCTGTCACGGAGCTGGTCGGGTGGAGGAAGAAAAAATCCTGTCGGTGAAGATTCCGCCCGGGGTCGACAACGGCGACCGCATCCGCCTGGCAGGCGAGGGCGAGGCGGGTCCGGCGGGGACGCCGCCCGGCGATTTGTATGTCGAGGTGCGGGTCCGTCCGCATGACATCTTCGAGCGCGATGGCGACGACCTGCATTGCGACGTGCCGATCCGCATCTCGCAGGCCGCGCTCGGCGACACGGTGCGTGTGCCGACGCTGGGCGGCGAGGCCGAGATCCGCATCCCGGCGGAGACCCAGACCGGCAAGGTATTCCGCCTGCGCGACAAGGGCGTCAAGTCGGTGCGCAGCCGCAAGCCGGGCGATCTTTACTGCAAGGCAGTGGTGGAGACGCCGGTCAATCTCACCGCGGAGCAGCGCGCCTTGCTGGAGCAGTTCGAGGCCACCTTCATGGGCGGCGACAGCGCCCGCAAGCATTCGCCCCGGTCCAGCACCTTCCTGGATGGCGTCAAGGGCTTCTGGGACCGCATGGTGTCCTGAGTGCGGCCTCAGGTCAGGCGAGCGCTTGTTGGAAGCGGCACATAACCGCTAGCCTGCGCGGATGAACACAGCGAACCCGACACAGCCCACCAGAGTGTTGGTCCATGGCGCCTCCGGCCGCATGGGGCAGGCCTTGCTGCGGCTGGCCGCGGAGCGCACCGACCTGCAAGTCGTTGCCGCCGTATCGCAGAAGGTCGGGCAGCGTGTCGTCGATGGGGTGCCGCAGTTCAACGCCAGCGAGTTACCGGGCGTGCCTGCGTTCGATGTCGCGATCGATTTCAGCCTGCCCGAAGGGTTCGAGCACGTTCTCGCGTTCTGCGCAGAACGCGGCGTGGCATTGGTTTCGGGCACGACCGGTTTGAACGATGCGCAGAAGGCCACGATCGAAGCTGCAGCGACCCGTATCGCGGTGCTGTGGGCGTCCAATTTCAGCCTCGGCGTTGCGGTGCTGACGGGCTTGGTCGAGCGTGCGGCGCGGGCATTGCCGGGCTGGGACTGCGACATCATCGAGGCGCACCACAGCCATAAACAGGACGCGCCCTCGGGCACTGCGCTGTCGCTGGGCGCTGCAGCCGAGCAAGGCGGAGCGAGGCCGCGTTATGCCTCGCTGCGTGCCGGCGACATTGTGGGCGAGCACACGGTGCAGTTCGCCACCCATGGCGAGCGCATCGAATTGATCCACCGCGCCGGCAATCGCGACATTTTCGCCCGCGGCGCGTTGCACGCCGCCACGCGGCTGGCTGGGCGAGAACCCGGTGCCTACCGGCTAGCTGACCTCATCGACTGAGTGCCTGATGCTGGCGCCGGAGCCCCCACGCCGGTAGAATTCCCGCTCGCCCTGATACCCCAATCTGGCACCTTCCCGCCAGCACGGACCGGTTCCCACCGCGTCCGCGCTTTGCTGCAGCCCGCGCTTGCATGAGCGTGCCTGCCGCGACCGGGACGGATCCACCACAGCCAAGGCGATGCCCGTGACCCAGCCCGCAATCCTCGCACTCGAAGATGGCACCGTATTCGAGGGTGATTCCGTCGGCGCGCCCGGCCTCGCGGTAGGCGAAGTCGTCTTCAACACCGCGATGACCGGCTACCAGGAGATCCTCACCGATCCGTCCTATGCGCGACAGCTGGTGACCCTGACCTACCCCCACATCGGCAACACCGGCTGCAATGCGGCCGATGACGAGTCCTCCCGCGCGTGGGCCGCGGGACTCATCGTGCGCGACGTACCGCGGCGGCCGTCGAGCTGGCGCAACGAGATCGCCTTGCCGCAGTGGTTGCAGCAACGTGGCGTGGTCGCGATCAGCGGCATCGACACGCGGAAACTCACCCGCATGCTGCGCGATCGCGGTGCGCAGAGTGGTGCGCTGATGGCGGGCGACAACATCGACGTCGACAGCGCGATCGAGGCGGCGCGCAAGTTCCCCGGACTGAAGGGCATGGATCTGGCGAAGGAAGTCAGCGTGGGTGAGTCCTACCAGTGGCACGATGGCCAGCTCGACCTCGACAGCAATGCATTCGTGCAGGCGCCATCTGGAATTCGTAAATACCGGGTGGTTGCCTACGATTTCGGCGTCAAGACCAACATCCTGCGCATGCTTGCCGAACGCGGCTGCGATGTGACCGTCGTGCCCGCGCAGACCTCCGCCGCCGATGCCCTGGCGATGCAGCCCGACGGCATCGTCCTGTCCAATGGCCCCGGCGATCCGGAGCCTTGCGATTACGCGATTGCCGCAATCCGCGAATTCGTTGCAAAGAAGATCCCGACTTACGGCATCTGCCTCGGCCACCAGCTGCTGGGGCTCGCGGTCGGTGCGCGCACGCTGAAGATGAAATTCGGCCATCACGGCGCCAACCATCCCGTGATCGACCTGGACAGTGGCCGCGTGCTGATCACCAGCCAGAACCATGGCTTCGCAGTGGACGAAGCGACGTTGCCGGCCAACGTGCGCGTCACCCACCGCTCGCTGTTCGACGGCAGCAACCAGGGCCTCGCACTTACCGATGCGCCCGCGTTTTCGTTCCAGGGGCATCCCGAAGCTTCGCCCGGTCCGCACGAAGTGAGTTATCTCTTTGATCGCTTCATTGCGTCCATGCTCGACGCATCCATGCTCGACGCAAGCGCCGGGGTGCGCTGACATGCCAAAGCGCACCGACATCAAAACCGTCCTGATCATCGGCGCCGGACCGATCGTGATCGGCCAGGCCTGCGAGTTCGACTATTCCGGCGCGCAAGCCTGCAAGGCGCTGCGCGACGAGGGTTACCGCGTGGTGCTGGTCAACAGCAATCCGGCGACGATCATGACCGACCCGGAAATGGCCGACGCGGTCTACATCGAGCCGATCAACTGGAAAACGGTCGAAAAGATCATCGCCAAGGAAAGGCCCGACGCGCTGCTGCCGACGATGGGCGGGCAAACCGCATTGAACTGCGCGCTGGATCTTGCCGATCATGGCGTGCTTGAGCAGTACGGCGTCGAGTTGATCGGCGCCTCGCGCGACGCGATCCGGATGGCGGAAGACCGCGAACTCTTCCGCGTGGCGATGGCCGAGATCGGGCTGGACTGTCCCAAGGCCGCTGTCGCGCGCTCGTTGGAACAGGCACTGCAGATCCAGACCACGGTCGGCTACCCCACGATCATCCGCCCGAGCTTCACCCTGGGTGGTAGCGGTGGCGGCATTGCCTACAACCGCGAAGAACTCGTTGACATCGTCACCCGCGGCCTCGAGTTGTCGCCGACCGGCGAGGTGCTGGTCGAGGAATCCGTGCTGGGCTGGAAGGAATTCGAGATGGAAGTGGTCCGCGACACCGCGGACAACTGCATCATCGTCTGCTCGATCGAGAATCTCGATCCGATGGGCGTGCACACCGGTGACTCAATCACGGTGGCGCCTGCGCAGACGCTGACAGACAAGGAATACCAGCGTCTGCGTGACGCCTCGATCGCGGTGCTGCGCAAGATCGGTGTCGACACTGGCGGGTCCAATGTGCAGTTCGGCATCAACGCGCAGACCGGCCGCGTGGTGGTGATCGAAATGAACCCGCGCGTGTCGCGTTCCTCGGCGCTCGCATCGAAAGCGACAGGCTTCCCGATCGCCAAAGTGGCCGCGAAACTCGCCGTCGGCTATACGCTCGACGAGTTGAAGAACGAGATCACCGGTGGACTGACACCGGCCTCGTTCGAGCCCAGCATCGACTATGTCGTCACCAAGATTCCGCGATTTGCGTTCGAGAAATTCCCCGCTGCCGATGCGCGCCTCACAACGCAGATGAAGTCGGTCGGCGAAGTGATGGCGATCGGCCGCACGTTCCAGGAGTCGCTGCAGAAGGCGTTGCGCAGCCTGGAGATCGGCAAGGTCGGACTCGACCCCACCGGGCTGGACCTGGCTGATGAGGCCGATCGCGCCACCTTGCGCCGCGAGGTCAAGGAAGCCGGTCCGGAACGGGTGTTCTATCTGGGCGATGCCTTTCGCGCTGGCATGAGCGTCGAAGACGTGCATGCGCTGTCGTTCGTCGATCCGTGGTTCCTCGACCAGATCGAGGAACTGGTCGCGATCGAGCAGCAAGTCGCCGCCGCCGGCCTGGATGCACTCGACGCCCGCCGCCTGCGCCGCCTCAAGCGCAAGGGTTTTTCCGATGCGCGACTCGCGCAGCTCACCGGCACCAGCGAGTCGGCGCTGCGCGCATTGCGCAAGGCCTTCGGCGTGCGCCCCGTATATAAGCGCGTGGATTCGTGCGCGGCTGAGTTCGCCACCACGACCGCCTACTTGTATTCGACCTACGAGGACGAGTGCGAGGCGAACCCAACCAACCGCGACAAGATCATCGTGCTGGGCGGGGGCCCCAATCGCATCGGGCAGGGCATCGAGTTCGACTACTGCTGCGTGCATGCCGCGCTCGCACTGCGCGAGGACGGCTACGAAACCATCATGGTCAACTGCAACCCGGAAACAGTGTCGACCGATTACGACACCTCCGATCGGCTGTACTTCGAACCGTTGACGCTCGAGGACGTGCTGGAGATCGTCGAGATCGAGCGGCCCAAGGGCGTGATCGTGCAATACGGTGGCCAGACACCGCTGAAGCTCGCGCAGGCGCTTGAAGCCAACGGCGTTCCCATCATTGGCACTTCGCCAGATTCGATCGACCTGGCCGAGGACCGCGAGCGCTTCCAGCAGCTCGTCGAGAAACTCGGCCTGGCGCAACCGGTGAATCGCACCGCGCGCAATCCAGAAGGCGCCATCGAATTGGCACGCCAGATCGGCTATCCGCTGGTGGTTCGCCCGAGCTATGTGCTCGGCGGCCGCGCGATGGAAGTCGTGCATTCGGATGCGGATCTGTCGCGCTACATCCGCGACGCAGTCAAGGTATCCAACGATTCGCCGGTACTGCTGGATCGCTTCCTCGACAATGCGGTCGAAGTCGACATCGATGTCATCGCAGACAAGGACGGCAACGTGCTGATCGGCGGGGTGATGGAGCACATCGAGGAAGCCGGCGTGCATTCCGGCGACTCGTCGTGCTCGCTGCCGCCGTATTCACTGTCGCCCAAGACCCAGGCCGAGCTTCGCGTACAAGTGGTGGCACTGGCGAAGGCGCTCAATGTCATTGGACTGATGAATACCCAGTTCGCAGTCCAGACCGACAGCGATGGCAATGACAAGATCTTCCTGCTGGAAGTGAACCCGCGCGCATCGCGCACCGTGCCGTTCGTGTCCAAGGCGACCGGCCGGCCGCTGGCCAAGATCGCGGCGCGCTGCATGGCCGGCAAGACCCTGGCAGAGCAGGGCGAGACCGAGGAGATCATTCCCGGGTACTTCTCGGTCAAGGAAGCGGTCTTCCCGTTCGCCAAGTTCCAGGGCGTCGACCCGATCCTCGGGCCGGAAATGCGTTCGACCGGCGAGGTCATGGGTGTCGGTCGCAGTTTCGGCGCAGCGTTCGCCCGCGCCGAGGAAGCGGCCAGCATCAAGGCGCCGGGGACCGGCAAGGCGTTCATCTCGGTGCGCGATCCGGATAAGGTGCGCGTCATTCCGGTCGCGCACGATCTCGTCCGTCGCGGTTACACCTTGGTGGCGACGCGCGGTACGGCAAACTTCCTGCGCGAGCAGGGACTTGCGTGCGAGCAGATCAACAAGGTGATCGAAGGCCGGCCGCACATCGTCGACCTGATCAAGAACGGCGAGATCGCGTATATCGTCAACACGACCGAGGGCCGGCAGGCGATCTCAGACTCGTTCTCGATCCGTCGCGAAGCCTTGCAGCAACGCGTGACCTATTCAACGACGATCGCGGGCGCGAAGGCATTGCTGCATTCGCTGGACTTCCGCGACAGCGGCCCGGTCTGGTCGTTGCAGGAGCTCCATAAGGAGTTGGACCAGCAGGCATGAGCGCAGCACACATGAGGCCAACAGGCATGAGGGCAAACCGATGAGAGCACCATTGACCGTCAAGGGCGCGCTACGCCTGCGTAGCGAACTGGAAGAACTGAAATCGGTCAAGCGGCCGACCGTGATCGCGGCGATCGCGGAAGCACGTGCGCACGGCGATCTCAAGGAGAACGCCGAATACCACGCGGCGCGCGACCAGCAGAGCTTCATCGAAGGCCGGATCAAGCAGTTGGAGGGCGAGCTGTCGCACGCGCAGGTGATCGACGTCGCCACGCTCAATGCCGGCTCGAAGGTCGTGTTTGGCGCGACGGTCGACCTGGCCGACACCGAAACCGACGAACAAAAGACTTACCAGATCGTCGGCGACCTCGAAGCCGACATCAAATTCGGCTTGATCGCGATTTCCTCGCCGGTGGCGCGTGCCTTGATCGGCAAGCACGAAGGCGACGTCGTCACCATCGACGCGCCGGCCGGACAGCGCGAGTACGAGATCGTCGGCGTTCGCTACGAAGCCTGAGCCGGCCATGGCGACGGCGACGCTGCTGCTCCCGTCGACCACGCGGCTTGCGGGACCATTGCCGTCTTCGATTGCCGCGGCTCTAGGCCGCGCCGATCGGCTGACCAATGCCGCGCCCGGCGAATCAGAGCAACTGCTGCGCCATTTCGAGCTGTTGCCGCAAGGCTGGCCGGTCGCGGCGCTGACCCGGCAAGCCGACGCCGGTGATGTGGGGTCCGCAGCATGGCTGCGCGTCGATCCTGCCTGGGTGCGTCCCGACAACAATGGCGTGCGTCTGTTCGCCTGCGGTGAAGCCCTGCAGTTGACGCAGGCTGACGTTGACGCGTTGCTGCCGGCGCTGCGACCGCTGTTCGATGAGGCCGGCTTCGCGATCGATGCGCCGGTGCCATCGCGCTGGTATCTGCGATTGCCACATGACGCAACACTCCCCACCTTTGCGGCGCCGACCGAGGCGCTGGGCGCCGACCTGTTCGACTACCTGCCGCAAGACAGCGAAGGTGCAGCCGGCATGGCACGTCGCTGGCGCACGTTGCTCAGCGAGGCGCAAGTGGTGCTGCACAACCATCCATGGAACGCTCGCCGCGCCGCAGCCGGAAAACCACCGGTCAACTCCGTGTGGTTCTGGGGCGGTGGTGTGCTGCCAGATCACGTCGCCAGCAAGAGCGCGGCAGTGCAGTCCGATGAGGATGTATTGCGCGCGCTGGTGACGGCGTCGGCGGCAACCCTTTCCGCGCTGCCGCCACGATTCACCCTTCCGGAACGGAACAACACATTGATCGATCTGCGGGCCGCTCGTGAACTCGCATTGCTGGCGCAGGACTGGCTGGTGCCGGCCCTTACCGCATTGCGGCGCGGAACGCTGCACCAGGTGCAACTCGATTTCGCGGATGGTCGCGGATATCGGCTGGAGCGGCGGCAGCGCTGGCGTTTATGGCGCAGGCCGCTTTCCGGGCTTCTGCCGCCAGGTGCGTCTCCGCAGCACGTGGAGCCAGGCTGATGTCAGTGAAGACCATTCGTCGTCGCGACATGCCTGCTGCAAGCCCGGCAGGGACGAGCGACTGGCCAGCGCATGTGCCGCTGCTGCTGCAGCGTGTCCATGCGATGCGCGGTGCGTTCAATCTTGCACAAGCGCAGCCGCGGCTGTCGCAGTTGCTGCCGCCCGATTCGCTGGGCGGACTGGATGCGGCCACGACCCTGCTCATGGCTGCGATCGCGGAAGACCGGCACATCCTCGTCGTTGGCGATTTTGACTGCGACGGCGCCACGGCATGTGCCGTCGGCGTGCGCGGATTACGCATGCTGGGCGCACGCCGCGTCTCGCATGCGGTCCCCAACCGCATCATCCACGGCTACGGCCTGTCGCCGGGGCTGGTCGACGATCTCGCTGCGCTGCGGCCCGATTTGCTGGTGACGGTCGACCATGGCATTGCCTGTCATGCCGGCATTGCGGCTGCGAAGGCGCGCGGATGGCAGGTTCTGGTCACGGACCATCACTTGCCTGGCCCGACACTGCCACCCGCAGATGCCATCGTCGATCCGAACCTGCCGGGTGATCCATTCCCGAGCAAGATGCTCGCCGGTGTCGGCGTGATCTTTTACGTGTTGCTGGCCCTGCGCCGGCGCATGCGCGATGCCGGCGCGTTCAAGGACGGCGAACCGGAGTTGTCGGTGCTGCTCGACCTCGTTGCAGTCGGCACCGTTGCCGATCTGGTGCCGCTCGACGCCAACAATCGCGCCCTGGTCGCAGCGGGCTTGCGCCGGCTGCGGGCAGGGCAGGGCTGCGCCGGCTTGCGCGCACTGGCCGAAATCGCAGGCCGTGATCCACGCACTTTGTCGGCAAGCGACATCGGCTTCGGCATCGCGCCGCGCATCAACGCCGCCGGCCGGCTCGAGGACATGGCGCTGGGGATCGAATGCCTGCTCAGCGATGATTTGAGCCACGCGCGCGAGATCGCGTCGATGCTCAACCAGATCAATGGCGAACGCCGCGCGGTGCAGCAACAGATGACCGACGAGGCCGAAGCGGCGCTTGCGCGGGTGACGCTCCGTGGCGTCGACGTGCCGGTCGTGCTGTGCCTGTTCGATCCGGAATGGCACCCGGGCGTCGTTGGCCTGGTGGCCTCGAAGCTCAAGGAACGTCACCACCGGCCAGCCTTCGCGTTCGCGCCGGCCGAGCCCGGAAGCGCACTCCTGCGCGGATCGGCGCGGTCGATCCCGGGCCTGCATATCCGCGACGCGCTGGCGCTGATCGACTCCGCCCACCCCGGCCTGATCGATCGCTTCGGCGGCCATGCGATGGCGGCGGGGCTCAGCCTTGCACTGGAAGTGCTGCCTCGTTTCGAAGCCGCACTGCACGAGACCATGCAGCGGCTGCTCGATCCGGCGCTGCTGCGCGCCGAAATCGCCAGCGACGGTGAGTTGTTGCCCCAGGAATTCACGCGCGCCAGCGCGGACGCCCTGCGTGATGGCGGTCCGTGGGGGCAGGGTTATCCGGAACCGCTGTTCGATGGGGAATTCGAGGTGCTCGCCTGGCGCGTGGTCGGCGAGCGCCACCTGAAACTCGAACTGGGGCAGGGTGGTCGACGGCTGAATGCCATCGAGTTCGGCGGTTGGATGGGTGAGGCACCCGCCCCGCGCCTGCGACTGGCCTATCGACTCGAGCCGGACGACTACCGCGGCGGCGACGCGGTGCAACTGGTCGTGGTGCATCGCGAGCCTGCGTAGGGCGGGTCTTGACCCGCCACCAGCAACGCCGGCGAATGGCGGCGGGTCAAGACCCGCCCTACAATCGCTGCTTTGAAATCCACGCGAACGATTCCATGACAATCGAGCTCAACCCCCTTCGCCATCGCATCGCCGACCTCAGCAGCCGGCTGCATTCGCTCAGGGGGTTTCTTTGACTACGACGTCAAGGTCGAGCGTCTGGAAGAGGTCAATCGCGAGCTGGAAAACCCGGCGGTCTGGAATGATTCCGAGCGCGCCCAGGCGCTGGGCCG
>JANMAO010000072.1:0-3544 GCA_031359875.1 Lysobacter sp.
CGGCCCACGCGCGCGCGTCCTTGTGCGTCGGCCACAGCGCGGCCGCGAGCTTCAACGCCAACAAGAATGCCGACCACAACAGCAGCCAGCGCCAACGCAGGGATTTGCCTTCCTCCATGCGTTGCCGCGCCGCGAGCACCGCCAACGGCACGAACAGCGGCAGGATGTACAGCGGCAGTCGCGAGCGCGAGATGCAAAACACCAGCAGCGGCAGCAACAGCCACAGCGCCAGCAGCAGCCCGGCACCATCGGCGCCGCGATTCGACGGCAGCCGCCAACCGCGCACCGACGCCGGCAACGAACGCGCCCAGCGCAACAATGCCGGCGTCCACGGCAGCGTGCCGAGCAGCAGTGTCGGCACGTAGATCACGATCCAGCCGTACCACTGTCCGTGTCGACCGAAATCGTCCGTCGCCACCCGCGCCACGACCTCGCTGCCCAGGAAGTGCTGCAGCAACCCCGGATTGCGCGCGGTGACGATCACGTACCACGGCGCCGCGATCAGCACGAACAGCAGCAGCCCCTGCCACTGCAACGCACGCGGCCGCATCCGCTGAGGTTGCGCAAGGTCGAAAGCCGATATCGCGAGCAGCGGCAGCAGGCCTGGCGGGCCTTTGGTGAGGAACGCCAGCGCAAAGCCAGCCCACATCGCCGCCATCCAGCGTCCGGCATGCAAGCGGTTGCCGAAGCGCGCCTCGACGAATGCCCACATCGCCAGTGTCTCGCACGCGGCGAGCACGTAGTCGGTGGTGATCCACTGCGTCGCGCCCACCGGGAACAGCATCGTGGCGTAGATCAGCGCCGCCTGCGGTTCACTGCCGGGCGCCAGCCGGCGCGCGATCCGCCACGCCAACCACACGCACAACAGGTATGACAGCGCCGCCGGCAAGCGCGCCGCCCATGCGTCGTGCCCGAACACCGCGACGCTGGCGGCGATCGTCCAGTAGGTCAGCGGCGGCTTGGTCCAGTGCCCGATCTCATGGCTGCGGTGGGGATCGATCCAGTCGCCGCTGTCGAGCATGTGCAGCGCGACATTGGTGTAGCGGCCTTCGTCGGGATCCCAGATGCCGCGCTGGCCGAGGAAGCCCAGTGCCAGCACGATTGCCAGCGCAGCGATCCAGAAAGGGGCGGAACGGATGATTCGCTGCATGTGGAATTCTCTGGGACGCGACTCGTTGGGATTCATGCAGGCGGCATCGATACGCCTGCGAACAGGTCCGGCAGCGTATCGAGATCGACGTTACCGCCGGAAAGAATGATGCCGACGCGCTGCCCCGCAAAGCGCGCGCGATAGCGCAGCACCGCGGCCAGCGCCGTCGCCGAGGACGGCTCGACCAGCTGCTTGGTCCGCATCCACAACAGGCGCATCGCGGCGATTGTTTCCGCATCGTCGACGACCAGCGCCTCGACCCCAAGGCGGCGCAGCAGTTCGAAGTTGGGCGCGCCCAACGTCCCGCGCAGGCCATCGCAGACGGTGTCGGGCACGAAGTCGGTGACGCGCGTGCCGCTGGCGAGCGATGCCGCGGTCTCGGCTGCGCCGCTGGGTTCGGCGAGGTACAACTTGCAGCGCGGCGCGACGGCAGCCATCGCGAGCGCCGTACCCGCGGCCAGGCCGCCGCCGCCGACCGGCACCACCAGCGCGTCGAGGTCGCCATGGACATTGAGCAGTTCCAACGCGGCGGTGCCCTGTCCGGCGATCACGCACGGGTCGAGATAGGGATGCACCAGGGTCGCGCCGGTCGCGCGCTGCACCGCGTCGCAACGCGCCTCGCGCGCCGCGATCGTCGGCGCGCAGTAATACAGGTCGGCGCCGTAGGCCACGATCGCGGCCAGCTTGCTCGCCACCGCGCCGTCCGGCACCACCACGTGGCAGGCAATGCCGCGGGTGCGCGCCGCCAGCGCCAGCGCTGCGCCGTGGTTGCCTGAGGAATGCGTGACCACGCCGCGGTCGGCGACGTCCTGCGGCAACGCCCACACCGCATTGCACGCGCCGCGGAACTTGAACGCGCCGGCGCGTTGCAGCTGTTCGCACTTGAAGTGCAGTTCGCAACCGGCGATCGCGTCGAGCGAACGCGAATGCTGTACCGGTGTCACCTGCGCGTGCGGGGCGATGCGCGCGGCCGCGGTGAGCACGTCGGCGAATGTCGGCAGCGGCGTTGGTGTTGCGTCCATGCGCGGCATGCTAACGCGAGGCCCGTCGACCGAGCAGGCTCACCGTGGCCGATCCGACGACGACCAATGCGGCGCCGGCATAACCAATCGCGCTGATCCGTTCCGGCGCCAGCAGCTGCGGCCACAACGCGTGCACCAGCGCCACCGCGGCGATGCACAGCAGTGGCGTGGTGGCCAGGATCGCCGACACCCGCGAGGCCTCCCAATGCGCAAGCGCTTCGGCGAACGCGCCATAAGCGCCGATGGTGTTGAGTGCGCAATAGCCGAGCATCGCCCAGTGCAGCGCGTCCAGGTGCAGGAGCGCAGCAGGTCGCGCGAACGGCAACAGCGCCACGCTGGCGACGATATAGATCAGCAGCAGGATCTGCATCGATCCCAGTTTCAGCAACAGCTGCTTCTGCAGCAGCGCATAGCCGGCCCAGACCAGCGCGCCGACAATCACCCAGGCCGAACCGAGCAGGTAACCCGAGGCGTGCTGCGCCGCCGCCAGCTGGTCGCGGAAGAACAGCAGCATGCCGACTGCAATCAGCGCCAGCCCGAACCATTGTGCGGCGCGAAAGTGCTCGCCAAACACCCAGATGCCACCCAGTCCCATCAGCAGCGGCGCCAGCTGGATCAACAGCTGCGCATTGGCGGGCGTGGTGTGCTGTACGCCGAGCAGGTAGAACACGTAGTTGCCCAGCAGCAGCAATCCCGCCGCCGCCAGCATCCACCAGTGGCGGCGCGACAGGCCACCGTAGCCGCGCAGTCCCCCGCGCAGCCCGAGCCAGGCCGCGGTGACCAGCGCGGCGACCAGAAACCGGAACCAGGTCAGGGTGATCGGGTCGAGCACGTTGAGGACGATCTTGAGCACGATCGGCAGGGTCGCCCAGCACAGCGCGGTGACCACGGCCAGCGCCAGGCCCAGCTTCCAGCGCCCGGAGGCACGGTGCATCGTCATCTTCACGTCCCGTGGCGCCCCTGCGCGCAGCATGATAACCGGCGCTCGCGACCCGACAGGTTAAGCGGTAATTCACCGCGCCGGGCCAACACTCGACGCTTCCCACGGGGGGACTGCCATGACCACACGCGTGTTTCTTGCCGCCTTGCTTGCGATTTCTCTCGCCGGCTGCGCCACCTATTCCAACGACTACCGCGACTCGTACGCGGACGGCAGCTATTACTCGCCGTCCGACGGCGACAACGGCGACTATTACTACTCGCCCGAGCGCAGCGACCGGGTTTACTCCGACGGCTATTACGGCGGCGGCTATTACGACTACCGCCGCTACCTCGGTCCGATCGGCTACGGCAGCTACGACGGCTATTGCTCGGTGCGCTACCGCACCTGCGCGCCGTATTGGTATGGCGGCTATTCGCCGTCTTACAGCCG
>JANMAO010000126.1:0-1986 GCA_031359875.1 Lysobacter sp.
ACGGTCCGTCAGGCCCGGGCATTGCTGGACCGCAGCGAGCGCTTCTTCGGGCTGGAGCCGCTGGGTGCCGACATGCAGGGCAGCGCGATGCACCAGACGCTGCTGGCGGCCTACGACAAACTGTTCGCGGCATAGCGGTCGCGGCCGTCATTGGCGATGTCTCGCACGCCGTTGATCGCGGCCGGATGACGGCTCACCATTGAGTGCGCTGCTTGGCCTTGCGTTCGGCCGTTGTAGCGTTCGCGGGCCTGGCCTTCATTGCAGCCAACAGGTGATTCCTGTCGCGGCGCCCGTGCAGATTTCGGAAGCACCCCTTGACAGCGCTCAGCGCGCCACGCAGCGCAGCGCAGCGTCATCGGTCCGTCCTTCCAGTGTTCGACGTTGCACGTCTGCGTTTCGCGGACGGTTCGGGCTGGGGAAATCCCTTTCGTTGGTCAGATCGCACACATGGAGAGACCATGCTGATTCCACCTGGCTTCAATACCGTCACGCCCTACTACTTTGTGGATCGCGCAGAGGAGTTCCTGAACTTCCTCGTCCACGGACTTGCTGGAACGGAGATCCGAAGGCGTATGAACGGCGATCGCATTGCAAATGCGCAAGTTCGATTGGGCACTTCGACAGTCATGGTGAGCGAAGCCTCAGCCGCGTTCCCTGCGATGCCAGCGGCGTGCTATCTGTACGTCGAGAACGCAGACGAAGCCATGCGCACAGCAATACAGGCAGGGGCAGAATCGATCATGCAAGTCAATGACATGCCGTACGGAGACCGTCAAGGCGGAGTCAAGGACAGACACGGCAACATCTGGTGGCTGTCTCAACGTCTTGTCGACGGTCCGTACTGAGAGCCTGAGAGCATCCCAGGCCCCTGTCGGCGCCCGGCGTTCGCGGAGAAACGCTGCGCCGGCGACCGTTTCGCATTGCGGAACGTTTTGTTTCTCATGAGTTTTTCGGGCGTGCCAGAGCAGCGCGCCAAAACGCACCTGATCTAGGCGCAAAGCGCAGCCATAGCTCGGGCTATGGCGAGCATTTGCAACGACGAGCAGGGGTGTTTTGGCGTGATGAGCGGGCATGAACAAAAGACTCTCAGGCTCTGACTCCGAATTCACGCTCAGAGCCACGGGCACGCGAAAGCGCGCCCCCTGATACGAAGTGGCGTTCAACGGGATGAGAAACCGTACGAGCCTGTATTACCTCAGCCCTTGCTCGGCCGCAATCACCGCGGCGTGCACCCGCGAGCGCACATCGAGCTTGCGCAGGATGTGCTGCACGTGGATCTTGACGGTGGTCTCGGCGATGCCGAGCGTGCGGGCGATTTCCTTGTTGCCCTGGCCGCGGGCGATGCCGCGCAGGATCTCCTGCTCGCGCGGTGATAGCGCGTCGAGCCGGCTCGCCGGCACGGTGGGTTCGGGGGCCGGCACGGCCTGGGGCGCGGCGGCGTCGCGGTAGGCTGCCACCAGCTTGCTGGTCATCTCTTCGGCGACCACGCTGTCGCCGTTCATGGCGCGCCGGATCGCCACCGACAGCGCGTCGCCCTCGATGGTCTTGAGCAGGTAGCCGCAGGCGCCGCCGCGCAGCGCGGCGGCAAGGTCGCGTTCGTCTTCGCTGACGGTCAGCATCAGCACGCGCACACCGGGCACCGCCTCGATCAGTGCCGGCAGCGCATCGACGCCGTTGACGCCGGGCAGGTGGTTGTCGAGCAGGATCAGATCTGGACGCAGTGCCTGCGCGCGGCGCTGGGCCTGCCCGGCATCGCCGGCATCGCCGACGACCTCGAACTGCGGGTCGCGCTGCAGCAGCGCGGTCAGGCCGCGCCGGAACAGCGTGTGGTCGTCGCCGACCAGGATGCGGATCTTCTGCGCGGGCGCGGCGTTCATCGCAGCCATGCGGTCACGCGGCCAGCGGCGGGCGCGACGCGGCGCTGGCCGCGCTGCTGGCACTGGTGCTGGTGCTGGTGGCGTGCGGCAGCCGCGGCAGGGTCAGCAC
>JANMAO010000144.1:0-2836 GCA_031359875.1 Lysobacter sp.
ACATGGCGCGCGCGGCGCAACGCTGCATCATGGCCGCGCTGGACCATTCCAAGGCCGCCACCATCACGCTGGAAAGCGACGATGGTTCCCAGCCGGCGATCCAGTTGCCGCCACAGTCACTGCGCTTCATCGCGCAGTTGCTCGGCGCCCTGAGTGAGCGCAAGCCGGTGGTGCTAATGCCGACGAAGCAGGAGTTGTCCACCGTGGAGGCGGCGAACTACCTGAACGTGTCCCGTCCGTTCGTCATCAAGGAAATCGAATCGAAGCGGCTGGCCTGCCGGATGGTCGGCAGCCATCGCCGCATCGCGTTCGATGACCTCCAGGCTTACGCAGCCAAGATGCGGGCCGACCAGAAGGGCGCATTGCAGCGCATGGCCGACAACGCACGCGAGCTCGGCCTGGACTACTGACATGGCGGGGCACGCCCGCCATACGGCGCTGCTCGACGCGTGCGTGCTGTTCCCGGTGGCGGTGTGCGACTCGACGACGTGCATGTTCTTGCTGCAGCGATTGCGGGCCACGCCGACTGCATCGTCACGGCCAACCTGAAGGATTCCCCCGAGGCTGCCCTGGCGCCGTTCGGTATTCAGATCATCCACCCCGACGAGTTTCTGATCGCGCAGATGGACTTGGACCCGTTGATTGTGCTCGCCGCATTCAAGGAACAACGAGCCCGGCTGAAGAACCCGGCCCACACGCCGTCGGCATTTGCCGACGCCCTTGAACGCAACGCCTTGGTTCTGACCACGCAACGATTGCGTGAGGCAGCAGCGTTGATCTGACGCACCGTCGGGCCACGAAACTGGCTGCGATCAAGAACGTTGAAACGATGCGCAACCCGAGCGTGAGTCTTGTGGGACGGTCTGGGCGCTCCTGAATTCTCCCGGTACGTCACTGGACGAATCGCCCGCTCTGCCTGGGGACTATCGCCAACGCACGCGCCTCGGCACGATCTCTTCCATGCGTATGCCATGGAACAAATCGAAGGAGATCCAGCTCGACCTGCTGGACGATGCACCGACCGAGTCACCTATCCAATGGGTCGATGGTCAGGTGGTGGCATCGGGCTTGGACGGCCTTCCGGACTCACGCGCGACGTCGCACGCGACACCATCTGACGCGGACCCACCAAGCACCAGCGCGGCGTCCTTCAGCCTCTCGTCGTGCATCCTGCGGACGGTGAGGGCCGCTATCGGATCCACTTCGGTGCCAAGCGATTGCGCGCGGCGATTCGAGTCGGACTGCGTGAAGTTCCAGTCGTCGTGCGCGACCTGCCTGCCGACCGCTATGCCCAGGTCGCCGAGAACCAGAAGCGCCATGGGCTGACGCCGCTCGAACTGGCGCGATTCATCCGCGCGCAGGTCGATGCCGGCGACTCGAACGCGACCATTGCCAGGCAGCTCGGCATGAACCTGACGACGGTGGCACACCCCCTCGCGCTGCTCGACCTGCCTCCCGAGCTGGACGAGGCCATGAAGTCGGGCCGCTGCACGTCACCGCGCACGCTGTACGAACTCAGCAAGCTGCACGCCGACAACCCCGAGCAGGTTCAGAGTCTGCTGGACAGCGGGGCCGAGATCACGCGCACTGCGGTTTCGGATCTGCGTGCTGATCCGGATGCCGGCGCAGCGAGCGAGGACGCTCCGTCGCCATCCAACAAGCTCATCGCTCACGCCAATGCTGCCTGCGATCGTCTGGAGCGCGCGCTCGGCCGCATTCAGCCGTCGAACTCCTACAAGGTCGCGTTGCCCGAATTGATCGCGCTGCGCATCCGGGTCGAAGGCATCACGAAGCGCTGGTTGCACGGGTCTGACCGTCAGACCCCCTCGCAGACCCTCGCCACGCGCGCTCATTCCGCCGACGTGTCGCAAGGCGCCTACGTCGCAGGCCTGCTCGACAACGCGCCACCACCGCCGCTGCCATCAGACCACCGCGCAGCTATTGGCGCGCTGCTGACTTCGACCGACCAATTGGCCGCCCTGTCGGCCGACCTCAATGCATTCATGCGACTGCTGGGCCGGGGCAACCCAGCAGCTCTGGAGCCCTACCGCGCCAGCGTCATGTCGCTGAGCAGGAACGTGCAAGTTCACATGGCCGCTGCGTCGCGGCTCATGTCCGAGCTGAAGCCACCGCGGGGTTGAACCAAGCGGTTTGTTTGCCGGTAAACACGAAGGAGCACCACGATGAATCCAGGCGCATCGATCGACGGCGTTCTCGTTCAATGGGGCGAGCGCCTGTTCTATCCCAGCACCCGCATGGTCAAGGTGGCGCCGCCACCGCATCTTGCGAAAGGAGCGCTGCACCACCACGCCGTCCACATTCGCCAGCGCATCGAAGCCACGGTGTTGCGCCGTGCGCCGCAGGTAACGGTAAAGGTGACCGGCGCCGGGCGCGGCATGGCCGCTATTGCAGCGCACTTTCGCTACATCGCCAAGGCGGGGCGGCTGCCGTTCGAAGACGACCGTGGCGTCGTGCGCGAGGGCAAGGATGCGCTGCGCGATCTGGCGGATCGATGGCGACATGGCGGTTCCCGCATCGACGAGTCCAGCCCACGGCGCGCGGCCTTCAATATCATGTTGTCGATGCCGGCCGGTACTGATCCGCTGATCGTGATGAAGGCGGCGCGCGAGTTCGTCCTTAAACCGAGTTGGCCGATCACCGCTTCGTGATGGTGCTGCACGACCACCAGGCCAACCCGCATGTGCATCTGAGCGTGCGGGCCGAGTCCAGGCGTGGAGAGCACCTGCATCCGCGCAAGGCCGACCTGCACCGCTGGCGTGAGACGTTCGCGGACAAGCTGCGCGGTTGGGGCGTGGAGGCCGAAGCCACGCGGCAA
>JANMAO010000160.1:0-9059 GCA_031359875.1 Lysobacter sp.
CTCGTAGATGCCGGTTGCAAACTTATCGGAGACAGCAAGATGAACATCGGTCCTGTGAACGTCAGTCGCATGCATATCAGTCCCATTAAAATCCGTCTTGCCATCCTCACTCTCGCCACGGCGCTGATTGCCGCATGCGTATCGCAGCCGCAGCCGCTGCAGGGCCAATTCGCCACGATCACCCCGCGCCAGGCCGCGAACCAGGACAGTACCGGCGCCGTCGTGCGCTGGGGCGGCCGTATCGTCCAGGTCGAGCCGGGCGAAAACCGCACCTGCTTCGAAATGCTGGCGACGCGCCTGGACGTCTACGGTCGCCCGTACTGGGCCAGCGACGAGGTCGGCGGACGCTTCATCGCCTGCCGCATCGGCTTCTACGACCCGGCGCTGTTCGAGAAGAACCGCGAGGTCACGTTCACCGGCCGCGTCGACGGCTACGAGAACCGTCGGATCGGTGGCTACGACTACCGTTTCCCGCGCATGGCGGCGGATGTGGTCTACCTGTGGCCGGTGCGCGATCGCGTCAACGTGATCACGCGGCCGGCGCCATGGCCGTGGTGGGGTTGGTGGTAAGGGGCTCTCCCCAGTCCCCGTAGCCCGGGTAAGCGAAGCGCCTCTGGGCTACAAGGCTTGGCGCTACATCGTTGTGCCGAAGCGCCCGAGCGGCGCGCCCGCAAGCAGATGCAGATGGATCTGGAACACGGTCTGTCCCGCATCGCCATTGCAGTTGATGACGATGCGATATCCGTTCTCGGCAAACCCCTCGCGCTTGGCATAGTCCGCCGCCGCGATCGCAAGCTTTCCGACGATGTCCGCTTGCGCCGGTTGCACATCGTTGAGGGTCGCGATCGGCGTCTTGGGTACGAACAACACATGCACCGGCGCCTGCGGCGCGATGTCACGGAACGCGATCAGGTGCGCGTCTTCGTAGACGATGTCGGCCGGGATTTCGCGGCGGATGATTCTATGGAAGATGGTGTCGGCGGTCATGGACTGCATCCTCGATGGAGCGCGAATTAAAAACCGTTTGTCCTTCGACTTCGGCGCTGTGCGCCTACGCTCAGGAGAAACGGCTGCGGCAAATCACTACGGCATCTCGCTGCGGCTGCCAAAGGCATGCGACAGCGTTCCGCGATCGACGTATTCCAGCTCGCCCCCCAAGGGCACGCCGTGCGTCAGCCGGCTCGGCCGGACGCGTTGCTGGCGCGCCAGTTGCGCCAGGTAATGCGCTGTCGCCTCGCCTTCGACCGTCGGGTTGGTAGCGATGATCAGCTCCTGCACCTCGCCTTCGGCCAGGCGCGCGGAGAGCTGGTCCAGGCCGAGCTCACGCGGGCCGATGCCGTCGAGCGGGCTCAGCCTGCCCTGCAGCACGAAATACAGACCGCGATAACCGGTCGCCTGCTCGATCGCGAGGCGGTCGGCGGGTGATTCCACGGCACACAACAACTGCACATCGCGGCTTGTACTGGCGCAGGTCGCACAGAGTTCGCTCTCGCTGAAATCCCGGCAACGCGTGCAATGGCCGATGCGCTCGACCGCGGCGCCCAGGACTTCAGCCAGCCGCTTGCCGCCCTCGCGCTCGCGTTCCAGCACGTGATAGGCCATCCGTTGCGCGGTCTTCTGCCCGACCCCGGGCAGGACGCGAAAGGCTTCGATCAGTTGTTCGAGCAGGGACGCGCTCATCGCTTCGCTTCTTCAAGCCGTCATTCCCGCGAAGGCGGGAATCCAGCGACTTTGATATGGGTAGCCCTGCGGCAAATTCCCAAGGACTTCCGGCTCTCCACGCAATGACGGGAGCGACTCAAAACGGCAGCTTCATTCCCGGCGGCATCGGCATGCCGGCGGTGGCTGCTCCCATCTTTTCCTGGGAAACGGCGTTGGCCCGGCTCACCGCATCGTTGAAAGCGGCCGCGACCAGATCTTCGGTCATTTCCGGATCGGACAACACATTGGGATCGATGCGCACCTTGCGGCACTCCATGCGCCCGCTGATGGTGACGCTGACCATGCCACCACCGGCACTGCCGGTGACTTCCACGCTGGCCAATTCTTCCTGCGCGCGCTGGACGTTTTCCTGCATCTTCTGCGCTTGTTGCATGAGTTGGGCGATATTTCCGCGCATATCCTTACTCGTCTACTCGTCAAAGGGTCGGATGGAATCTGGCACCAGGGTGGCGCCGTGGTGCTGGATCAGGCGCTGCACGCCCGGGTCGGCCATGAAGGCGGACTCGGCCGCAAGCTGGCGGGCATCGCGCTCGCGCGTGCTGCGCTGGTGCAACGTCTCGCTGCTGGTCGTTGCTGCTTCGAACCGGATTTGTGGCGCGGCGCCGAACGCGGGCGCGAGCAATTCGCCGAGCATCTTGACCAGGCTCGGCATTTTGAGGTGTTCATCGGCCGCCGACAGTGACAGCCGCAGCACGCCGTTGTCGTAGCTGACGAAACCGGCATGCGCCGCGAGTTCACGCGCCGGCCCGCGCAGGACCGCGCTGGCGATCAGCTCCAGCCACCGGTCTGCGTCAACGATGACGTTCACGGCGGCAGGCGCCGCCGCCGGTAGCGCCTCAGGCTCGGCGCTCCGCGTGGCGGCCACGACAGGTGCTGCCGGATACACAGGCTGCGCCGGGCGCACAACAGGCGCCGGAGTGACCGCGTCGACCAGCGCTGCCTTGGCAGCAGCCGCACTGGCGACCCGGGAGCCGGGACCAGCCGCAGCCACCGCTTGCGCACCACCTGCCACCGGACGGAAGGCCAACATCCGCAACACCGCCATTTCGAAACCCGTGCGCGGGCTTGGCGCCAGCGACAGGTCGCGGCGCGCGTTCAGCGCCATCTGGTACCACAGCTGCACCAGTTCCGGCCGCAGCTGCGCCGCCAGCGTCTCCACGTCCACCCCATCGGTTTCGACGTCAATCGCAGGCACCAACTGCTTCACCTGGACGCGATGCAGCGCATCGGCAAAGGCATCCAGCACCCCGCTCCAGTCAGGCGAAAATTCTGCGAGCGTGGCGACTTCCGCCAGCAATGCCGCGCCATCGCCCGCGCCCAACGTCGCGAGCAGCGCACCGACGCGGCTGCGATCGACCGTGCCGAGCATGGTCGCGACCGCAGCATCGGTCAGCGCCCCGCCGCTGCTTCCATCGCTGCTCGTCCCGCTGCTTGCACCGCTGCTTGCACCGCTGCTTGCACCGCTGCTTGCACCGGTATAAGCGATCGCCTGGTCAAGCAGCGACAAGCCATCACGCAAGCTGCCGTCGGCAGCCTTGGACAGTTGCCGGATCGCACCATCGTCGGTGGCGATGCCTTCTGCCTGCAGGATCATCGCGATCTGTCCGGCGATCTGTTGCTCGTCCAGTCGCTTGAGGTTGAACTGCAGGCAGCGCGACAGCACCGTCACCGGCAGCTTCTGCGGATCGGTCGTCGCCAGCAGGAACTTGACGTGGCCCGGCGGCTCCTCGAGCGTCTTCAGCAGCGCGTTGAACGCCTGCTTCGACAGCATGTGCACTTCGTCGATCAGGTAGACCTTCACCCGGCCGCGTGAGGGCATGTACTGCGCATTCTCGATGACCTCGCGTACGTCGTCGACGCCAGTGTTGGACGCCGCGTCGATCTCCAGCAGGTCGATGAAACGACCCGCGTCGATATCGCGACAGGAATTGCACTCACCACACGGTTCAGCCGAAGTGCCACGCTCGCAGTTCAGCGATTTGGCAAAAATGCGCGCAATCGTAGTCTTGCCGACGCCACGGGTGCCGGAGAACAGGAACGCGTGATGGACGCGACCGCTGTCGAGCGCATTGGTGAGCGCGCGGACGACGTGTTCCTGCCCGACCAGTTCGGCGAAACGTTTCGGGCGCCACTTCCGGGCGAGGACGAGATAGGACATGGGTGCATTCTGCCGCGCCGCGGGAAAATTTGTCGCGCTGCAATGATATCCGCCGCGCAGCAACGCGCCACCGCGCGCTTTTAAACCTCGCATGCGAACGGTTCGAGGCCAAAAATGGCGATGACCCCGCCGGCTGACCTCGGCACCCGCGTCGATCGATACCGTTGCTGCCTTCCGGCCCTGGCGGGGTTTTCGACCTAGCGTCGCGAGGGGCCGACGGGGCCACCATAGAGACTGACGTACTTCGGCGACCTTCAAGCGACGCAGAAAATGGCGGAGAGAGCGGGATTCGAACCCGCGAAGCGCGGTTTAGACGCTTACACACTTTCCAGGCGTGCTCCTTCAACCGCTCGGACACCTCTCCGCTGGAACCCGAGGACAAGCGTTGCCCATGCTCAGGGCCGGTAATTCTAGCCGCCCCGAGGGGGGGCCACAAGAAAATCCGCAGGCGGCGACACGGATGTCGGGGGAATCGGCATGTCTGGTTGCCGGACAGTTCGCATGCGAGGTTTCAAAGCGCGCGGCGGCGCGTCGGGCCTACATCGTGGACGGCGGCTCCCCGAGGCGCGGGTGCAGCCAGCCGGCATCTCCCCCGACGTAGCGTTCGTGTTTCCAGATCGGAACGCGCGATTTCACTTCGTCAATGATGAATCGGCAGGCAGCGAATGCGGCGTCGCGATGCGCGGCCGTGACGCCGACCCATACCGCGAGCTCACCGACGGCGAGCTCGCCGACACGATGTACGCAGTGCGCGTCGAGGATCTCGAACTTCGACAGCGCCTCTTCGACGACACGCTCGCCTTCGGCTTCCGCCAGCGCCGTGTACGCCTCGTAGCGCAGTCCGTCCACACCGCGACCGTCATTGTGATCACGAACCCAGCCCTCGAAACTCGCATAGCCGCCGACGCGCACATCGAGCAGCTCGGAGCGCAGGGTTGCGGTATCGAAGGGCGTCCCGGACAGAAAAAAGTGCGGCAACTCAGCCTCCACTGACCGGCGGAATAAAAGCAACTTCGCTGCCATCGACCGGCGCGTCTTCCCAGTGCACGAACGCGCCATCGACCGCCACGCGCAGGCGGTCGCGCGGCATGTCAAAACCGTGGCGAGCCTGCAGCTCCGCATACAACGCGCCAAGATCGGCGGCCTGCGTCACTATCGTTTCGCTCGCGACATGCGCAGCGTCCCGCAGGCTGGCGAAATACAGCACGATGACTCGTGTCATGCGTCCGCCGTAGCAGTTTGGCCGAAGCCATGTTTTCCGCCGCGCTTGCCGAGCAGCTTCGCCGGACCGATCACGATCGCGTGCGACAGCGCCTTGCACATGTCGTAGATCGTCAGCGCTGCGACCGTGGCGCCGGTCAATGCTTCCATCTCGACGCCGGTGCGGTGCGTGGTCTTGACCGCGCATTCGATCCGAAGTGTGTTGTCGTTGAACCAGTCGACCGCGATCCTGCAGCCATCGATGGGCAGCGGATGGCAGAACGGGATCAGCTCAGGCGTGCGCTTTACCGCCATGGTGCCGGCGATGATCGCGGTTTCGACGATGCCACCCTTGGCGCTCTTCAACCCCGACGCACGCAGCTGTCTTGCCACTTCGGCAGGAAAACGCACCCGGCATTCCGCAATGGCTTCGCGTGCGGTCACCGCCTTCGCCGAGACGTCGACCATGGCCGGTCTGCCCGCAGGATCGAGATGCGTCAGCTTGCCTTTTTGCGTTGTCACTCAGCCTCCGACCAGGAACATTTCGACATGCTTGCCCGTGCTGCCGGCACGCCCGCGCAATTCGCTGTAGCGGTCGGCGCGCTTGGCCCATAGGGCCGCGACGTGTTCCGACAAGGCCAGATCGCCCGCTTGCAGTGCCGTGCGCAAATCGCTGCCTTCACCTGCGAACAGACAGGTATAGAGCCTGCCCTCCGCCGACACACGGGCACGGTGGCAGTCGCCGCAGAACGGCGCGCTGACCGAACTGACGAAACCAATTTCGCCTGCGCCATCCGCGAACGTATAGCGCGACGCGACCTCGCCACGATAGTTCGCGTCGAGCGGCCGTAGTGGCCAGCGCGCGTGGATGTGGTCGTGCAACTCGGCCGACGGCAGAACGCGGGCCCCGTCCCAGCCGTTGCAGGTGCCGACATCCATGTATTCGATAAACCGCAGGACGTGGCCACTGCCGCGGAAGTGTTCGAGCAGCGGCAGAACCTCGCTCTCATTGACGCCGCGTTGGACCACGCAATTGAGCTTGATCTGACCGAAGCCGACGGCTTCCGCGGCTGCAAGTCCGGCGAGCACATCGGCGACGTTGCCGCGACCGCCGGACAACCGCCGGAACAACACTGGATCCAGCGCATCCAGGCTGACTGTCAGTCGTCGCAAGCCGGCCTCGCGCAATGCCTGGGCCTGGGACGCAAGCAGCGAGCCGTTCGTGGTGAGTGCCAGATCGTCGATGCCGGGGATCGATGCCAAGCGTGCAATGAGATCCGGCAGACGCTTGCGCAGCAGCGGTTCGCCGCCAGTGATGCGCAACTTATTGACACCCAGCCGCACGAACCCGCGCACCAGCGTCTCGATCTCGTCAAAGCTCAGCCGCGTTGCGGCATCGAATCCGTAATCGTCCGGCACGCGCTCGGCCGGCATGCAGTACGGGCAACGGAAGTTGCATGCCTCGATCACCGACAGCCGCAGGTCACGCAACGGGCGGCCCAGCCGGTCGTGCGGCAGCGGCTGAAATTGCGATTCGTTCGACAACAGGGCGCTCACGTGTGTTGGACCGGCAGCGCGATCGGATCGTTCAAGACAACCAATTCACCCGGCCGTGCGACCCGATGCCCGCGCGCCGCGAGTACATCGGCATCTGCGGCGCTGCTGTAGTGGTACAGCAGGCAGCGTGCGAGCAGCTCGGGGGGATATTCGCGTTCAAGATCGTCGGCGCCGCTGTGCGAAGGATTTCCGTGCAACGCACAGTCGTGGGCGACAAGCTCATCGGCGCCAGCGAACTTGGCCAGTTGTTCCCGGATCGGTCGCGTATCACCAGTCCAGACCATGCTGCCGCGCAGGCGCAGGCCGAAGGCGGTGTCGGGCCAATGGTGGCGCACCGCAAATGTCTCCAGCCGCACGCCGTCGTGCCAGAACGCGCCATCGACCGGGATCAGCCGGAACGCATCCCAGAAATTCGCGCCACCCTCCGCCGCGACATTGGGGTAACTGGCGAGGCGTTGCTGCAGCAGCGGCACCAACGGCGCCGGCACATACAGGCGCGTGCCGGCGCGGCGCGGCGCGGCGAAATAGTTCGCGCCGAACAGGCGCTCGAAACCACTGATGTGGTCCAAATGCGTATGGGTGATGAACAAGGCTTCTGGATACGCACCGTAATGCGCGAGATACGCCGTCAGGCCCTCACCGCCGCAGTCGATCGTCAGCCAAGGCTTGGCATCGCGCTCGATCGTCGCCATCGCCGAGCCGAGCTCGACCGCGTTCGAATTGCCGACACCGTGAAAACGCAGGGCCCAGGCCATCAGAAGTTGTCCATCAGTAACCGCGCTCCCAGGTGGCGTTGTAGGCGCCCCGCAGGCGCGCGAAGTCGGCCTTGACCACGGCCGGATCGCGCGCGCCGCGCAGTTTGAGCAGCGAACGCTTGAGCCGCGCCAGGTTGCGCTCGCGCCAGGCCGTCTCCGGGATGCGCAGGCGACCACGATCGAAATCGATCAGCCAGCCTTGCCCGGTCGCATCGAACAGGATGTTGTGCGCGTTGAGGTCGGCGTGGTCGAGCCCGGCACGGTGGAAACGCGCGATCAGGCGGCCGGTTTCCTCCCACGGCGCATCGTGGGCGGCGATGTCGGCGCGCTCGGCCAGTGAATGCACGCCTTCCAGGCGTTCGATCAGGATGGCGGCGCGATAGCCCGCACCCTTGCGCCGATAACACGCAGCGAGTGGTCGCGGCACCGGCAAACCGCGCTTATGCAGCGCCCTTGTCAGCCGGAACTCGGCGAAGCTGCGCACATGCTCGGCGCCGTTCCAGATATAGCCGTCCCGGCTGACGTTCGCCGCCCAGCCGCCACGCAGGTAATGCCGCAGCACCATCGCGCCGCTGGGCGCGTCGATGAACCACGCGCCGCCGCGCCCGCCAACCGAGACCGGCCGCGCGCGTTCGTCCCAATGTGCGGGCGAGAACCAGTCAGGCTCGACTTGCCGCGCACGCTCTGCGTCGAACAGAATCGCCCCGTACCCTTCGTTGCGCCCGTCGCGCCCATACTGGAATGGCGTCAGGCTTTCGGTGGCGTCGAATGCGACCATCCAGCGAGTCTAGCAAGCCACGTGCCCAGCCCATCCCCGACATCGCCTTCCACTGCACCGCGTTCGATCTGCCTGCTGCGCCTATCCGCGCTGGGTGACGTCACCCACGTCGTGCCGCTGATCCGCACGCTGCGGCAGGCATGGCCGGACGTGCGGCTGACCTGGCTTATCGGCAAGGGCGAGCACCGGTTGCTCGACGGCCTGGACGGCATCGAGTTCGTCGAGTACGACAAGCACAGCGGCCTGTCGGGAATGCTGTCGCTGCGCAGATTCTTTGCCGGCGAGCGTTTCGACGCATTGCTGCAGATGCAGGTGGCGGCGCGCGCCAACCTGCTTTCCGCCTGTATCCCGGCCAAACGGCGGATTGGCTACGACCGTGCGCGTTCCAAGGACCTGCACGGGTTGTTCGTCAACGAACGCATCCCGGAGCGGCCAGGCATCCATGTGCTCGACGCCATCGGCAGCTTCTGCGAGCCGCTGGGCCTGAAGCAGACCGCAGTGACCTGGGACTTGCCGGTGCCCGCCGTCGCACGCGAATGGGCTCGTGCGCAATGGCCAGATGATGGTGTACCGACGCTGGTGATTTCACCCTGCTCCAGTCACCTGCTGCGCAACTGGCGCGTCGAACGCCATGCGGCGGTTGCCGACCACGCCGCGGCGTGCGGCTGGCGGATCGTGCTGTGCGGCGGCCGCAGCCAGCTCGAACGCGATACGACTGACGCCATCGTGGCGGCGATGTCTGCGACTGCGCTCGACCTCGTTGGCAAGGACACCTTGAAGCAGCTTCCTGCCTTGCTGGAACGCGCCGATCTGCTGATGACGCCGGATTCCGGCCCGATGCACATCGGCAACGCCATGGGCACCAAGGTGCTGGGCTTGCACGCGGCCA
>JANMAO010000196.1:0-3943 GCA_031359875.1 Lysobacter sp.
TGACCGTAAAACCCGAATGGTCGAACCGGACGTCCTATGTGATCTCGCCGTCGGGATCGATCGTGCACGTCTACTCGAACCTCAATCCCAACGAACACGTCAAGGAAACGCTGGATGCGGTGAAGGCGATCAAGAAGTAGGAAAACAAAGAAGCCGAAAACAAAGGCAATACGTAGGATGTGGTGAGCGCAGCGAACCGCATCTATCGCGAACGATGCGGTGCGCCTTCGGCTTACCGCATCCTACGGATCTGCCTTCATTGGCTTTCCCAGGTCGTGCGCTGGCGCGCGACCTGTGCTCCTACGCCAGCCAGAAAAAGGCGTCAGTGGCGCCTGCGAGAATAGTCGAAACGACTCTGGCTGGCATGGGCCGTGATGATCAGGATTCCGCTGGGATGCTTGCAGTCGCCAAGGGGCTTGGTGATGTTGACGGTGCCGGACTGGTAGTTGGCGCTGACGTGATTGCCGGCGGCCACACCCACGCCTACGCTGCCGTGCACCTGGGGCTTGTTGTACGTGGCGTCGTCGCAACTGTCGGCCGTGGCGTCGGGATTGCTGGCGGCCCGGCCAGCGACGGTAACGCCATTGGTGTCGCCGTAATACACGCCGGGGGCCGTGCTTGCGCTGGCGGGGTTTGCGTCGCTGGCATTGGACGCGGGCAAGTCGCTGCTCGGCGGAAGCTCGAGGTTGGGCGGTTTGCTGACGCTCTGTGCCCATGCCGAACTGGCCAGCAGACCGGTAGCGAGCAGGACGATGCAGATACTACGCAGGGTGGTCATGGGCGCTCCTGGAGTTCGTACCTTGCAACGCGCAAGGCCGCAATGCGTGCACAGCCGGACTTGTTGGTTGCTTGCCGTCCCGCGCGGAGACAGCCAGCTTATTGCAGCGCATCCGGCCTGAACGAATACCCATGCTTCTTCCATCCTGAAGCGATGCCCATGTCGTAGCCGTAGACCAGGGTCACCACAACGGCATCCTCCCTGGCGATATTCGGGTCGGCTTTCGCCATCTGCTGCGCGATGCGCTTGGCCATGGCGCTGTCATCGATCATGGGGGCATCCAGCCACAGCGACGACTGCAGGAAGTGCGTGGTGTTGCCGCCATTCATGGACGACCACGCGCGTCCGACCTGCGCAGTGATGACGTGGGGTTGCGTCGACAACGTCTGGTACAACGGCAGAATCCCGGCGAACGTCTCGCTCTGTGCCCACCGACTTGCCACAACAGGACTGCTCAAGGCGATAACTGCCACCAGAGCCAGCGCGGCAAGATGTCCACGCCACATGACCGGAAACGGCACTGGCCGCGCCGCACGATCGAAACGCTCCACGTAGGAACCCACCACGAGATCATGAAGGGACTGTCGCGTGCGGCGGTTGAATAGGTACAGGTAAATGATGGAGAGCATGCCGCCGGATACGACAAGGGCCAACAAGTAGCCCAATGGCGACGACATCGCCAGCTTCGCATCAATTGGCAGGCCATTGGCGAAGAACGGTATCCCCAGCACTGAATAGCGCAGTAGCGAACGCGGCAATGCCAACAACTGGCCGCTGGCATCGACGACACGCACGCCGAGCCAGCGCTTGCCGAGCGTCTGCCCGCCCCCGATGCGGCTGTTGCAGCTACCGAAATAGGCCAGCGCGATGGCAAAGCCGATCAGCCGCGCATAACCACCCATGCGCGCGAACCAGTCGAAAAACAGCGTCCCCAGGATCATGCCGAAGACGCCGAGCAGAATCAGGTCGATCGCCAACGCGCCCAGGCGTCGCCAAAAGCCTGCGATCTTCCGATCCGGCGATTCCCCCTGCAATGCGTCCATGTACTTCCCCCCTGGAGTCGGGACAGCTTGCAGCAAAAAGTCATCGGGAGGATAGAAACAATGGGGCCAGCCCACTCTATCCCCCTGTTGTTCCCTTTTCAGTCTCCCGCGAACCGTTTTGCCTTGTTGCCGCCTCTTGGCTTCCGAGGGCAGTCCTCACGCGCAAACCAATCCAAGGAGATCGATATGTTCTACGTCAAAAATGTTCAGAACTGGGAACGTGCACTTCGCGTCGTCATGGGCCTGATGGCACTGGCCTTCGCCTGGCTGAATTGGGGCGGATCGCCAATCGCCGTCGGCGCGGGCATCATGGGCGCTGTGCTTTCCATGACCGGCCTGTTGGGTTTTTGCCCGATGTGCGCGATGGTTGGCCGCAAGCTCGACAAGGGCCACTGACCCATGAATGGCGGGATCGACCGCTACAATCTGATATTTGCCGCGCAGACTGGCGATCCCGCCGCCATCGGGCACCTTCTGGCCGCATGCCAAGCCGACGCCCGCCGCTACGCCTACAAGCACTGCCAGGCCAGCGATGTCGACGATGCGATCCAGGAGACGCTGCTGGTCATCTCGCGCAAGGTCAAGGGACTCAAGGTCGCTGCAGCCTTTTCCTCCTGGCTTTTCACGGTCATCAAGCGCGAGTGCCGGAAACTCGCGCGGGCGATGTTCAAGCACGACCCTCTCGACGAGGAAGTTGCCGAGCAGCAGTTGGCCTGCAGGACCGACGACGCGTTACGGATCGACCTGACCAATGCACTCGAATCGCTACCTGCGCATTATCTTGAAGTGGTGTTGCTGCGAGACTTCGAGGAGCTGACCATCGCCGAGATCGCCGAACGGCTGGGCGAACAGCCAGGCGCCATCAAGAGTCGACTGCACCGCGCGCGCGAACTTGTGCGCGAATACATGCTCGGGTCCGACGCCAGCCCGAAATCCGGGAAAAGGGGTCAGGTTCATTTTTCCATTTTGGATAAATGAACCTGACCCCTTTTTCCCCCCTCAACTAGGAAGCGTCATTGGGCCGAAAATTCGACGTCCCATTTGCCGCCGCGCTGACTAAAAATGCTGTTATCGCTGGCTATACAGAGGATCGGGATGTCCTCGGTAACGCGCAAAGGTCTGCAATTGAATGGAGCCTCGGAGACTTTTTTCCAATCGTCGATCCCCTTGTCGTATGAGTAGATCTCCCACACGCCACTAAATGCGCTCATATTCCAACGGCTGGCGTAGCCGTTGTCGGCGCTGTCGAACTGAATGTCATAGACAATGTACGGCGGTCGCCCGACGCGCTTCCAGGTTTCGCCACGATCTTGCGATACGAAGACCTTCGTGAAGATTCCTTTGCTCATGAATGCCGAGAGCAATCCAGTCTTGGGATCGACGTGGTGGCTGGATATCGTGGTAGGTGGAGTGATCGTCTTCCACTGCATCGATGACAGGTCGAGACGGTACAGATCAAAAAAAGTATTTATGTAGTAGGCGCCCTGCACGAGCTGCCCACGTGCGCCGAACCATCCCAACATCTTTTTCGCGTCAAGCGGGAACTGGCGTGAGATGGCCAGATCGCCAAGATCGTCGTGATGTGCAACGTAAACGCTCATCTGATCCGTTGTGTGTCCGCCGCCCGGCAATGGCAACTGCCTGGTAGTAGTGATCACCCAAGTCAAGCCCTCGTGATCGATATCGATAATCGCTTCGTCGGAGTCGAGTGACTTTACGATCGACCAGGTAGTTCCGCCATCATCGCTCCGACGTAGAACGCCGTCGTCAGAACCCGCGAACATCGTGCTGCCGGAACACTCGACTGCGGAAATCGCGTGCAATGTGTCAATCCCTATGCTGCCCCACGTCCCATCGGCGTGACGTACGCGAATCTGTCCAAGATCGGCACCAAAATACAGATTCGATGCAGCATCGATTGCCGGTTCGTCGTACAGCGGCGGTGTCACCGTTCGAGCAATACGCAAGAACTCTTCATTAGATTTCCTGATTAGCCCCAATCCTCAGCCCCAAGTCGCGTAATTTGAGACGTTGGCCGCGCAGGATGACGCTGTCCCCGACGTGGAGAGCAGTCATGGCGATCAACCCCGTGCAGTTCCAAAAAGGCCTGTCGATGGTCGAG
>JANMAO010000208.1:0-8485 GCA_031359875.1 Lysobacter sp.
GCGCAACGTTATTTCGATCAAGGTCTGCGCATGGCCTACGGCTTCAACCACGAGGCCGCCGGGCGTTCCTTCGCCGAGGCCGCGCGACGGGATCCGGACTGCGCGATCTGCGTCTGGGGCCAGGCGCTGGTGCTCGGACCCAACATCAACCTGCCGATGGACCCCGCCGTGGCCAGGGACGCGACCGCGTTGGCGACACGTGCACAGGCGCTGTCGGCGCATGCGCGGCCTGTCGATCGTGCCCTGATCGCCGCGTTGCAACTTCGCTACTCCGATCCGGCCCCGGCCGACCGCAAGCCGCTGGATCGCGCCTACGCCGATGCGATGGCAGGGGTCGCACGCGACTACCCTGCCGATGACGACGTCGCCACGTTATATGCCGAGGCGCTGATGGACCTGTCGCCGTGGGCGTACTGGACGCCCGACGGCAAGCCGACTGAATTCACCCCGAAGATCCTGGGCACGCTGGAACGCGTGCTGCGGCGCAACCCGCAACACATCGGCGCGATGCATTACTACATCCATGCCACCGAAGCCTCGCCGATGCCGCAGCGCGCCGAGCCCTACGCAGACCACTTGGCGGCGCTGGCGCCCGGGTCCGGCCACCTGGTACACATGGCCGCGCACACCTACATCCGCATCGGCCGCTATCACGATGCGACGCTCACCAACCTTGCCGCGGGCACTGCCGACAAGGCCTTCATGGCCGTGTGCCACGGCAGCAACGGCTTCTATCCACTCGGTTACGTGCCGCACAACTGGCACTTTGCGACCATGACCGCGGGCCTCACCGGCTCGCGAACCCTGGCGCTGGAAGCGGCGGCACAGACCGCGCAACGCGCCGACCGCACGCAGCTGGAATCGCTGAATTTCATGCAACAGTTCCTGGTTGCGCCGTTGATGACGCAGGTCCGCTTCGCACAATGGGACGCGATCCTGGCGCAGGCACAGGCGCCGGCGCAGCTGCCGTATCCCCGCGGGATCTGGCACTTCGCGCGTGGCATGGCGCAGGTGCGCACCGGCAACTTTGGCCAGGCGCAACGCGAACTCGACGCCTTGCGGGCCAATGCGAAGGATCCAGCGCTGGCCAAGGTGGTGTTTTTCGACATCAATCGCGCCGACCGGCTGCTTGATGTCGCCTTCGCACTGCTGCGCGGCGAACTGCTACGCAGCTCCGGCCGACAGGCGGACGGCATCGCTGCGCTGCGCGACGCGGTCGCTGCAGAGGACGCACTCAATTACGCAGAACCGCCCGACTGGCTGCTGCCGGTGCGGCCGTATCTGGGCGCAGCACTGCTGGATGCCGGCCACGCAAAGGAAGCCGTCATCGTCTACCGGCAGGACTTGGCGAAATATCCGGACAACGGCTGGTCGCTGTATGGATTGGCACAGGCACAACGCCAGCTCGGTGATGACGCTGCAGCGAGCGACAGCGAGCGTCGTTTCGCCAACGCCTGGCAATGGGCGGACGTGAAGCTTGATGCCTCGCGACTGTGATGCTCAGTAAGCGTATTCGCGAAACACGTTGTCGATATCGCCATTCCACTGGCCATGGAACAGCGCGAGCTTGCGTTCGGCCGGCGTCTCATTGGCCTCGGCAAGTTCGATCAGCGGCGTGAGGAAGATGCTTTCGTCGGCGCCGTTGCCGTTGGTCATCGCGCGCCGTTGCAGGCCGTGCGCGGAAATCTTCAGCGCCTCCAGCGCGAGCTCGCGCACGCTGCGTGCGCGGAACGGCAACTTCAACGCGAGCTTCGGCACGCCGTCACGCAGCGCATGGCGTTCGACCAGACTGAAATCCTTGACCAGGTCCCATGCGGCATCCAGCGCGACGTCGTCGTACAACAGCCCGACCCAGAACGCCGGCAACGCACACAGCCGGTTCCACGGACCGCCATCGGCGCCGCGCATCTCCAAGTATTGCTTGAGCCGCACTTCCGGAAAGGCGGTGGTCATGTGGTCGGACCAGTCGCGCAAGGTCGGCAATGCGCCGGGCAGTGCGTCGAGTTTTCCGTCCATGAATTTGCGGAAGGATTGCCCCGACAGATCGATGTATTCATCGTTTCGATACGAGAAATACATCGGTACGTCGAGCAGGTAGTCGACGTAACGCTCGTAGCCGAAGCCGTCGTTGAACACGAAGTCGAGCATGCCGGTGCGGCCGGCGTCGGTGTCGGTCCAGATGTGCGAGCGATAGCTGAGGTAACCGTTGGGCTTGCCTTCGGTGAACGGAGAATCGGCGAACAGTGCGGTCGCGACCGGCTGCAGCGCCAGCGACACGCGGAACTTCTTGACCATGTCGGCTTCGTTTGCGACATCCAGGTTGACCTGCACCGTGCAGGTGCGGGTCATCATGTCCAGGCCGAGCGAACCGACCTTGGGCATGTAGTCGCGCATGATCCTGTAGCGGCCCTTCGGCATCCACGGCATCTCGCCGCGACGCCATTTGGGTTGGAAACCCATACCGAGGAAGCCAAGCCCGAGTTCATCGGCAACGGTCCTGACTTCGATCAGATGCGTGTCGACCTCGCAGCAGGTCTCGTGGATGGTCCGCAATTGCGCGCCGGACAGTTCGAACTGCCCCGCCGGCTCCAGCGATACCGACGCGCCATCGCGGACCAACGCGATCACCCGGCCATGCTCCTCAACCGGCGCCCAGCCGAAACGGGTCAGGCCTTTCAGCAGCGCTTCGATGCCGCGCTCGCCGTCGAACGTCGGCGGGCGCAGGTCATCGAGGCGAAAGCCGAACTTCTCGTGCTCGGTGCCGATGCGCCAGTCCGCCTTCGTGCGGCCGCCGGCGGCGAGGTAGTCGACCAGGGCATGGCGCTCGGTGAGCGGGGAATCGGCGGCGTGGCTCGGGCTCGACATCGGACGACTCGCGTGGGGAAAGGCAAAGCTGGGGGCGCTGCCCGGGCATCGCAAGGACGCGACTATAGCCCGGTACCATTTTTGCCCGATTGCTGCGGCCACGATCGTGCCGCGCCTGCATTCGCTCCATGCGCGCGCGCCATGCGCCGCATGGATTTCAGCGATGATGGCCATCGACACGGAGACTCGCCATGCGCCGCTGGCACGCAGAGGACCATCGTTCCGGACGCGCAGGCTGGTTGCGCGCCGCGGTGCTCGGCGCCAACGACGGCATCCTCTCCGTGGCGGGGCTGGTGGTTGGCGTTGCCGCCAGCGGCGCCACCCCTGCCACGGTCTTGGCCAGTGGCATCGCCGGCGTGGTCGCGGGCGCGGTGTCGATGGCGGCAGGCGAATATGTGTCGGTGCAATCGCAGGCCGACACCGAGCGCGCCGACATCGCCAAGGAAACGCGGGAACTGGCGGAAAACCCCGCCAGCGAACTCATCGAGCTCACCCACATCTACGTCAAGCGCGGCCTGCAGCCGACACTGGCCCGACAGGTCGCCGAGGAACTCACCGCGCACGACGCACTCGGCTCGCATGCGCGCGACGAACTGGGCATCACCGATACGTTGCGCGCGCGACCGCTCCAGGCGGCACTGTCCTCGGCGGCGGCGTTCGCGATCGGCTCGCTGTTGCCGATCATGGCGGTGCTGCTGGCGCCCGTTGGACACGTCGAGCCGGTCACGATCGCGACGACGCTCGTCGCGCTGTCGATCTCCGGCGCGCTCGCCGGCTGGGTCGGCGGCGCCAGCATCACGCGCGGTGCGCTGCGCGTGGTGTTCTGGGGTGCGCTGGCGATGGTCGCCGCGGCGCTGGTGGGACGGTTGTTCGCCCTGCTGGCGTGAGGTCAGAGCTCCAGCCAGCGCGCGACCACCGCGCGTACTTCCTCGACGCCCAGTTTCGACTCGCCCGAGAACGTCTGTACGCTGACCGTGTCGCCGAACGCCGCCGACAGTTCCTTGCGGACCGCCAGCAAGGTATTGCCCTGCGCGCCGCGACTGAGCTTGTCGGCCTTGGTCAGCAACGCATGCGCGGGCAAGCCGCGTTCGACCGCGTAACCGAGCATCTGCCGGTCGTAGTCGCGGAGCGGATGGCGGATGTCCATGATCACCACCAGCCCGCGCAACGCCTGGCGGCTGCCGAAGTAGCTGTCGAGGAACGCCTGCCAGTGCGCCTGCAGGTCTTTCGGAACCTTGGCGTAGCCGTAGCCGGGCAGATCGACCAGAAAGCGATCGGTGGTGGGCGGGATATCGAAGAACACCAGCTGCTGGGTCCGGCCCGGGGTCTTGGAGACGCGGGCGAGCGCGTTCTGCTGGCACAGGGCGTTGAGCGCGCTGGACTTGCCGGCATTGGAGCGGCCGGCGAAAGCGACTTCAAAGCCGTCGTCAGGCGGCAGCTGGCGGAAGTGGTGCGCGGCAAGCAGGTACTGGGCGCGGGCGAACGGGTTGGGGATGGCCATCGGCATAGGATGGCACGCCCACGCAAGCCGTTTGTCCTGGGCCTAGGGCCCAACCTGAGCTGGAGCCAATGGCCCCAAGTCGAAGGATGCAGATGCACTGCCAATCCTTCGACTTCGGCGCTGCGCGCCGCAGCCTGCCCTGAGCAACGTCGAAGGGCCCAGGACGAACGGTCGATTGACACCGGCCCGTTCGTTTGACCGGTTTCTGCGCTGAGACGATAATTCCGCGTCTCTGCGGCCGCCGTCGGCGCCGCTTCCGTGCCATCGGAGTTTTGCATGCGCCACGCCCGCACCTACGGTCTCACTGTCCTCGCCACTGCGGTTGCAATCGGTGCCGCTGCGGTCGCGTTCGCCCAGACCGCCACGGTCACGCCGCTGCCGGACAAGACGCCGGTGCAGGCGGCGCCGCTGGATGCTTCCGCAATCAGCGACCTCGCCAAGGCGCATTGGGGCGATGCCAAGGCCGGGGCGACCAAGGCCGGCGCCTGTGCGGCGTGCCATGGTCTCGACGGCAATCCGGCCGATCCGCAGTACCCGCGCCTGGCCGGGATGCCGGAGCGCTACGTCGCCCAGCAACTGGCGCTGTTCAAGAGCGGCCAGCGCAACACCGGCATGGCTGCGGTGATGATGCCAATGGCGGCGCCGCTGAGCGCGCAGGACATGCGCGACCTCGGCGCGCATTTCTCGCAGCAGAAGGCCGCAGCCGGCATCGCTGACGACAGCAAGATCGCCACCGGCACCTATACCGGCATGAAGTATTTCGAGGTCGGCCAGAAGTTGTTCCGCGGCGGCGACCCCGTGCGCGGGGTGCCGGCCTGCATGTCCTGCCATGGTCCGACCGGCGCCGGTAATCCGGGCCCGGCCTATCCGCACGTGGCGGGCCAGCAATCGGCGTATCTGGTCCGGCGGCTGCAGGAATTCCGCACCGGCACCACCACCGAGAGCGACCCGCACCTGTACAAGGTCATGGCGACCGTCGCCAAGTCGTTGACCGATGAGGAGATCCAGTCGCTCGCCAGCTACCTGCAGGGCCTGCATCCGCGCGCCGATGAAGCCGCCGCTGCGCCGGCTGCAGCTGCGACGAAGCTGGCGCCGACCCAGTCCTGAACTTTCGCCGCAAGGCCCGGTCCCAGCATTCACAGCTCTTGAATCACGCGCCGGCCAGCCGTTCTGGGCCGGCGTTTTTTTTCCAGCACACTGCGCTCGGCACGCCATGATCGACAGGCCCCATTGAGCAAGCCCTGATGAGCAAAGCCCCATGAGTAAGTCGTTCGCCCTGCTGCTCTCATTGCTGCTGGTGCTGCCGACGGCTGCGTTCGCCGCGACCGCAGCAGTGTCCGCCGCGCCAGTGGCAGGCACCGACTATGTCGTCATCGACAACGGCCAGCCGTATGCGCCACTGGCCGGGAAGATTGAGGTGGTCGAAGTGTTCGGCTACTGGTGCTCGCACTGCGCCGAGTTCCAACCGACGTTGTCGGCATGGCAACGCAAGCTGCCTGCGGACGTGCGCTTCACCTACGTGCCGGCGGTCTTCACCGCAGGCGACGCCTTCGCCCGCGCCTACTTCGCGGCGGAGCATTTCCGGGTGCTGGGCAAGACCCACGACGCGATGTTCCCGGCCATCCATGTCGCCGGCCTGCTGCCGCAGAACGCCAGCGTCGCGGAGATCGCGGCCTACTACGGGCAGCACGGGCTCGATGCGGCCAAGGCCGGGGCGTACATGCAAAGCGCGGCGGTCGATGCCCAGCTGGAGCATGCGCACCAGTTCGCGCTGCGCAGCGGCGTCGAAGGCACACCGACGTTGATCGTCAATGGCCGTTATCGTGTGACCGCGCGCACCCATGAAGATGGCCTGCGCATTGCCAGCCAGTTGATCGCCCAGTTGCGCGCCGCCGCGCACCGACCACCGCCCGCCGTCCACTGAAAATCCTGATCCGGAGTTCCGATCGATGAAGCGCACCGCCCTGCTGTTGTCCCTGCTGCTGCCCTCGCTGTTGCTGACGCTCACCGCCTGCAACCAGACCACCCCGACGCCGGACACGTCCGCCACCACTCCGGCAAACAGCGCCACGACCACGCCGAGCGCCGCTGCTGAAGCCGCGGCCGCCGAAGCCGCGGCTGGCGGCAACCCCGCACCTGCAGCAGCGACGACCCCGGCTGTCGACCCTGCCGCAGCTGCCGCGGTCGCCGACATCGCCAAGGCCGCGAGCTCGACCGCGCTGGTGCCCGGCACCGACTACGCCGAGATCCAGGGCGGCCAGCCGTTCGATCCGCGCAACGGCAAGGTCGAGGTGGTCGAGGTCTTCGGCTATGTCTGCCCGGCCTGCTTCAAGTTCCAGCCGCTGGTCACTGCGTGGGAGAAGACACTGCCGGCGGACGTCCGCTTCAGCTACCTGCCCGCCGCGTTCGGCCCGGAATGGGTTCCGTATGCGCATGCGTTTTACGTGGCGCAGTCGATGGACCTGGTCGCCAAGACCCACGACGCGCTGTTCAACGCGATCCACGTCGCGCAGACCCTGCCGGGCGAAGGCAAGAAGCCCGACGAGGCCGCGATCGCCAAGTTCTATGGCCAGTACGGCGCCGATCCCAGGCAGTTCGCCGACGCCATGCACAGCTTCGCGGTCGACGCCAAGCTCAACCGCGCCAAGCAGTTCATGATGCGCAGCGGCGTGCAGGGCACACCAACGGTCATCGTCGACGGCAAGTACCGGGTGATCGGCAAGAGCTACGACGACATGCTGCGGATCACCAACCAGCTGATCGCGCAGGAGCGTGCGGCCGGCGCGCACCCGTAAGCGCGACGGCATGACGACGAGCGCATGACGACACGCCGGCTCAAGCTGCTCAGCGCCAACATCCAGGCCGGCTCCAGCACGCGCCGCTACAGCGACTACGCCACGCGCAGCTGGTCGCACGTGCTGCCGACCGGCAACAAGCGCGGCGCGCTCGACCTGATCGCGCTGCTGGCCGGCCAGCACGACATCGTCGGCCTGCAGGAAAGCGACCCGGGGAGCCTGCGCTCCGGGTTCACCAACCAGACCCATTACCTCGCCGAACGCGGCGGCTTCGCTTACTGGAGCCACCAGCCCAACCGCAGCATGGGCGGCGTTGCCTCCAGCGCCAACGGCCTGCTGAGCAAGCTCGAACCGGTGTCGGTCAGCGACCATCCGCTGCCCGGCCGGGTCAAGGGACGCGGCGTGCTGCTGGCGCGCTTCGGTAGCGGCGACGACGGCCTGGCCGTGGCGATTTCCCACCTCTCGCTCGGCGCCGCCTCACGGATGGCGCAGCTGTCCTTCATCGCCGAGTTGCTGCATGGCCATCCGCACGCGGTGCTGATGGGCGACTTCAACTGCACCCACGACCGTCCCGAGATGGCGCTGCTGTATCAGCGCACCCGGCTGCAATCGCCGACCCATGCCGTCTCGACCTTCCCCAGCTGGCGCCCACAGCGCGCGATCGACCATATCCTGATGACCGACGCGATCGCCTGTCACAGCATGAGCGCGCTGCCGGCGGCGCTGTCCGATCACCTGGCGCTGTCGATCGAGCTGGACGTGCCGGAAGCCGCCTTGCGCTAAAACACCGGGGATGCGCCGGTCGCTCGCCGTGTGGGCGCGCGCACGATTTCGGATCGGGCATAAACCGCCATGTCGGCGCCCAGGGTCGCGCAGCACGCCGCAAAAGAAACGGGCGGCGATTCGCATCGCCGCCCGTGCCTGTTTCAAACGTCGACCGCGATCAGAAGCGGAAGTCGGCGCTCACGTACCAGAAGCGGAACGGCAGGTCGTACGTACCCGCGTCATAGCCGTTCAACGAGCAGGTCACGCACACCGGCGGCTCCTTGTTGAACAGGTTGTTGACGCCTGCCGACAGTTTCAGGCCCTGGATGCCCAGCGAATGGTTCCAGGCCACCTGCGCGTCGTTGTAGAAGGTCGAACCGAGTGTGTGGGTGCCCGCGCTGCTCGCGCAACCGGTCGCCGGGGTCTTCGCGGCGTTGCCGCAAGATTCCTTGACCGCACTGATGTAGCGCACGTTCCAACCCGCATTCCAGTCGCCCAGCTTCCAGCCCAGCTGGACGTTGGACTGCCACTTCGGAATGGCGCTGTCGTCCACTTCGAT
>JANMAO010000209.1:0-1942 GCA_031359875.1 Lysobacter sp.
GGCTCGACAGCCGGCACACGTTTTCGTTCGGCCATTACCACGATCCACAGTGGATGGGTTTCGGCCCGCTGCGTGTGATCAACGAGGACCGGGTGGCGCCGGGCGGCGGCTTCGCGCCGCATCGCCACGCCAACATGGAAATCCTGAGCTACGTGTTGTCCGGGACTCTCGCGCATCGCGACAGTGCGTCGGCTGGCCCTTCGACAGGCTCAGGGCAGGCTCCTTCGACAGGCGCAGGACACGGTGTGATCCATGCGGGCGAACTGCAGTGGATGAGCGCCGGCCACGGAATCGAGCATAGCGAGTTCAACCCGTCGCAATCCGAGCCGGTGCATTTCCTGCAGATATGGATCCAGCCGGACCGCGTCAATGCGGAGCCAGCGTACGCGCAGCAGGCATTCGATCCTGCCGCGCGGCGTGGGCGTTGGGTGGTGCTGGCTTCACCCGATGGCAGTGATGGCAGCCTCGCGATCCGGCAGCAGGCGTGGTTGCGTGGGGTGTTGCTGGGGGCCGGTGAAGCGGTCGAGATGGTGCTGGATCCGGCGCGGCGTTACTGGCTGCATGTGGCGCGGGGTTCGGTCGAATTGGATGGCCGCAAATTGTTGGCTGGGGATGCGGTCGGTTTTGTCGACGAGTCGGGCGCGCATCGGCTGGACGGAAGCGGCGGCGATGTTGCCGATGTGTTGTTGTTCGATTTGCCGAAGTAACCGCGCCGCGACTGAATCCATGTGCGATTCATCACAACGCGCCGCCGCGCGCCTAAATGCTCGCTTGCTGCCTGGCCTGTCTTGTCCCGATTTTCAGACTCGCCATGCTTGGCTCGACTGGAGCTGTTGAATAGGAGCTGGGCGCACATCCTGTGCACCGCCCCTTTGGGGTCTGGCGAGGCTCCTCGCCGACTGGTTTGCGCCCAGAGCACAAAGCTGACGCCAGCTTCCAGTTGGGATTCAAAAAAACGCCGACACAAAGCCGGCGTCATTGATTGCATGAGTACCGCGATCGATTACCTGATCAGGTAATCCTCGAGCTTCTTGCCCGTGGCGATTTCAGTGGCCAGCCAGCGTGGCTGCTTGCCGCGGCCGGCCCAGGTTTCTGCGGGGTTGCCGGGATTGCGGTATTTCGGGGCCACCTTGCCCGTCGATTTGCCCTTGGCGCTACGCGGTTTGCCGACGGTGGGAGCACGGCTGGCGGCCGGGGCGGCGGCGCCGAACAGTTCGGTAATCGTATAACCCTCGGCCCTGATCAGCGCGCTCAGCTTCTTGCGTACGACGGCGACCGGCTTGCGCTTGCCGAGCGTGGTTTTGCGTTTTTTCGCCTGCTCGATCAGGGTGTCGAGCTGCTTGGCCGACAGGCTGTTGATATCGATGGTCATGGGGGACTCCGGATAATCGAATATGTTGCGGCCGAGGCTCAGCCGACCGCGCAGCATAGTCACCGCGCGAAGCGATGCCAAATGATGCGGTTATCAGAAAGATAATTGCCGCGCCGTTATTCCAGGGACTCAGTCTGCCTGCAGACGCAGCAGCAGGGTGGCGCGATCCAGATTCTCCGATTCGCCTGCGCTGCGCGCGCGATATTCGAACGTCCCGGCGGCCAGTCCGCGCTCGGACACCACGACCCGGTGCGGAATCCCGACCAGTTCGATATCGCCGAACATCACGCCCGGACGCAAGCCGCGATCGTCGAGCACGGTTTCAATATCGGCGGCATTCAAATCCCGGTATAGCGCTTCCGCGGCTTCGGTCACGGTGGCGTCGCCTTTCGGGTTGATCATGCACACCGCCACCTGCCACGGCGCCATCGCCGCCGGCCAGAGGATGCCGGCATCGTCGTGGTTCTGTTCGATCGCCGCGGCCACAATGCGCGACACGCCGATGCCGTAGCAGCCCATCGCCGGCGTCACCGCCTTGCCATTGGCATCGAGCACGCTGCACTTCATCGC
>JANMAO010000221.1:0-2973 GCA_031359875.1 Lysobacter sp.
AAGCGCATGCGACAACCGATCGTGCAGCAACACCCGGTTGGGCAGGTCGGTCAGGTAGTCGTGCTGGGCCAGGTGCGACATCTTCAGCGCCATCGCGCGCAATTCGCTGACGTCGCGGAACACCATCACCCCGCCCACGACTTTCCCCGAGTTGTCGTGGATCGGTGCAGCGGAATCCTCGATCGGCGTTTCGCGTCCATCGCGACGGCGCAGTGCCGTGTCGGTCTGCAAGGCCACAGTGCGGTTGTCGCGGATCGCGATCCGCAATGGCGACAGAGGGGTCTCGCCCTGCGCCATGTCGATCAACTCGATGATTTCGTCCAGTGGCCGCCCCACCGCCTCGTCCTCGCGCCATCCGGTCATGGCTTCGGCGACGGGATTGAGCAAGGTGATGCGCAGGTCCGCATCACAGACCACCACAGCATCGCCGATCGAATCCAGCGTGACCTGCACCCGCTCCTTTTCCTCGAACAGCGCCCGCTCGGCGGCCTTGCGTTCGCTGATGTCATGCGCCACCGCGAAAAAGCCCTGGACCTTGCCTTCGTGCCACTGCGGCACGTACGTTACCGCGGCGTCGCGGCCGGCGATCGGCATGTCGAAATGAACGGCCTCGCCAGCCAGCACCTGCGCCGTCATGTCGTCGAGTTTCGCGGCATGGTCCGCGCCGAACATCTCCGCCGTCGTGTGGCCGATGAAATCCTCCGTGGGCCGTTCGAACCATTCTCCATATTGGCGGTTGACGAACCGGTAGCGGCGATCCACATCGAGGTTGCCGATCAGCGCCGGCACGTTGTCGATTACCGTCTGCAATTCCGCGCGCGCGCGCTTGAGCGCCCGCTCCGCCACCGCGCGCTTCTCCTGCAGGATGCTGACAACCTGCGGTGCGATTACGCTCACGCTGCTGTAGAACGCGACCTCCGTAAAGCTCAGTGATGTTGCCCCCTGCCCCAAACCCGGGTGCGACAACAGATAACGGTGCAGGACCACCACCGACAGGCTGGCCAGCAGACTCTGCAGCGTGGTTCCGAGCAGCCCCAGGCGGAAGGCGGCGATCAGCAAAGGCAACAGGATCAGCACGAACGGCCGCGTCGTCCACAGCACCGCCCCAACGCAAACCGAAATCGTGAGCAACGTGAGCAACATCAGCTCGCCCCGGCGGCCCGGCGCCAACAGCCACTTCACCCGTTCCGACGTGGCCGCCAAAACCATGGGCAGCAATACGATCATCCCGAAGGCGTTACCAACCCACCACGTCTTGAAGACACCGCCATACGGCGTGCCAGAAGCCCGATGGGTGATCCATGCGGCGACGCTGGCACCCAGCACGGGCGCGACGACCACCGTCACCAGAAACAGTTGGCCGATCCCGGCAAAGTCGCGCAGCGCAATGGCATCGACTTGCAGCAGCCGCAGCAGCACGTAAGCCAGGCTCAGATCCAGCAGACGGGCCGCGGCCAGTTGCAGTGCCATTGCCGGGGTATATCCGCCAATCCCCAGCGCCAGCGCCAACGCCAACGCCAACGCGAGATAACCCAGCAGCAGATACAGCGCCGCGAACGCGGTGGACGGCTGGCGACGCAGCATCACGCCCAGCAAGACCGCGCCGCCGAGCCGCAACGAGGCAACATTGTCCGGTTGCCATGCGACTAGATTGCCTGGGTCCCACGCCAACAGGGTGGTGCTTATGCTGAGCAGGAAAAAAACAAGCGCAGTGATTCCGGCGACACCGAACTCATGCCAGGGGGCTTGCTGTCGGATCTGCTGGCCCACCAATGCCTCCCGGCTTGTCCACCAGAACAGCCGCATTCCACTGCTCCGGCCCAGCCATTCATCCGCAGTATGCGCCCGCATGCCGAGCGCCACGGGCCGGCAACAGCTGGCGGCAATTGTTCGTTCAGGCCTCGACGAAACGCACGCGCCGGGTAATCGAGCACACTGGCTCGTAGCCGATCGTGCCGGCCGCGGCGGCGATCGTCTCGACCGGCAGGCCCTCGCCCCAAAGCACCACCGGATCGCCCGGTGCTGCATTGGGCTGCTGGCGAAGATCGATCGTCATCAGGTCCATCGACACGCGACCGATGATGTCCGCGCGGCGCCCGTTGACCAGCACGGGCGTGCCCGCTGGGACGTGCCGCGGGTAGCCGTCACCGTAGCCGATCGCGGCGACGCCGACCGGCATGTCCTCGGGGCATTGCCAGGTCGCGGAATAGCCGATGCGCTCGCCCTTGTCGATACGGTTGACCGCAATCAGCCGTGTCGTCAGCGTCATCGCCGGACGCAAACCGAAGTCCGCGCCACTGGTGCCTTCGACCACGGAAATCCCGTACAACGCACCACCCGGCCGCACCCAGTCGAAATGCGCGTCCGGCCATCCCAGCACCGCTGCGGAATTGGCCAGCGAGCGCGCACCCGGCAGTCCCGCGGTCGCTTCGGCGAACACCCGCAGTTGTTGCCGTGTTTGCGGCTGGGTGAATTCGTCGGAGCTGGCGAAATGATTCATCAGCACGATGTCGTTCGCGACCGCCGGCATCGCGACCAGCCGTGCGTACGCATCGCGCACGTGTTCCGGTGCGAAACCGAGCCGGTGCATGCCGGTATCGAGCTTGAGCCAGCAGCGGATCGGCTCGCCGGGCGCGGCCTGCTCCAGCATCTGCAGCTGCGTCGCATGGTGGACGACCGTCTCGACGTTGAGCCGGCCCAACTGTGGAAGGTCGTCGGCGTCGTCGAAGCCGGACAGCAGCACGATCGGTTGCGATAACCCCGCCGCGCGCAGACGCTCGGCATCGCTGAGCGCGGCGACACCGAAGGCGTCGGCGCCCGCCAACGCACGCGCGACGCGTTCGAGGCCGTGCCCGTACCCATCGGCCTTGACCACGGCCATCACCCGGCTGTTCGGCGCGCGAGCGCGGAGCTGCGAGAGGTTGTGACGCAGGGCGTCGGTGTGGATGGTGGCGGAGGTTGGGCGGGCCATGG
>JANMAO010000248.1:0-7592 GCA_031359875.1 Lysobacter sp.
GCCGGCTTGCGATCGTCCATGAAAACCTCGCCGTCCACCTTGATGGTGATCGGCATTACCGCGACGTTGTGCTGCTCCAGGAACGCCTGCGAAAGATCGCAGGCTGCATCGATAGCCAGGCCCATCCGCATTGCGTATTCCCCACCATGAATGGTGGGCGAAACATAGCACGCACGCCGGGCGACGGCGCTTGTCACGGTGGGCGGTGGCGACAGCCGGCAAGTTCGTGCGGTAGGTGAAGTCGATGCTCACGGCGTCCCTCTGATGCAGCCGGCAGGTGAAGTCGCCGCCAGCGCCCTCCTTTGAGCGGACTGATCCGCGCGACTGCAAGCCGACGTCAAGCCATTTCAAGCCGCCCAAGCGGCACTGAAAACGCATGAATTCAAGGCGCTACGCAACTTCTTCCTGTACAGATTTTGTTGACTTTGTGTAAAGAAAGCGTGATAAAGCGGACAGTTACAGGCATGACGCGCGCGCCAACAAAGGTCAAGGTAGCGGCTGGATAGCGCCACGGGCAGCCGCCATCCGCCTGTCACAGCAGGTAAGCGCTATGTTCACCTAGCGTTATTTGCCTGTTAGTATCGGCACGGATGTACAGCAGTCCATGGGTCTGAGGTTCATCGGTCTGGGAAGAGCAGGCCAGTCGCAAGTTCTGGGGCAGAACGTCTTTCTGACCCATGGCAATAATTAATCGGAGGGTGTCTTTATGAAACTTGGGGTCAAGAAACTTTCTACGGCAGTCCGCCTGGCGCTTGCGCTGGGTGCCGTCATCGCGGCGGGTGCCTCGAGCACGGTATTCGCGCAGGACACAGGCACGCAGGGCGCCAGCAACCAGCCGGCTCAGAAACAGCCTGATCAGAAGAAAAAAACCACGATGCTGCAGACTGTTGTGGTGACTGGTACGCGCCTGCCGAGCATCGGCATTACTTCTTCGAGTCCGATCACCACGGTAGATGCCAAGCAGTTCAAGGTGACGGGTACAACGAGCGTTGACCAGTTGGTCAACCAGATGCCGCAGATGAGCCCCTACTTTGACCAGTTCCAGAACAACGGTGCAACCGGCTACCCTACCGCCAATCTGCGTGGTCTGGGCACCGCCCGCACGCTGGTGCTCATCGACGGACAGCGCGTCCAGGCTGGTTCTGCGTTTGCCGTTGACCTGAGCCAGATTCCCGCTGCGCTGGTGAAGCGGGTGGATATCCTTACCGGCGGTGCATCGGCCGTGTACGGTGCCGACGCCGTGGCCGGCGTGGTCAACTTCGTGCTGAACGATGACTTCGAAGGCGTCCAGTTCGACTACAACCTCACGGGCTACCAGCACGACAACCGCAACAAGTACATGCAGGGCTTGGAGACCGCCAAGGGCTTCAATGCGCCCAACGGCAACACCGGTTTCGGCGGCAAGACCCGCACCGCCGATGCGATCTTTGGCGGTCATTTTGCCGAAGGCAAGGGCCATGCCATGGGCTGGGTCAGCGTGCAGCAAACGGACGGCGTACTCCAGGGCACGCGCGATTACTCCGGCTGCGCCCTGAACAATGCGGGCACGGCGTGTGGCGGTTCCGGAACCGCGCCGAAGCCGAACTTCTACGTCTTCGATCAGAGCTACAACGGTGGCTTGGCTCACTTTGACGCGACCACCAACAAATATGTCAAAGGCATAGGGCAGAGCTACAACTACGCCCCGCTGAACTACTATCAGCGTCCCGATACGCGCGTGAATGTCGGCACGTCGATCAAGTACCACGTCAGCGATGCCTTCGAGCCCTACATGGACTTCATGTACACGCACCGCCGCAGCCAGTTCCAGTTCGCGCAGTCGGGCACGTTCTTCGGCCAGACGCTGAGCATCGACTGCGCCAAGAACGCGGCCCTTGTCGGTTCCCTCTGCACGGACCTGGCCCCGCAGTACGGCCTGGACACCACCCAGCCGCTGATCGTTTATGTCGGCAAGCGCAACGTCGAGGGCCCCCCGCGCGATACCTCCGCCACCGACAACTCCTACCGCGCGGTGTTCGGCGCGAAGGGCGACATCAACCTCAACTGGTCGTACAACGTGGCGGGCGTCCTGGGCGAGAGCACCGACACCCAGGTCGGCACCGGCGACTTGCTTGCGGACCGCGTGGCTCCCGCGCTCATGGGTTGCCCGGCCGGTTCCTACAGCGGCTGCATCCCGTACAACGTCTGGCAGCCGAACGGCGTGACGCTCGCGGCCGCCAAGAACCTTCAAGGCACCAGCATACTGCAGACCCGTACGCGCCTGATGGACGTCAACGCTTACGTGAGCGGCGACCTCGGCGTGAGCGTCCCGTGGGCCGACGGCGATCCGATTACCCTGGTTGCCGGTACCGAGTGGCGCAAGGAGAACTATAACTTTACCGCCGACAGCAACTCGCAGCAGGGCAACTTCACCGGCTCGGGCGGTCCGTCGCTGCCGCTTGCCGGCCAGGTCGCGGTGCGCGAGTTGTACACCGAGGCCGGTATTCCGCTCGTCGAGAACGTCGGCATACTGAAGTCCTTCGGCCTCGACCTGGGTTATCGCTACTCCAAGTACAAGCTGTCGGGATCGACCAATACCTTCAAGGTCGGTTTCAGCAGCAATGTCGATGACATGTTCCGCATTCGCGGCGGCTTCAACCACGCCGTGCGTGCCCCGAACATAGCCGAACTGTTCTCCACCAACCAGATCGCCCTGTACAGCGGCAGCGACCCCTGCGCGGGCGCCACCCCCACCGATACGCTGGCACAGTGCCAGAACACCGGCGTGACTGCGGCGCAGTACGGCCGCGTCCCGGACAGCCCGGCCGGACAGTACAACCAGTACATCGGCGGCAACCAGAACCTGAAGCCCGAGAAGGCCGACACCTATACATTCGGCGTCGCGGCTACGCCAATCAAGGGTCTGGAGACTTCGCTGGACTTCTACGACATCAAGATCCAGAACACGATCAGCACGATCGGTGCATCCACCATCCTCGACTTCTGTGCCAAGACCGGCAATCCGTTCCTCTGCAGCAAGGTGCAGCGCAATCCGGCCACCGGCGACCTGTGGCTGGGCCAGACCGGTAAGGTGGTCAACCTGACCGACAACTTCGGCAACCTCGAGACCCGTGGTATCGACCTGAACCTCAGCTACAACTGGTCGATGTTCGGTGGGCATGCGTCGGCAACCCTGGTGGGTACCCGCCTGCTGAACTTCAAGGTGGATCCGCTCCCGGGCGTGAACTCCCAGGCCCAGTACGATTGCGCAGGCAAGATCAACCTGTCATGCAACAATCCGCGCTGGCGTAGTATTGCCAACCTGAACTACAGCCGGGATTGGTGGAGCGTCAACCTGCGCTGGCGGCACACCGGTGCCGTGGACTACGTCAACACTGACGGCAGCTTGGCAAACACCGACAAGCTGGTGGCCAATAACGGCCACAAGATCTCGGCATACGACTGGCTGGATCTCTCTGGTACGTTCAGCCTTGCATCAAACGTGAGCCTCACCGTGGGTGTAAACAACATCGCAGATCGTCAGCCGCCGCTGGTGGGTAACACTCTGACGTTCAATGCCAACACGCCGGGTGGCTACGACGAACTCGGTCGCTACTTCTTCACCAACATCAGTATGAAGCTCTGAACAACTGATACGAGCTGATCCTGGCGGCGGGCCTCGGCCCGCCGCCTTTTTATTTTGCGGATAATGCGTATTCCGATCAAACCCGCCACCGATTCCACTCTCAAACCAGCCACCCGGCAGCAGCCATGTCGCAGGCCACGGTGAGCCGAAACGCGCTGTCATGAAACGGTACGGTGCCGTGCCACATGTAGGAGGGAAAAAGAGCGAGGCTGCCCGGTCGCGGATGCAGTACTCGCCGCTCAGGCAGTTTCAGGCCCAGGTCGCTCGGTGGCTGTCCGAACCGGATTGAGCCGGCGTGGTCCCGAGAAGCCCGCATCACGGGCGGCAGGGATACGTAGAAGGCTGAGCTGATCCAGCCCTGATGGTGGACATGGTTGACATGGTGACCGGTGGACGAAAGCTTTACCGACCATGCGCCTCTCATGCAGATGCGGCGGGCCTTCCGGTTCAGGAAGGGATGGCCGTCGTCGTCGGGCAACGTTTCCACCCAACGCTCTGCTGCTGAACATATCGACCGTTCGACCGCTAGGATGGCTGGCTCGGCGCGCCCGAACAGGTTGCCTGCTGTCTGAGTGCCCCGCCGCAGGCTCTGCTGCACGGGTTCCCGCGAGGCTTGATGCAGCGGTAGCAACGCCGTCTCCAGGGCACACAGAAACTGTTGGATGTCGGCATACCCCGCAGGCACGTCGATATCTACCAAGGCAATGAACCGCTCGTAGTCACATAGCCAAAATTCACGTGGATCGCCGAGAAGACGCCAGCTTGTGGCCAGATACGCCCACGCTTCCTGGTTGTGTGGCTCCCGCGCAAGGGCTTCCTCAGCAATCGCGGCGGCAGCTGGCCATTGTCCGGTTTTGAGCAAGTGCCGGGTGTAGGCATTGAGGAAATCCGGCTCACGGATCCCGTGCTTGTGATACAGCTCATCGTAGATTCGTGCCGCCTGCTCGGAGCGCCCCAGCGACTCGAGCGTGTCTGCCTCGAACTGCCGAAACAGCGGATGACCACTGCGCGCGCGCAGTTCAGCCACATGTTCGAGTGCCGACTCGCCCTGACCCGTCTGCTTGAGTAGTTTTGCATAGGCGAAGCGCAGTTGCGCGTCGTCAGGATGCGCGCTTACCGCACCGGCAAAGCAAGACAGCGGATTGTCCGCCTGCCCCGCACCTTCTCCGTATTCCCACAGAATGGTGGCAAGCGTGCGCTGCCCGGGCGCGAAACGAGGATGGGCTGCAGTCAACCGACGCGCCGTGACGATCGCTGCATCTATCCGGCCGGAATCGAGCAGGGCGCCGGCTTGAGCGTCCAGCAACTCGGGTGTATCTGCGCCGACTCGACGGGCTTCGGCGTAGCATGCCAGCGCCTCTTCCAAGCGCGCCTGGCGGCGGAGGAGGTGGCCGAGATGGATCAAGATGGCTGGCTGCTGCGGCTCACAAGTCAGAGCGCTACGCAACGCCTGCTCCGCCTGCGCAGAGCGGTCTCGTGCCTCCAATGTGCTCGCCAGTCCGTGCCAGGCTGCGGCACACGTGGGCATGACAACGGTTGCCTGTTTGAACGCTTCGCCGGCCTCCTCGAGCCGGTTGCGGTCCAGCTCGGTCAGTCCCAGATCCAGCCAGGCTTGCCCGAACGCGGGTGCGAGGCTGACGGCCCGGCGCCACAAACTGGCGGCTTCGTCCAGACGAGCGATGCGTCGAAGTGCCGTGGCGAAGTTCGCGAGCAGATGTGGGTTGTCGGGCGCCAGCTCCATCGCGCGCCGAAACGGTGCACAAGCGGCTTGGTGCATGCCGCCCTTTGCCAAGGAGACCGCCCATATGTGCCACGCCTCGACGGCGTTGGGAGCTTGCGTGGCAACTTCTTCCGCAAACCGGGTCGATTTGGCCAAGTCGCCAGCGCCTAGGTAGCGCTCTGCCAGAGCAAGTTGGCGTAATTGGAGTGGGGACAGGGGGTACGGTGATGAATGCTCGACGGACATAATCGGCTCGTAGCGACATGACGACAGCACGGAATGTGCTCAATATGACGCGGCCAGGCTCCTTCAGTGTTTGGACGTACTGACTGCGCCGACAGTCGGTCTGTGCAAAACTATCGCAAGCTTAATGGTATGCGGATTCAACCTTTGAAGGTAGCTGGTGCCGATGGCTTGGGTTGTCCTGAACTTGCGGCACTATTGATGCTGGGCTCCGGTCCGGTACGCAACCGTCCTTTTTCCAAGCCGATGTGGGTATGAATCAAGGTTCCCTTAGTCCGCAACTGCTGGCGTGGTGTCGGAACGCAGATGCGCTGCTGCGGGCGGGCCGATACGGTGATGCCGTTCGCGCCTATCAGCGGATTCTGGCGCTGGACGCCACCAAGGCCGATTCCTGGTACAACCTGGGCTACGCGCTGAAGGCGGAGGGACGATTCGAGGAAGCGCTATCGGCCTATGACCGCGCACTGAAGGCAGGTGTTGCCGATCCGCAGGAAGTCCATCTGAATCGCGCTGCGATCTATTCCGATCATCTGCGCCAGGACGAGCGCGCCGAGCAGGAGCTGCGCGCCGCTCTGATGAGTTGCCCCAACTATGCCCCGGCGCTGCTCAACCTGGGCAATCTCCATGAGGAGCGTGGCGATCGACAGGCGGCGCTTGCGTGCTACCAGAAGATCCCTCACTCAAGAGGCGTCGACGACGATGTCTGTCGGCAGGAGGCGTTGGCGCGATTGGCGCACCTGACGCCGCCGGAGCACCCGGAAGCTCCATTGTTGCGTGATCTGCGAGCGGCGGCGGCCGCCGCTCGGCCGCCACAGACGCAGGCAAATCTGTGGTTCGCGTTGGGCCAGGCCTACGAGCGTCTGGCCTGCAGTGATCAGGCGTTCGATGCATTCGCGCGCGGCAACGCGTGCTGCCGGCAGGGGGCGCCCGCCTATGATCCGCGGCGGCAAGAGCAGCTGGTCGATGCGTTGATCGGGCAGTTCGCGTCGCCAGTGCCGGTCGGGCAGGAGGAGTCTGGGCCGCGACCGCTATTCATATGCGGCATGTTCCGCTCGGGGTCGACATTGCTGGAACAGGCGCTGGCCGCGCATTCCGCGATCCACGCGGGAGGTGAGCTGGATTTGCTGCCACGCATGGTGAGCGGACCCCTGTCACGGTTCCCATCGTCCATGGCAACCGTCACGAAAGAGCGGCTTGTTGAGCTGTCGCAGGGTTACCTCAGACAGCTGCATCAGCTGGCCCCGGCGAGCGGCGAATATGCCTATATCACAGACAAGCGGCCGGACAACTTCATGCTTATCGGCCTGATAAAGTGCCTGTTCCCGGAAGCAAGATTTCTCCATACGGTTCGGCACCCGCTGGATAACGGGCTTTCAGTGTTCATGCAGCACCTCGATCCAAGGGTGGCGCCTTATGCGACAGACTTGGAGGATATTGGCCACTATTACAGCCAATACCGTCGCATGATGGCGTACTGGAAAGGGCTTTATCCCGACTCCATTCATGACGTCGATTATGATTCGCTCGTACGAGCGCCCGAGGATGTGCTGACGCGCGCACTCGGGTTTTTAGCTCTGGATTGGCAGCCGGACTGCCTGCGTTCCCACGAACTTCCCAGCATTGTCAAGACGGCAAGTTATTGGCAGGTACGGCGTCCGCTTTATCGCGAAGCATCGGGCCGCTGGCAACATTACCAAGAGCACCTCCGTCCGCTACAGAACGCAATGGAGCGTTTCTACCTGTCAGATTAGATGTTTTTCTTCATGCCTCGACCCGACAGGTCGCCGCCCAAGGCATCAGTAGCGCGGCACGTCCGGCTCGATCTCGGTGGCCCACGCGTCCATGCCGCCTTCCACATTGTGCAGGTTGCTGAAGCCGTGCGCGGCGAAGCGCTCGGCCATCGCGCGGCTGGAGACGCCGTGGTGGCAGATGAAGGCCAGCGCGGTGTCTTTCGGCAGTGCGGCGAGGCTTTCGTAGCCTTCGTCCTCGAGCACGCGCGCCTGT
>JANMAO010000014.1:0-8012 GCA_031359875.1 Lysobacter sp.
TACGCCGAGACCCAGGCTTATGTCGCCAAAGTGCAGGCGTTGCATGAGCGCTATCGGGTTGCGCTTGGCGGGGTGGCGATCGCTGCACATTGACGGTCTGGCGAAGTTCTGCGCCATGTCTCGGACGCAAACACGCGGCGGCGCGCGTTTTTTCAGGCGGACGCTGCGTGGGTTGGCGCTTCGCGCCGACCCGGCCACAATAGCGATCCCACGCACGCGGAGAGCCGCATGGCCGAACTCAAGGAAGCACGCGTCCCGGATATCGGTGGCTACGACGATGTACCGGTGATCGAGGTGCTGGTCGCGGTCGGCGACACGGTCACGGTCGACCAGGGCCTGGTCACGCTGGAATCGGACAAGGCAACGATGGAAGTGCCGGCGCCGTTTGCCGGCGTGATCAAGGAATTGAAGGTCAAGCTCGGCGATGCGTTGTCCGAAGGCAGCGTGGTGGCGCTGATCGAAGTGGCCGACGCCGCATCGGCGGGTGCCGCGGACGCAAGCAGACCGGTGGCCAAACCCGAGAGCAAGCCCGACAACAAACCCGAGTCGGTGGCGCCGGAGCGTGCCCCGGAAACCACCACCGCAGTCGGACCGGACGTAATGGTGGCGCCCCGCGGGAAGAGTGCACCAGCGGCAATCGACAAAGGCGCGTCGCCGGCCGGGGCCGCGACCACGGCGCAACCGGCCGTGCGCTTCGAAGCCGACGCCGTGCTGCCTGGCAAGGTGCCGTATGCGAGTCCGGCGGTGCGCTTGTTCGCGCGTGAACTCGGCGTGGATCTGTCGCAGGTCAGCGGTTCCGAACGCGGTGGTCGCATCGGCAAACAAGACGTGCAGACCTTCGTCAAGGGCGCACTCGGTGGCGCTGCCGGCATTGCACCCGCCGGCGGCGGGCCGGCTGCAGGTGGGCTTGCGCTGTTGCCATGGCCGAAGGTCGACTTCAGCAAGTTCGGCGAAACCGAAACGCGCCAACTCACCCGCATCCAGAAACTGTCCGGCGCCAACCTCGCGCGCAACTGGGCGATGATCCCGCACGTCACCCAGCACGACGACGCCGACATCACTGAGCTCGAGACGCTGCGCGTCGCGCTCAACAAGGAAAACGAGAAAGCAACGCATGCCGATAAGAGCGGGGCCGTCAAGCTGACCATGCTCGCCTTCCTGATGAAGGCAGCGGTCGCGGGGTTGCAGAAGTATCCGACCTTCAACTCGTCGCTTGATGCCAGCGGCGAGAACCTCACGCTGAAGAAATATTTCCACATCGGCTTTGCCGCCGACACCCCGAACGGACTGGTCGTGCCGGTCGTGCGCGATTGCGATCGCAAGGGCGTGCTGCAGATCGCCCGGGAATCGGGCGAACTCGCGGCGAAGGCGCGCGACGGCAAGCTCGGTCCGGCCGACATGAGTGGCGGCTGCTTCTCGATCAGTTCGCTCGGCGGCATCGGCGGCACCTCGTTCACGCCGATCGTCAATGCGCCGGAAGTGGCGATTCTCGGCGTGTCGAAGGCGGCAATGAAACCGGTGTGGGACGGCACGCAGTTCGCGCCGCGCTTGCTGTTGCCGCTGTCGTTGTCGTACGACCATCGCGTGATCGATGGGGCCGCGGCGGCGCGCTTCACCGCCTATCTCGCACAACTGCTCGGCGACATGCGCCGGGTGCTGTTGTAGGGCGCTTTTGTAGGGCGGCATGCAACAACCCGCCATTCGCGGCAATCGAATCATGGCAATGGCGGGTCAAGACCCGCCCTACGGGAAACACGCAATGACGACGATCGAAATCAAAGTTCCCGACATCGGCGGCTATGACGACGTGCCGGTGATCGAAGTGCTGGTCGCCGTCGGCGACGTGGTCAAGCTCGACCAGGGCCTGGTCACGCTGGAATCGGACAAGGCGACGATGGAAGTGCCGGCGAGCGTGGCGGGCGTCGTCAAGGAATTGAAGGTCAAAGTCGGTGACAAGCTGTCGGAAGGCAGCGTGGTGGCGACCATCGAATCGAGTGAGGCAGCCGCTGCTGCGCCCTCTCCGGCGGGGGCGGGGCAGGCTCCCGCAGGGAGCCAGGGAGAGGGCGCCGCTGTACCGACGCCCACTCCCGCCAAGGCAGAGGTGGCAACAGCACTGCAGGCCGCATCTGGAACCGGCCGCAAAGCCGACATCGAATGCAGATTGGTCGTACTCGGCGCCGGGCCAGGGGGCTACGCCGCTGCGTTCCGCGCCGCCGACCTCGGGCTGGACACGGTGCTGGTCGAACGCTATCCGCAGCTCGGCGGCGTCTGCCTCAACGTCGGCTGCATTCCGTCGAAGGCGCTGCTGCACGCCGCTGCCGTGATCGAAGAAGCCGCGCATGCGAGCGATTACGGCGTCGATTTCGGCAAGCCGAAGATCACCCTGGACAAGTTGCGCGCCAACAAGGACAAGGTCGTCGCCCAGCTGACCAAGGGCCTGGCGACGATGGCCAGGCAGCGCAAGGTGCGCGTGGTCACCGGCAGCGGCCGCTTCGTGTCAGCGAATGAAATCGAGATCGATGCTGCGGACGGAAAACAATTACTGCGCTTCGAGCAATGCATCATCGCCGCCGGCTCGCAGGCAATGAAATTGCCGGGCTTCCCGTGGGACGACGCGCGGGTGATGGATTCGACCGACGCGCTGGAACTGGCCGAAATCCCCAAGCGTCTGCTGGTGGTTGGCGGCGGCATCATTGGGCTGGAAATGGCGACGGTATTCCGCGCGCTGGGTTCCGCAGTCACCGTGGTCGAACTCGCCGAGCAGCTGATGCCGGGCACCGATCTCGACCTGGTCAAGCCGCTGGCCGATCGACTGAAGAAGCAGGGCATCGCCATGCATCTGAAGACCAAGGTCGTCGCGGCGAAAGCGCAGAAGGGCGGCATCAGCTGCAGCTTCGATGGCGCGAGTATTCCCGCGGCGAACATATTCGACCGCGTACTGGTCGCGGTCGGACGCACGCCCAACGGCGACAAGCTCGATGCCGACAAGGCCGGCGTGCAGGTCGGCGAGCGCGGCTTCATTGCGGTCGACCGGCAGATGCGCACGAACGTGTCGCACATCTTCGCGATCGGTGATCTGGTCGGGCAGCCGATGCTCGCGCACAAGGCGACGCATGAGGGTCGGCTGGCGGCAGAAGTCGCTGCGGGCGAGAAGCGTGAGTGGGTTGCGCGCGTGATCCCGTCGGTGGCCTACACCGATCCGGAGATCGCCTGGGTCGGGGTCACCGAGAATGAAGCGAAAGCCAAGGGCCTGAAGATCGGCGTCGGCAAGTTCCCATGGGCTGCGTCCGGACGCGCGATCGGCATCGGTCGCACCGAGGGTTTCACCAAGCTGCTGTTCGACGAGGCCACGCATCGCGTGATCGGCGGCGGCATCGTCGGCGTGCATGCAGGCGACCTGTTCGCCGAGATTGCGCTGGCGATCGAGATGGGCTGCGAGGCCGCCGATATCGGCCACACCATCCACCCGCACCCGACCCTGAGCGAATCCGTGGGCATGGCCGCCGAGGTTTTCGAAGGCACGATCACCGATCTTTACCTCCCCAAAAAGAAATAATTGGCGCACGCCCACTAGGAGCACCGAATGCCTCGGCTCTACGACAAATCCAACAACCGCCTGCTGGGCGAAGTCAGCCAGGACGACATCGCCCTGCTGAGCGCGCAACTGGAGGAAGAATCCAGCCGCGATCGCGACTACTACATCGACAACGATACGTTCCTCGGCCTGGTCGATGCCGGCGCTTCGTCCGCATTGCTGGATGCGATCAAGTCCGCGCTGGACAGCCATGGCGAGGCCGATGTGCGCTGGGAGGCGGATTGACCACCACCCCAGGCCGGCGCAGGGCGCGAACCGGCTGACGCACAGGCGAAGCCCCGGCTTTTTCAGGGCCGGGGCTTCAGGGGCCTACCGCGGGATTCGACGAGGAAGTGGGGGCAGGCCTTCTCCGGAACTGACCGGCGTGCCCGGCAAAGGTTCCCCGCCAGCCGCATGCAATGCGCGGTCCTGGTTCCCGACCGTGGATTTGGGCGCTCGGTGGTTGCCGCTGAAATTGTCCGGCTGCTATACTTTTGCGGCTCGGCGAGGCTGATTTCGCTCGCTGCATCCACTGGATGGCCCCTGCTTCATGTCCGCACTGCGTCCTGCGAGGGGCGATCCGGCGAAGGGTGACAAAGTGCATTTTCGTGCTGTTTCCCCGGCCTGGCTGTTGTGTGTTGCCCAGGCGGTGACGACTGCGCTGATGGTTCTCGCCACATTGGCGATATCCGGCAGCGCAGCGGCAATGGCGGCGCTGTTCGGCGGCCTGACGGTCATGCTGCCCGCGCTGTACTTCGCTGCGCGGGTCGGCCTGGGGCGCAACAAATTGAAGGCAAAGGCTGTGCTTGGGGCGTTCTACCAAGCTGAGTTTGGGAAATTGTTGTTGACGGCGTTCCTGTTCTGGATTGGAGCGTTGTTGTTTGGCAAGCATTTCGCGCCGCTGATGTTGACCAGCGTGGCCTGTCTGGCCATGAACTGGGTGCTGCTGGCGGTCGCGAGAACCGATTAGACGTTTGAACGAGCGGGTTTACGAACCATGGCGTCAGAAGGTAGTCACGACACCAGCAGCTACATCGTGCACCACTTGACCAACCTCAAGTTGGATCTGCACACGTGGCGTATCGATCCGGAAGCAACCGGATTCTGGGTGATTCACCTCGATTCGATGGTGTTCTCGGTCGCGCTCGCACTCATTTTCGTCGTGATGTTCCGCATCGCTGCGCGCAAGGCGACCAGCGGCGTGCCGGGCAGGTGGCAGAACTTCATCGAGTTGTGCGTGGAGTCTGTCGACCGCCAGGTCAGGGATGCCTACCACCACGGAGCCAAATTCGTCGCGCCGATGGCGCTGGCTGTGGGCTTCTGGGTGTTTTTCATGAATTTCATGGACATGCTGCCGGTCGACCTGCTGCCGACGGTGGCTGGCAGCATGGGTGTCGACCATCTGCGCACGGTTCCTTCAACTGATCCGAACGTTGCCCTGGGCTTGTCGCTGACGGTGTTCCTGATTGCGTTCGGATACAGCTTCGTCGCCAAGGGTTTCAAGGGCGTGGCGGCTGAATTCCTGTTTCATCCGTTCGGCAAATGGATGATGCCGGTCAACTTCCTGCTCAAGACCGTCGAGGAGCTCGCCAAGCCGATCAGCCTTGGGCTGCGACTGTTCGGCAACATGTATGCCGGCGAGATGATCTTCATCCTGCTCGCCACGTTCACCCTCAACTATGCGGTCGGCGGCCTGGGCAACAACCTCGGCTTCCTGGCGCAAGTGTTGCTGGCGACCGGTTGGACGATTTTCCATATTTTGATCATTTCCCTGCAGGCCTACATCTTCATGACGTTGACTGTCGTCTACATGGCGATGGCGGCGGACCACCACTGATACAAAACCCGCTTTTTTCACTCACTTGGTACGAAGGAGACAACAATGGACCTCAGCGCATTGGCATCGGTGGAAGGCATGACCGCGATTGCGGCCGGCCTGATGCTCGGCCTCGGCGGCATTGGCGCCGCGATTGGCATGGGCCTGATGGGCGGCAAATTTCTGGAAGGCGCCGCGCGCCAGCCGGAACTCGTTCCGCTGCTGCAGGGCAAGATGTTCCTGCTGGTGGGTCTGATCGACGCAATTCCGATCATCGGCGTGGGCATCGCGATGTACTTGACCTTCGTCGATCCGTTTTCGGCCAAGGTGCTTGCGAACGTCGCCGCCAGCGTCGCCCACTAAGTCGTCCGACAGTGTTGAGGGTTTAGTCCGTGAGCATCAATGCCACCCTGATTGCCCAGATGATCGTGTTCGGAATACTCATCTGGGTCACGATGAAGTTCATCTGGCCGCCGCTGATCACGGCGATGGATGAGCGTGCGCGACGAATTGGTGAAGGTCTCGCCGCGGCTGATCGCAGCCAGAAGCACCTGGCGCAGGCGCAGGAAACCGTCAACGAGACGTTGAAGGACGCGCGGGTCAAGGCCAACGAGATCATCGAGCAGGCGCATCAACGCGCAGTCCATCTCATCGACGCAGCCAAGCAGGACGCGATCGCCGAGGCCGACCGGCAGAAGGCGCTGGCCGAGGCCGAGATCAACGCCGCCACCAATCGCGCCAGGGAAGCTCTCCGCAAGCAGGTTTCGGCGCTTGCGGTCAGCGGCGCCGAAAAGTTGTTGCGCCGGGAGATCGATCCCGGTGCGCACAAGGCGTTGCTCGATGAACTCGCAGCGCAGCTGTGAGAAGACTGCCGTCACCACCGTGGATGACCTGATCCGATGAGCCAGGCCCTCACACTCGCCCGTCCCTATGCCCGGGCCGCATTCGCGCTTGCACGTGAGAGCGGCACCTATGGGCCATGGTCGGATGCGCTCGGCTTTGCCGCGCGAGTTGCCGCGGACCCGCACGTGGCATCGTTGCTCGGCAATCCGAAGCTGGCCGATGCCGATGCGGTGACGCTGCTGTCGCCTCCACAGGTCGCCGGCATCGATGAAAACTTCGGTCGTTTCCTCGCACTGCTGGCGGACAATCGTCGCCTTGTGCTGCTGCCGGAAATTGCCGGGTTGTACCTGGATCTGCGCGCCGAGGCCGAGCGCGTTGTCAAGGCAATGGTGACATCCGCCGCGCCCCTGCCCCCGGCAGAGCTCGACACGATCAAGGCCGCGTTGCGCAAGCGATTCGACGGGCGCGAGGTCGAAGTCGAGACGGCGGTCGATGACAGCCTGATCGGCGGCGCGGTGATCGTCGCCGGCGACGTGGTGATCGACGGCTCACTCAAGGGCAAGCTCGATCGCCTGCAGTCGGCGCTTGTAAATTGATTTGAATTCGCAGGGTGGGCTCAAGCCCACCATCACGTTCGGCGGACTGAAGTCCGCCCTGCATCAGGAAACAACGATGTCCACCACCCAGCTCAACCCGTCCGAAATCAGCGAACTGATCAAGAGCCGCATCGAGAAGGTCAAGCTCGCTGCCGAGGCGCGCAACGAAGGCACCGTGACGTCGGTATCCGACGGTATCGTGCGCATTCACGGCCTGGCCGATGCGATGCAGGGCGAGATGATCGAACTGCCCAACGACACCTATGCGCTGGCGTTGAACCTGGAGCGCGATTCGGTCGGCGCGGTGGTGCTGGGCGATTACAAGCACCTGCGCGAAGGCGCGGTGGCCAAGACCACCGGCCGCATCCTCGAAGTGCCGATCGGTCCGGAGCTGTGCGGGCGCGTCGTCAATGCGCTGGGCGAACCGATCGACGGCAAGGGCCCGATCGCCACCACCCAGACCGCTCCGGTGGAAACGATTGCGCCTGGCGTGATCTGGCGCAAGTCGGTGTCGCAACCGGTGCAGACCGGCTACAAGACCATCGACGCTATGATCCCGATCGGCCGCGGCCAGCGCGAGCTGATCATCGGCGACCGCCAGACCGGCAAGACCGCGGTGGCGATCGACGCGATCATCAACCAGAAGGGCACCGGCGTTAAGTGCATCTACGTCGCGATCGGGCAGAAGGCTTCGTCGGTCGCCAATGTTGTGCGCAAGCTCGAGGAATACGGCGCGATGGGACACACCATCGTCGTGGCCGCCACCGCGTCGGAATCGGCCGCGATGCAGTACATCGCGCCGTACGCCGGCTGCACGATGGGCGAGTACTACCGCGACCGCGGCGAAGACGCGCTGATCGTGTACGACGATCTGTCCAAGCAGGCCGTCGCCTACCGCCAGATCTCCCTGTTGCTGCGTCGCCCGCCGGGTCGCGAAGCGTACCCGGGCGACGTGTTCTATCTCCACTCCCGCCTGCTCGAGCGCGCATCGCGCGTCAGCGAGGAATATGTCGAGAAGTTCACCAACGGTGCCGTCAAGGGCAAGACCGGCTCGCTCACCGCGCTGCCGATCATTGAAACCCAGGCCGGTGACGTCTCGGCATTCGTGCCGACCAACGTGATCTCGATCACCGACGGCCAGATCTTCCTGGAAACCGACCTGTTCAACGCCGGCCTGCGTCCG
>JANMAO010000015.1:0-3715 GCA_031359875.1 Lysobacter sp.
ACGCAATTCGCGCAGCATCTCGCTGCCGATCCTGGCTTCGAGACCGGGATCGTCGATCGACGTGAAAATGGTCGAATCCTGGCGCGTGAAATTGCGGCCCTGCTCGTACAGATGCACTTCGCCGGACACCAGGTGCACGACGCCTTTTAGCCGCGAGCCCATGCCGATCGGCCAGGTCACCGGCGCGCACTGGATCCCGAGCACGGATTCGACTTCATCGAGCAGGTCGATGGGATTTTTTCCTTCGCGATCGAGCTTGTTGATGAAGGTCATGATCGGCGTGTCGCGCAGGCGGCACACTTCCATCAGCTTGATCGTGCGTTCCTCGACGCCCTTGGCAACGTCGATCACCATCAGCGCCGAGTCGACCGCGGTCAGCACCCGGTAGGTGTCCTCGCCGAAGTCGGCGTGGCCGGGGGTATCGAGCAGGTTGACGACGCGACCTTCGTACGGGAACTGCATCACCGACGATGTCACCGAGATGCCGCGTTCCTTTTCCAGCGCCATCCAGTCCGAGGTCGCATGGCGCGCGGCCTTGCGGCCCTTGACGCTGCCCGCCATCTGGATCGCGCCGCCAAACAGCAGCAGCTTTTCGGTCAGCGTGGTCTTGCCGGCGTCGGGGTGCGAAATGATCGCGAACGTGCGTCGGCGCGCGGCTTCGAGGGAAACATCGGACATGGGAACGGCGCGCGGTGGCGCATCGGAAAGCGGGGATGCCGGCAATTATACGGGCGTGGCTTCCAGACGAGAGCAGCTCAACGCCGGTCGCTGAAGCTCAACGCCCCGTCCGGCCCACTCATGCGGAACGGGATCGATTCCAGCCGCATCCCGCGATTGACCTGGACGGCAAAATGCAGGTGCGGGCCGGTGGTGAAGCCCGTATTCCCGGACAAGCCGATCTGTTGTCCCGCGCGTACGCGCTGCCCCACGCGCACCAGCACCCCCGATTCCTGCAGGTGCGCATACAGCGCCATGGTGCCGTCGTCATGGACGATGCGGACGAAGTTGGCGCGGCCACCGAATTTTTCGAGATTGAGTCCGGCCTTGTCGAAATCGCTCTCGACCTGCATCACCACGCCATCGCGCGCGGCGAGCACCGGGGTGCCGATATCGGCGGCGAAGTCGACCGCGTAGAGGTTCTGCGGATCGGTGTGGCTGAAACTCCCGCCGTAACCCTGGTCGATCCGCTGGGCTGGCTGGCGCAGTGGCAACCGGTAGTCGACATCGCGTGGGTGGGCGTTCGGATCGCCCGGTACCGTGACCAGGTTCAGCTCGGAACCGCTGTTCCGGCTGGGATCGGTCGCGCTGAGCACCGACACCAGCGCGCTGCCGTTGGCCGCGACCGTGGCGCGGGCGGGCAGGGGCGGCGCACCCACCATGTTGCTGCCGCCGCCGAATCGTAGCATGACCTCGATGGGGCCGGCCAGCATGTTGTCGGCCCAGGCGAGGTAGCGGCCGTCGTTGTTTTCCAGGCGCAGGCGCGCGACCGCACCGGGTTCGGTGCGTACGGGAATGACCCTGAGATGGTGCGCCAGCCGTTGCTGTTGTTTGTCGGGCGCGTGGTCGCCGTAGTGGACGCCACCACTGCGGTCGGTCCAGCGATAGATGTTGGCGGCATGGGCGGGCGACGTCAGCAGCATGGCACCGAGCAACATCCCGGCGACGGCAAGGTGCTGGACGACAAAGACCGCAAAGACAACGCATTTCAGCATCACCGAAGTATGCGCAAAAGCGGGCATCCGGGACGACGAGCGTCACCCGGAAATTAATTCATCGCTTCATGCCGATAAAGCGATTGACATGCTGGAAAACCACAGGCAAGCTGCGGCCATCCATCGAGACCGGCAGAGGGACTTCGGCTTGAATGAATTGTTAGGCGCGATGGTAGCCGCCGCGCGGTCCTGGCCAGTTCGGACGGGCGACCGGGTCCTCGATCGTCATATTGGCGCCCTCAGTTGCGCGTACGGAAACCGACGCCGCGTCGAAACCTTCCAAGCAAAAGACGTTGACGCCGAAGTGGTCGGGGGCCGCGCGTTTGCGATGGAAGACATAGATCCCGCACCGGCTGCAGAAGTAGTGTTTTGCCCTGCGCGTATTCCACTCATAGAGCGTCAGCATCTCCTCACCATTGAGCACAGCTAGAGACTGCTCCGGCACCTTCGCCATCACCGCGTTCCGTTTCACACACAGCGAGCAGTCGCAGGTAGTGAGTTCCGTGATAGCCGAATCCACACGAAACCGTACTGCGCCGCAATGACAGGAGCCTGTGAACATCCCTAGATTTCCGCCTCGCCTTCCAGGTAGAAGACGCAGCTGCCCTCCAGCTCAACGCGATCGCCGGCCAGTCGACAAATGATCTCCCCGCCGCGCCGTGAGGCTTGGTAAGCGCGAAACGCTGTTTTGCCGAGTCGTTTGGCCCAATAGGGCGCGAGCGCGCAGTGCGCACCGCCGGTCACGGGATCTTCCGGGATGCCCTTGGCCGGAGCGAAGTAGCGGCTGACGAAGTCGTAGGTTTCGTCGCCGCACGCGGTCACGACCACCCCGCTGCGGTCCATGCGGGCGATCGCCGCGATATCGGGAGCCAGTTCGCGCACGAGTTGTGCGCTCTCCAGCAGAGCGATGTAGTTAAAGGTATCGCTCAGCACCTCAACAGGAACGACGCCTAGTGCTTCGGCCAGTCCGGGTGGCGTCGCGACCGGTTCAGACGGCCGTACCGGGAAGTCCATGACGTAACCCACACTTGTCCGGGTCACCGTGAGGGGGCCGCTCGCCGTGTGGAAGATTACCGTGTCGCGCCCGGGCTCCAGCCGTTCCATGACCGCCGCTGCGCTCGCCAGCGTGGCATGACCACAAAGCGGCACCTCGACGGTGGGCGTGAACCAGCGCAGTCGATAGTCGCCGCCTTCGGGAACCAGAAAGGCCGTCTCGGCCAGGTTGTTCTCGGCGGCAATAGCCTGCAGCGTCGCATCGTCCAGAAAGCGATCCATCGGCATCACCGCGGCGGGATTTCCTGCGAAGCGGCGGTTCGTGAAAGCGTCAATCTGAAATATTGGTGTGCGCATGGGCGTATTTATATACAGCCAATCGAAGTTGAGTGCTGGCGATTTCTGTGGAAGGTTCAGCGCTTCTGGCGCGCCTAACACCTGAATTAAGCCGACCCGCGAAGCGGGTTCGGCTTGAATGAATTGTTAGATGGCAGGCACTTCATCTAGATCTTCACTTGGATCCCAGTGATGGATCAAAAGGTAGTCCTTCCATCCGTGCCGCCCAGTGCAGATTGCCATGGTGGAGAGATAGATGCTTTCTTTGAACGCAGGGGCCTCATAAACGGCCGCTCGTATCAGGTCCCACAGGGCTGCAGGACGTGGGGTGTCGAAGTCGAAGTTGTAGTAGTCCCCATCGTCATTGCCATTGCGGAAGCGGTGCCCAGTGACGATTGGATTGTCCGTGGCGATTCCAAGGAACGCTTTGTACAAACTGACCATATCTATCGACTTGGCGCGGCCTGGCTGTATTTGAATGTGCAGAATTCTATCCACTGCCATCTAACACCTTAATTAAGGGGAGCCACGAAGCGTCCGCTCCATTGGCTGGTTAGGCACAGAGTTTTTTGAACTGCTGTCCTGTAGCTTTACGTTGCGGCGCGTCGTCATTTCGCTTTCTCTGCCTTCTTTTTCGAATTGGATCGCGTTTTCGAAGCACTCGCCTTTTTCCG
>JANMAO010000054.1:0-2545 GCA_031359875.1 Lysobacter sp.
CTCGCGGCGCGCATCGGCATCTCGTCGGCGCTGTGGTGCCTGTTCGGCCAGGTATGGCCGTCCGGCCGCGTGTTGGCCGAGGCGATGTGCACGTTCGATGTCGCCGGCAAACGCATCCTCGAACTTGGCTGTGGCCTCGGCCTGTCAAGCCTGGTGCTGCAGCGCCGCCTCGCCGACGTGACCGCCAGCGATCATCATCCGCTCGCGGAATCCTTCCTGCAGTACAACGCAACGCAGAACCAGCTGCCCCACATCAGTTACCGCGATTTGCCCTGGGAAACGCCCGATGCCGAACTCGGCCGTTTCGACCTGATCATCGGCAGCGACATCCTGTACGAAACCGGACATGCCGGGCTGATCGCAGCCATGTTGCTACGCCATGCGCAACCGGATGCCGAAGTGCTGATCACCGATCCCGGCCGTGGCAACAGTGGCGCCTTCACCCGCGCGCGTGCCGGCCAGGGCTATGCCGTCAGCGAACAGCGCAGCCGCTTTGATGATGACGATCGTGAACCATTCCGGGGCCGCCTCTTGAGCTATCGCAAATGCCACATCCACTGAGCGCGCATCCGTTGAGCACGCACCCATTGAGCATCGTCCCGTACAACGAAGACGACATGCGCGTCGATCCGACCGTGTCGTGCAGCGCCTGCGATGCGGTCTGTTGCCGCCTGACGGTCGTGGTCATGCCTGAGGACATCGTCCCGCGGCATCTGGTCGAACGCACCGCGCAGGGACTGGACGTCATGGCGCGCGATGAGGAAGGTTGGTGCGTGGCGATCGACCACCAGCACATGCGCTGCAGCATCTACGAGCAGCGGCCCGGTATCTGCCGCAAGTTCGCGATGGGCAGCGCTTATTGCCGCGACGAGCGCAAGATCTATCGCGAACAGGTGGCGCGCGGGATTCCGCTGACGGTGATCGACGATCGTTGATTGAATTGCACATGCAGCGTGGCGACGCACCCTGCGACGCCATGCTGCTGCCGCGCGATCATTTCAGCTTCAGTTCCCGGATCAATTCGGTGCCGAGGATCGTACGCATGACGGTGCGTTTGCCGGACGCTTCGTCGCGCTGCATCAGGTTCATTTTGGTGACGCTCGCCATGATTGGCTCCATCTTGGCGTCCAGGCCATCGAACGTCGCCATGTTCGGATACGTCACCACCAGGTACAGGTCAGCATCCTCGGGTTTGCGCGGCGATGCATTGAACACCGAGTAGTCGAGGATCAGACCGGCCTTCTTCGATGCTTCCATCGATGCCTTGTAAGTGCCGTCGAGGAATTTCATGTAGTTCTCGAACTGTCCGTCCAGCACCTTCACGGAAGTGACCGCCAGCACCGGCCCTTCGGTGTAGCGCCGCTCCTGCGCACCCGCCAAGCCCGCGATTGCCATCAGCAATACCGCACCCCAGATGCGAAAGCTCTTCATGGTTGTCCTCCCGTGGTGGCCGCACGGGAGACTCCCAGGCGGGCGGCAGGCTGAATAGCCGGGTCCGCATCTTGCGCAACGAAATTAGATGGGACTTGCGGACAGCCCGGGCGCCAATTGCGCCGATCGCGCGGCTACCGCCGCATCAGCAACACCGGCACCAGCGCGACCAGCCCCAGCAGCGCGAGGATCGCCAGCACGGTCAGCACCACCCGCATCGGATCACGACCCAGCAGCGTCACAAAGGTTTCTGCGCTGCCGTCGCGCACGGCCGCGGCATGCTCGGCACGGACGCGCGTCTGGCGCTGCGCCTGGTATTCGGCCATCAGCCGTTTGGCCTCGACGATATCGTCGTCGTGGGTGACCCAGATGCCACCGTTCGAGACGCCCCAGCGGCTGGGCCGGGTTTCGTAGAACTCGATCCGGTGGGATTCGAGCATCGCGCGCACATCGTCGGCCTCGTCGTCGAGGACCATGCGCAGGTTGAGCAGCAGTTTGGACATGACGCGATATTAACAATATGCCTCGACAGTTTGCCTTGGCATCTTGCCTTGGTCGTCGGCATGCCGCCGCATGCCATCCGCCTCACATCATCGCGTCCACACTCGCTGCGCTGCACGGAGCAACCCATGCCGCCCGCACGCATGCCGCCCATCAGGATCCTCAGCCTCAATGCAAACGCCGGATTCGATCTGTCCCGGCGCCGCTTCGTGCTGCCATCGCTGCGCGAGGCGGTGCGTGCTGTCGACGCCGAGGTGGTGTTCCTGCAGGAAGTGCTCGGCGAGCATGCCGGCCATGCGCGACGGCACGCTGCGTGGCCGCAGGCCGCACAGCACGAGTACCTCGCCGAAACCCTATGGCCGCACCACGCGTACGGCCGCAATGCAATCCTGGCCGAAGGGCATCAAGGCAACGCGCTGCTGTCCAGGTTCGAGATCATCGAACATCGGAATCACGATGTATCCATCCCCGGCCATGAACCACGCGGGTTGTTGCACGGCGTCTTGCGCTTGTCCGACGGTCGCACGCAGGTGCATGCGATCAGCGTGCACCTGGGCTTGCGTGAAGCGCACCGCCAGGAGCAGATCGCCCTGCTCTGCCAAATGCTCGAGTC
>JANMAO010000058.1:0-2104 GCA_031359875.1 Lysobacter sp.
GCCTTCAGGATCGTGCCTTCCAGCATCACGCTCTGCTGGTACAGCGCGTCGAACAGCGAACGCAGCACCACTTCGGTGACCTCGTAGCAGGTCTCGATGTCATGCGAGCCGTCCATCAGCACTTCCGGCTCGACCATTGGCACCAGGCCCTGCTCCTGGCACAGCGCCGCATAACGCGCGAGCGCATGCGAATTGGCCTCGATGCAGCTGCCCGACGGAATGTCCTCGCCGATGTTGATCACTGCGCGCCACTTGGCAAAGCGCGCGCCGAGTGCGTAGTACTCCTTGAGCCGGTCGCGCAGGCCATCGAGGCCTTCGGTGACCACTTCACCCTGGAAACCGGCCAGCGGCTGCGGGCCCTTGTCGACCTTGATGCCGGGGATGATGCCGTTGTCCATCATGATCTTCGTGAATGGCACGCCGGCCCTGGTCGACTGGCGGATCGTCTCGTCGTACAGGATCGCCCCGGAAATATGCTCGCCGAGATTCGGAGTGGTCAGCAGCATCTCGCGATACGCGCGCCGGTTCTCTTCGCTGTTCGGAATCCCGACGCCGTCGAAGCGCTTTGCGATGGTGTTGTTGGACTCGTCGATCGCGATGATGCCCTTGCCCGCGGCAACCATCGCCTGGGCGGTTTCGGCAAGCTGTTCGATGCTCATGGGGGGTTCGGCCGGTAGCGGGAAAGGGCGGAATTATAGCCCGGGGCGCGAGCCGGCCATGTAAAACAGCGAGTTACCGTAGGGCGGGTTTCAACCGCGCCGCGAGGACATCCGCCCACGAGGAATCCCAACGCGTCGCCACGCGCCAGTCAGATCCGCTTACGGGCTGTCGCCGCTGCACGTTTGGACAAACCTGCCAAGATCGGCGGGTTAAAACCCGCCCTACTCCAATCTCGCTTGCGCGGGGAGATCAGAGTTCGCCGAGACCTTCGGCCTTGCCGCCCTCGCCCACCTGCAACAAGCGCAATGTATTGGTCGCACCGTGGTGCTCCATATGATCGCCGCTGGTGAAGACCACGCGGTCGCCTTCGCCCAGCAATCCCTGGTCGAACAACTGCTTCAGCGCTTCGCGCGCGGCCTCGCGGGTGGCGAGGCCGCGGCTGTCGAAAGCGACCGGGAACACGTCGCGCATCAGTGCCATCCGCCGGCGCGCGCCGACATGGCGCGAGAGGCCGAAGATCGGCACGTTGGAGCGGAATCGCGACAGGTAGCGCGCGGTACCGCCCGATTCTGTCATCGCCACGATCGCGCGCACGCCGATGTGTTCGGACAGGAACATCGTGGCCATCGCGATCGCCTGGTCGGCGCGCTCCAAGTCGCGCTGCGCCTTCTCGAAGTCACTGTCGGCCTCGAACTGCTTCTCTGCGCCGATGCAGATGCGCACCATCGCCTCGACCGCCTTCAATGGATATTTCCCGGCCGCCGATTCCTGCGACAACATCACCGCATCGGTGCCGTCGATCACCGCATTGGCGACGTCGAGCACTTCGGCGCGGGTCGGGATCGGGCTGTCGACCATCGACTGCAGCATCTGCGTGGCGGTGATCACCACCTTGTTGCTCGCCAGCGACTCGCGGATGATCTTCTTCTGCAGGCCGGGCAATTCGGCGTCGCCGATCTCCACGCCGAGATCGCCCCGCGCGACCATCACCGCATCACTGGCCTCGATGATCTCGGCCAGGTTTTCTATCGCCTCGGCGCGTTCGATCTTGGCCATCATGGCCGCGTCGCTGCCGTGGCTACGGGCAATCGCACGCGCCTCCTCCATGTCGGCAGCATTGCGGCAGAACGATACCGCGATGAACTCCGCACCGAGTTGTGCGGCCACGCCGATCAGCTCGCGGTCGCGATCGGTCAACGCACCCAGCGACAGCCCGCCGCCGAGCCGATTCAATCCCTTGCGATCGGACAGCGCGCCGTCGTTGAGCACGGTGGTGATGATGCGTTCGCCATCGATGCGCTCCACCTGCAGCTGCATCAGGCCGTCATCCAACAACAGGATATCGCCGGCGCGGACGTCGTCCGGCAGGCCGAGGTAGCTGATGCCGACCTCGCGTGCGGTACCGGGTGGCGCATCGGTGCGCGCGACCAGGTCGAAGCGGTCG
>JANMAO010000071.1:0-5281 GCA_031359875.1 Lysobacter sp.
CCTGTGCAATCATCGACACAACGACTGGCGAACAAATGGAGCAACTGATGGCATTGCGTGCGTTGTCCTGGGGTGTGGCCTTGACGTTGGGCGTGGCGTCGTCCGCGGCGTTGGCGGCGCCCACGAGCGATCCGACCGAGCGGGCGTTTCGCTCGCTCTACAAGCAGCTGGTGGAGATCAACACCACGCGTTCTGTTGGCAGTTGCACGCAGGCCGCCGAAGCGATGCGCAGCCACCTGCTGGCGGCCGGGATCCCGGCAGCGGATGCGCATGTGATCGCACCGCCAGACCGTCCGCAGGATGGCGCGCTGGTGGCGCTGTTGCGCGGACGCGATGCAAAGCTCAAGCCGTTGCTGTTGCTGGCGCACATCGACGTGGTCGAGGCCAAGCGCGAGGACTGGGTGCGCGATCCGTTCAAGCTGGTGGAGGAGGGCGGCTGGTTCTACGCCCGCGGCGCCAGCGACGACAAGGCGATGGCGGCGGTGTTCACCGACAGCCTGGTCCGCTATCGCGCCGAAGGTTACGTGCCGCGTCGCGGCATCAAGCTGGCGCTGACCTGCGGTGAGGAGACACCGGAAATATTCAACTCCGTGCGCTGGCTCACCAAGGAGATGCCGGACGTGCTGGATGCGGCGTTCGCGCTCAACGAAGGCGCAGGTGGCGAACTCGATGCGAATGGCAAGCCGGTTGCGCTGCAGGTGCAGGCGGGGGAAAAGGTCTATCAGGATTTCGATCTGACGATCAGCGACGACGGCGGCCACAGCTCGCGCCCGAAGAAGCACAACCCGATCACGCAGATGGGTGCGGCGCTGGAGCGGCTGGGTGCGTATACGTTCCCGGTCGCGGTCAACGACGCCACGCGTGGCTACTTCGAAGCGCAGTCGAAACTGGTGGCGCCGGCGGTTGCAGCCGACATGCGCGCGGTACTGCGCAATCCGGCCGACGATGCCGCCGCGTCGCGCCTGTGGGACATCAATCCGAGCTGGAACGGCATGCTACGCACTACCTGCGTTGCGACCATGATCAACGGCGGGCATGCGCCCAACGCGCTGCCGCAGCACGTCACCACCAACGTCAATTGCCGCATCCTCCCCGGCGTGCCAGTGGCGGACGTGCAGCAGACGATCGCTCGCGTGCTGGCCGACAACGCCATCAAGGTCGCGCCGCGCGGCGAACTCGGCACGTCCACCAAAGTGCCGCCGCTGAACGCCGCGATCCTGGGCCCGGTGCGTGCGGTCGCGGAAGGCATCTGGCCTGGCGTCGCGGTCGTGCCGACCATGTCGCCCGGTGCCACCGATGGCCGCTATCTCAATGCGGCGGGCGTTCCGACCTATGGCATCTCTGGCATGTTCCACGATGCCGAAGGCAGCCACGCGCACGGCTTGAACGAACGCATCCGGGTCAAGTCGCTACTCGACGGGCGACAATTCCTGTATGCGCTGGTCAAGCGCTACGCAGACGCGCCGTAGGAGGATTGATTGGACGCGTAGCGATACCGTCAATCGACAACCAAGGGTCCGCCGGCGTGCGGGCCTTTTGTTTTTCAGCGGTGACGAATGCCCAAGGGAGCAGCGTTGCTCCCGGTCATCTAGTCGAGCCATGCAAGACCCGCAGTACTCAGCACCGTGCGCTCGCCCTGCTTCGCGCCGCGCCATCCGGAAGTCACTCCCTACAAAGGCACGGGTGCCCGCCGCTGTGCAGCAGCAATACTGATTCATCGCAGCGCCACAGGGCCATTGCTGCATTGGGGAACAACACATGGCCTGCCAATTGACTGTCGATGCGGTCCGTTATCGCTATCCCAAGGGCCACGACGCCGTGGCCGGACTCGACCTGCAGATGGGATCGGGCATCCTCGGTCTGCTGGGTCCCAACGGTGCCGGCAAATCGACGCTGATGCGCGTGCTGGCCACGCTGACCAGGCCCAGCAGTGGACGGGTGCTATGGAATGACGTTGACATCGCGCGCCAGCCCAATGCGCTGCGCGCGCAGTTGGGGTATCTGCCACAGGATTTCGGCATCTATCCCGCGCTGAGCGCGCGCGAATTTCTCGCCTATCTGGCGGCGGTCAAAGGCTTGCCCTCGGCGCAGGCCCGCGGACGGGTCGACGAGTGCCTCGGTCTGGTCGGTCTGGCCGACGCTGCAGATCGTCGTCTGGGTGACTATTCCGGAGGCATGCGCCAGCGTGTGGGGATTGCGCAGGCACTGCTCAATGATCCGCAGCTGCTGATCGTCGACGAACCCACGGTCGGTCTCGACCCGGAGGAGCGCCTGCGCTTCCGGCATCTGATCACCGACCTGGCCGCCGATCGGCTGGTGATCCTGTCGACGCATATTGTCTCGGACGTAGAGGCCAGCGCGACCGCGCTGGCGGTGATGGCCAAGGGCAAGCTGCTGTTCTTCGGCGCGCCCGAGCTGCTGGTGGCGCAGGCGGATGGTCACGTCTGGGAATGGCTGGTCCCCGAGTCGCAGGTGGCGCAAGCGCGCACGCAGTTCACTATCAGCAGTTCGCTGCGCCGGCCCGACGGCGTGCGTCTGCGCGTCGTCGCGGCCACGTCGCCATCCGATGATGCCCAGGCCAGCACGCCGGATCTGGAGGACGCCTACCTGTGGCTGCTCGCGCGCGAAGGCGCGCGCTGACATGGGTGCGTTGCGCCGCTTTGCCGCGATCCTGGTCGCCGACCTGCGCGAGCGTAGCCGCAGCACTCGTTTCTGGGTCGTGCTGACGCTGGTCGGCGTCGTGACGTGGGGATATTTTCCGGGCATTGAGAGCGGACAGATAACGGTCGGTTTCGGCGACAGCGCGCGCGGTAGTTATTCCAGCGCCTGGGTCGGGCTGGTGCTGGGACTGATGTACTCATCGATGTTGTCGCTGATCGGCTTCTTCCTCGTGCGCGGCACGCTGGTGCGCGATTTCGATACCCGCGTGTGGCAGTTGCTGGTGGCCACGCCGATGACGCGCCCTGGTTACCTGTTGGCCAAATGGGCCAGCCACATGGCGGTGTTCCTGCTGATCATGCTGGTCGGGGTGACCGTTGGCGCCGTGGCGCAATGGGTGCGCGCCGAAGACCGCACGTTCGATCTGTGGGAATTGGTCAAGCCGGTCTGTGTCCTCACTTTGCCGGCGCTTGCGCTGACCGCGTTCTTCGCGGTGTTGTTCGACCTCGTGCCGTGGCTGCGCCGCACCATTGGCAATGTGCTGTTCGTCGTTCTCTGGCTGTTCCTGTTCGCGGCCATGGGCTCGATGATGGATCCGCACAACTCCGCGTGGGCCCGGCACACCTGGCTGAGCGATCCCAGCGGCATGGTGATGGTGATGCGGGACCTGGGCACGCAGCTTGGCCGGACGGCGCCGTGGGTCAAGGTCGAGGACCTCAGCGTCGGTGCCATTGGCAGCGTGGTGGGCACGCTGCACTTGTTCCAGTGGCACCACTGGGCGGTGCATGCGCGCGATCTGGGTGGACGCGGGTTGTGGGTGCTCTTGTCGATGCTGGGCGTGGTGTCGCTGGCGCCGGCACTGGATTGGGCGGCCGCGCATACGCGCAGCGCCGATGCCGGCAATGCTGCCAATCCGGGCCGCCGTCTGGTGTGGCTGGACCGGCTGCTGCGGCCGCTGGAGTCGGCCGCGACCGGCATGGTGGTGGCCGCCGAACTCAAGCTGGTGCTGCGTCAGCGCCGCGCTTGGTGGTGGCTGGCGCTGGCGGCATCCTGGGCGGTACAGGGCTTCGGGCCGCCGCAGGCAGTCGGCGTTGCCGTGATCGGTGCATGGCTGGTCAGCATCGACATTTTTGCGCGCGAGATCCTGCGCGAGCGCGAGACTGGTACCGGTCCGCTGCTGTTCGCCGCCGCTGGCGGGGTGCGTCGCCTGCTGTCGGCGCGGGTCGCGGTGGCGGTATCGCTGGCAGTGCTATCCGTCGCCCCGGCCTTGCTGCATCTGCTTGCGATTGATGCCATGGCGGCGCTGGCGTTGCTGTTGACTGCGGCCAACGTGGCATTGGCCGGCATGGCCCTGGGCGTGCTGTGCCGTAACCCGCGGCCGTTCGAGTTGCTGCTGGCCGTGCTGGCCTATGTCGGCGTGCAAGGGCAGGGTCCGTTGGCCGTGGTGGCCCATCCGCTGTGGGCGCTGCAGCTGCATGCACTGCTGTTGCCGCCGCTGGTCGCCGTGCTGCTGACACTGTGGCCGCGCCTGAGTCGTGGCGGGCAAGGCGCGGACGGCTTGTGCAACGCCGCCTGAGCACGGCACTTGCCAGGCCGGCGCTGTCAGCGCGTTGTGATCAGCTTCAGAACTTCTCGCCCACCGGCAGGTAACGCCATTCCCCCGCCGGCATCTTGCTCAGCGGGATCTTGCCGATGCGGATGCGCCGGATGGCGACGACATCGAGTCCGACCTCGCGGCACATGTGGCGCAGTTGCCCGGGTTGCACGTCCTTGATCGCGAAACGCAGGCGGATCTCGTTCTGCCAGCTGACCTTGCACGGGGGCAGGACGCGGCCCTGGTATCGCAGGCCATGGGCAAGCCGCAGCATGCCGTAGGGAAGGAGTTCGCCGGAAATCTCAACCACGAACTCCTGCTCGATCGATGCATGGTCCTCGGTCAGCCGTCGCCAGATGCGGCCGTCCTGCGACAGCACCACCAGGCCGCTGGCTTCGTCGTCGAGCGGCATCAGCGACGTGAGCCGGTGGAAGTGGCGGTTGAGCAGGCGCACGCCGGAAACGTCGCCTTCACTGTGGGTGGCGGGCGTCACCAGGCTTGCGGCATCTTTTGCGTCGAAACCGGCAGGCTTGTGCAGCAGGATGGTCGCCGGTTCGATCGCTTCGAGCTGCGCGTCGGGGTCGATCTCGACCTGCTGGGTTGACACCATCGCCTGGGATTCCTCCACCACCACGCCATCGACCGACACCCAGCCGCCTGCGACGTACTGCTGGGCTTCGACGCGGGAACAGCGGAGCAGGTCGGCGACAAACTTGTCGAGGCGGACGGGTTCGGACATACCGTACTGCGTGGCGGGGGCCGTCCAGTGTAATGAGCGGGGGATGGAGTGTCCGCTTCGGGACATCGCGCCGGATCTCGCAAAGCCGGCTGCTCAAGGCCACGGAAGGACACGTATTTGCGGACGCGGAGCTGGTCGGGATTTATCTGCGCGGTCGCTGACGGCCTGCCAAAATGATCCAGCGGTGCGGCCATCGGGCGCGCCACCGGTCGTGGCGGGGCGAGCACCTATACTTTGTGGCCCGGCTCACCCGTGCGCATTCATGTCCGACGTTCCTGCCTGCCCGCAAT
>JANMAO010000219.1:0-6370 GCA_031359875.1 Lysobacter sp.
CGGATCTGGTCGCAGGCGTTATGGAAATACGCCAGGTACTGGATCTCCGGGAACGGCAGCATGCCCAGGTTGGCGTAGCCCTGCGCGAGACCCAGGATGATGGTTTCGTCGAGCAGCGTGTTGAACACGCGTTTGTTGCCAAACGTCTTGTGCAAGCCCCTGGTGACGGTGTAGACGCCGCCCTTCTGCGCCACGTCTTCGCCGAACAGGAGCGCTTCGGGATACTTCGCGAACAAGTCGTGCAATGCGTTGTTGATCTGGATCGCGAGGTGCCTTGGCGCCTGTTTTTCCGGCAGCTTGTTCTCGCCACCGAAGGTTGCGGCGCGCTTGTCGGCGTAATCGACACGCGTGGCTTCGGTCTTCACCATGTCTGGCGTGTATGGCCCAAGGGGAGCCATCACGTCGGCAAGCTCGGTCAAACGCGGGCGGCTATCGGCGTCTTCGGCGGCGGCAAAGCATTTGCGGCGCGTGTCCTCGTAGAGCGCGAGGATCTCCTCCTGCGACATGAGACCCGATTCGAGTGCGATCGCGGCGCTGCGCAGCAGCGGATCGCCGGCCTCCACCGCGACCAGTTCCTCGATCGGGCGCCACTCGATCTCGAAATCAGTCCCGGCGTGACCCATGATCCGGGTGGTGCGCAGGTGCAGGAAGGTGGGCCGGCGCGTGCGGCGGCAATGATTGATCGCCGCCTGCACCTGGCCGTAGCCTGCGGCGAGATCGAGGCCATCGGCGTAGAAATAATCGAGATCGGGACGCTTGGCGAAGTTGCGCGCCACCCAGCCGGTCGGTGTCTTCACCGAGATGCCGATGCCATTGTCCTCGCACACGAACAATACCGGCGCCGGCAGCTTCTGGTACGCGGTCCAGGCCGCGGCGTTGAACGCCGTCTGCGCAGTCGCGTGGTTGCTCGAGGCATCGCCGAACGAACAGATCGCGATGCTGTCATCTGGAATTGGCAGCTGATGGCCAATACGGCGCCCCTGCTCGATGGCGATCGCGGTGCCGAATGCCTTCGGCAGGTGCGAAGCGATCGTCGAAGTCTGCGGCAGCACCCATAGCGGTTTGCTGCCCCAGACCTTGTGGCGGCCACCGGATGCAGGATCGTCCTTGCTCGCCGCGAACGACAATGCCGAATCCATGATCGGATCAAGTTCCTTACCATCCGTTCCCGGCAGCTTGCGGAAGCGCTCAGCCATGAATGCGCCGCTGCGGTAGTGCAGGAACGCCGGATCGGTGTGGCGCGTCAGCCGCGCCACCATTGCGTTGCCTTCATGGCCGCTGGAACCGATCGTGTAGAAGACCTTGTTCTGCACGCGCAACACGCGCGCCATCAGGTCGAGGTGGCGGCTGATCAGCTGCGATTCGAACAGGTCGCGAAACCCGCGCGCATCGAGCGCACTGCCGTCAAGGATGGCCTCGTCCGGCGATGGCTTCGCATCGGCGCGGCCACTCCAGTTGCGCACGAACTCCATGAAGTTGACATCGCATATCTCTGCGCGGTTGACGCCCTTCATGCGCGCGGGAATGGGATTGGCAGTAACTATTGTCATGTCGGCTCTGGTTACCGTTCGTCCTGAGCGTAGGCGCGAAGCGCCAAAGCGCCTGCGGCGCTACGCTCAGGACGATCGGGATTTGTTGTTTTCATGGCGACGCGATGCGCGCCGCTGCTTCGGCGGTGGGTCCGGGCATCGGCACGAAACCGGGCGTCATGCGGACGCGTGCCAGCCAGTCGCGGATTGCCGGATACGGCGCCAGGTCGAAACCGCCGTCGGCCGCGACGTCGGTGTAGGCGAACAGCGCGATGTCGGCGACGCCGTAATCGGGACCGGTGAACCATGGTTGCGACAACAGATGTCGCTCCGTGACGGCCAGCGCCTGGTGGCCCCGCTCATGGCACTTCGGCAGTTCCGCGCGTCTTGGCGAATCTGCCGACGTCCAGCCGCGGATGAAGCGCGCGACCGCAATATATGGCTCGTGACTGTACTGCTCGAAGAACATCCAGCTCAGCGCCTGCGCCCGCTGCCATGCGTCATTCGGAAGAAACGCCGTGCCCTGGGCAAGCCAGTACAAAATCGCATTCGACTCGACCATGATGCGGCCGTCGTCGAGCTCGATCATCGGCACCTTGCCGTTGGGATTCTTCGCGAGGTATTCCGCCGTGCGGGTCTCGCCGGTGCTGCTGTCGATTTCAATCCAAAGATATTCGCGACCGAGTTGCTCGAGCAGCAACCGCAGCTTGTGGCAGTTACCCGAAGTCGAGAAACCATACACGGTGATCACGCCACCACCTCACGCTCATGGCGGTGCACCAACCATTGTTCGCGGGTCTGGCCCCAGATTCCAATCTGCACGTCCTCGAACGGTGGCGGCAACGTGCCCGGGCCGCGATACGCCGAACCAAGCCGTTCGGCCAGCACGATCGAGGCGGCATTGGGTGGCTGGATGCTGTGGATCACCTCGCTCCAGCCGAGTTCGTCGAACGCCCAGTCGATCGCTGCGATCGCGGCTTCGGCGGCGTAGCCCTTGCCAGTGAATTCCCTCCGCAGCGCCCAGCCAACCTCGGTTCCGGGCCAGCCTTCCGGCACCCAGGGCCCCGCCTGCCCGATCCATTCGCCGCTGGCTTTCTCGACCAGTGAAAACATCGCGAAACCCTGCATCGCCCAGGCGCCAGGCATCTGCAGGAACTTGCGCCACGCCGCGGCGCGCGGCATGTGGCCGCCGATGTAACGCGCGGTTTCCTCGTCGCCGATCATCGCCGCGAAGCTGTCGAAATCCGACAGCTGCGGGAGGCGCAGGATCAGGCGTTCTGTTTCCAGGACCGGGCCGGTGAGCATCGCCATGGCTACCGTCAAAACGCGCTGATACCGGTCAACTCACGACCGATTACCAATTGGTGAATGGTCTCGGTGCCTTCATAGGTGATGACAGATTCAAGATTCAGCGCATGACGGATCGCACAGTGCTCGGTGGTGATCCCGGCGCCGCCGAGCAGGTCGCGACACTGGCGCGCGATGTCGATCGCCATGCGGCAGTTGTTCCACTTGGCCAGCGATACCTGCGCTGGCGCCATCTTGCCGGCGTCCTTGAGGCGGCCGAGCTGCACCACCAGCAACTGCGCCAGCGTGATCCGGCGCGCCATGTCCGCCAGCTTGAGCTGCGCCGATTGCGTCGCCGCCACCGGGCGGTCGAACAGGATGCGTTCCTTCGAATAGTTCAGCGCCTCATCGAGGCAGGCGATCGCCGCGCCGATCGGGCCCCAGGTGATGCCGTAGCGCGCCTGCGTCAGGCAGCCGAGCGGGCCCTTCAGGCCCTTGACGTTGGGCAGGCGGTTCGCCTCGGGCACGCGCACATTGTCGAAGAACAGTGAGGACGTCACCGACGCGCGCAGGCTCATCTTGTGCTTGATTTCCTGGGCGGCGAAACCCGGCATGTCCTTTTCGACCACGAAACCCTGGATGCCGTCGTCGGTCTGTGCCCAGACGATGGCGATGTCGGCGACATTGCCGTTGGTGATCCACATCTTGGAGCCGTTGAGGACCCAGTCGCCGCCGTCCTTCCTGGCGTTGGTCTTCATGTTGGCCGGATCGGAACCGCCCTGCGGCTCGGTCAGGCCGAAACAACCGATGACCTTGCCCGCCGCCATGTCCGGCAGCCAACGCATGCGCTGCTCTTCGGTGCCATAGGCGTAGATGGGATACATGCACAACGAAGACTGCACGCTGACGAAGCTGCGGATGCCGCTATCGCCGCGCTCGAGCTCCTGGCAGATCAGGCCATAACTGACGGCGTTGAGCCCGTGGCCACCGTACTGCTCAGGCAACGAAGCGCCGAGCAGGCCGAGTTCGGCGATTTCCGGGATCAATTCCCTGGGGAAACGCGCCTGGTCGAACGCGTCACCGATGATCGGCAACACGCGCTCGTCGGTGAAACGTGCCACGGTGTCCTGCACCGCGCGCTCCTCCTCCGTCAACAGGGAGCGGACGTCGAAGAGATCGTAGGGAGGCAGGGCCATTGGCGGGGTTCGATTGGCTGGAAACCGCCATTGTATCGGGCCGTGCTGCAGTGCGGCACCCCACACCGCGGCACAAAACATGTCGCCCCACAAGATAAAGGGGCCGGATCGCTCCGGCCCCTTTATTGCCATTGGCGGCGTGAAAATCAGCCGTGAGTGTTGGCACCATCGACTGCCGCGACCTGGGTGACGACCTGGCCATCGATCACCGGCAGCTTGTCGCCCGGCTTCTGGTCCATGCGGATCGTCTGCTCGTGACCGTTGTAGCGATAGGTCACGTTGTAGCCGATCGCCTTGTTTTCACTGCCCAGCGCAATGCGGCTGCCGGGCTTGCTGCCGGTGCGCATCGTGCCGGTAGTGCCGTCAGGATTGCGATAGGTCACGTTGTAGGCAACCACGCGCGAGGATCGCGACGTCGAAGACACCATGCGGCACTGGCGATCGGTGCGGGTGATGACCTTGTGCTCGCCGTGGTATTCCTCGATGGCCCGCCCCGCGAACCCGCCCCCCACCGCGCCGCCGACAGTCGCCAGCTTGCGGCCGTTGCCATGCCCAACCTGATTGCCAAGGAGGCCGCCGATGACCGCGCCGGCCACGGTGCCGCCAATGTTGCGCGGGTCACGCCTGGGCGCCTGCTCCTGCACAACGACGTCGTTGCACTCCTGATGCGGGGTAGAAGTGCTGCTGGTCTCACGCACCGGCTCGGTGCCGATGACCTGCGCATAGAGCTTCTGCTTTTCGTTGATCGGATCGACATTGATGACCTGGGCGTATTCCACCCGACCACTGGCCGGGATCGAACCGTCCTGCGCGCGCATGTCGCCCGCCGCAAGATTGGCAGTCGCCACCGTGGCAGGGTTGGCAGTGGCCGGCGTCGCCGTGGTGAGGCTGGTGCGGTTGTCGCGGCTGTTCTGGAACGCGGCCACGGCCACGCCGCCAACCAGCAATGAGGCCAGAGCGATTGCGAGGGTGTTGTTTTGCATGGGTGGCTCCTTTGTCGCGGGTGGGCCCGCACTTGTAGTTTTGGCGGAGCGATTGCAACACCAACCACCTGAACAAGACCCAATCCACACTCCTGTTCTTCAGCAAGCATTGTGTAAGCGCCGTGATCCCGGCGTGCTAGCGTTTGCGGATTCCAGCCCATCCGGAGCGTTCGATGGCCAACCTGCTTCTGCTTGCACCGCTGATGCGCTGGCTTGGAAAGCTGCGCTACCCGAAGCTTTTCCTCGTGATCGCCGGTTTGTTCCTGGTGGATCTTGCGATCCCGAATTTCGTGCCATGGGATGACATCCTCCTTGGCTTGGGAACCTTGCTGCTTGCGCGCTGGAAAGATCGCGGCAAAGCCGTGCCGATCGAACCCGATGCCACTGGTCGATAGCCATTGCCATCTGGATGCGGCCGAATTCGACCACGATCGCGCGGCAGTGATCGAGCGTGCGCGCGCCGCCGGCGTGACGCGCCAGATCGTGCCCGCTGTCGATACCGCAGGCTGGCCTAAGCTGCGCAATGTCTGCGCCGATGATCCCGGCCTGTTCCCCGCCTATGGACTGCATCCGGTTTACCTGGAATCGCATCGTCCGGAACACCTGGATGCCCTGCGCGACTGGATCGAACGCGAACACCCGGTCGCCATTGGCGAATGTGGACTGGATTTCCATCTCGAAGAACTGGACATCCCGACCCAGCAGCTGTATTTCGACGGCCAGCTCGCCCTTGCCGGCGAATACGGCCGGCCGCTGATCGTGCATGCGCGCCGGGCGCTCGATGCCGTCATCGCAGCCATCAAGCGTGCTGGACACGTACGGGGCGTGGTTCACAGCTTTTCCGGCAGCGTCGAGCAGGCGCGGCAGTTGTGGCAGCTGGATTTCCTGGTCGGACTCGGCGGGCCGGTGACCTTTGAACGCGCCAACCGTCTGCGCAAGCTTGCGGCGACCATGCCGATCGAATACCTGCTGCTCGAAACCGACGCGCCCGACCAGCCCGATGCGCAGCACCGTGGCCAACGCAACGAACCAGCACGCATCGTCAATGTGCTGCAAGCGATTGCGGAGTTGCGTGGACAGGATCCCATCGATATCGCGGCTGCAACGACTGCCAACGCGGATCGCTTATTCGGGTTTTAAAGTGCTGACGCGACACTACATCCGCAAGCGAATCTCAAGGTGCGCGGCGGCGCGTTGAGGATCCGTTACGCACCAGGGTCCTCGCGGCGCGGCTTGAGCAGGATTTCCAGCGCCTTGCCGACTGCCGCGAACGCGAACGCGCCGGTGACATGCGTCGCCGCACCGAGGCCCGCACCACAGTCGAGGTTGAGCGCGGCAGCGACACCGAGCTTCGGGCGCAGGCCGCACACGGTGC
>JANMAO010000101.1:0-8277 GCA_031359875.1 Lysobacter sp.
CTGTATTCGGTCGGCAAGGACAGTTCGGTGCTGCTGCATCTGCTGCTCAAGGCGTTCTATCCGGCGCGGCCGCCGATGCCGATGCTGCATGTCGATACCGGCTGGAAGTTCCGCGAGATGATCGCGTTCCGCGACCGGCGCGCCAGCGAGACCGGCGTCGAGTTGCGAACCCACACCAATCCGGACGGCATCGCCCTGGGGATCGGCCCGATCAGCCACGGTGCCAGCGTCCACACCGACGTGATGAAGACGCAGGCGCTGAAGCAGGCGCTGGACAAGTGGGGCTTCGATGCGGCGATCGGCGGTGCCCGCCGCGACGAGGAAAAGTCGCGCGCCAAGGAACGCATCTTTTCGTTCCGCAGTGCGCAGCATCGCTGGGATCCGAAAAACCAGCGACCGGAACTGTGGAGTCTCTACAACACCCGGATCCACAAGGGCGAGTCGGTGCGTGTGTTTCCACTCTCCAACTGGACCGAACTCGACGTCTGGCTGTACATCTACCGCGAGCAAATCGCGGTCCCGTCGCTGTACTTCACGGCCGAGCGTGAAGTCGTCGAACGCGACGGCGCGCTGATCCTGGTCGACGACGAGCGCCTGCCGCTGCATGAAGGGGAAAAACCACTGCTGAAGAAGGTGCGTTTCCGCACGCTCGGCTGCTATCCCCTGACCGGCGCGATCGAGTCGGGGGCCGACACGCTGGAGAAGATCATTGCCGAGATGCTGGTGACGACGACGTCCGAACGGCAAGGCCGCGCGATCGATCATGATCCTTCCGCGTCGATGGAGAAGAAGAAGCAGGAGGGTTACTTCTGATGGCACCTACGCCGAATCTTCCCCCCACCGTTTGCCCTCAGCGTAGCGCTGCAGGCGCGAAATCGAAGGGCTGGTTGGCTCGCCGCGGGCCTGGCGGCCCTTCGACTTCGGCGCTTCACGCCTACGCTCAGGGCGAATGGTCCCTGTGTGGGGGTGCCGCATGAGCGTCGACAACGCGCGGGCCGCGATCGCTGCCTACTTGCAACAACACGAAACCAAGGGCCTGTTGCGCTTCATCACCTGCGGCAGCGTCGACGATGGCAAGAGCACGCTGATCGGACGGTTGCTGCACGATACGAAACTGCTATACGACGACCAACTCGCCGCATTGGAATCGGACAGCAAGCGTCACGGCACCCAGGGCGACCACATCGATTTCGCATTACTGGTCGACGGTCTTGCCGCCGAGCGCGAACAAGGCATCACCATCGACGTTGCGTACCGCTTTTTCAGCACGGAGAAGCGCAAGTTCATCGTCGCCGACTGTCCCGGCCACGAGCAATACACCCGCAACATGGCGACGGGTGCATCGACCGCCGACCTCGCCGTGGTGCTGGTCGACGCGCGCAAGGGACTGCTGACGCAGACCCGCCGCCACAGCTATATCGCATCGCTGTTCGGCATCCGCCACGTGCTGCTGGCCGTCAACAAGATGGATCTGGTCGGCTTTGACCAGTCCACATACGACGCCATCGTCGCCGGTTACCGGGACCTCGCCGCCCAACTCGGCATCACGCACATGCAGCCGATCCCGTTGTCGGCGTTGACAGGCGAGAACTTGCTGCAACGTTCGGTTGCGATGCCGTGGTACGACGGTCCGACGTTCCTGGAACACCTCGAGTCAGTCGATGTGTCGCGCGCCCACGCCGATATTGGCTTCCGCATGCCGGTGCAATGGGTCTGCCGCCCCGACCAGGATTTCCGCGGCTTTGCCGGCACCGTCGTGGCTGGCGGCGTGAAGCCGGGCGACGGCGTGGTGGTGCTGCCATCCGGACGGCGCACCCGGATCGCGCGCATCGTCACCGCCGATGGCGATCTGGATGCCGCGGCGGCAGGCCATGCGATCACACTGACGCTTGCCGATGAACTCGATATCAGCCGTGGTGACGTGATCGCAAGCGCGACGAGTCCGCCGCAAGTCGCAGACCAGTTCGCCGCGCACCTGCTATGGCTGGGCGAGCAGTCGTTGCCGCCGGGCCGCCCGTATTGGTTGAAGATCGGCACGTGCACGGTCAGCGCCAGCATCACCGAAATCAAGCACAAGGTCGACGTCAACACGCAGGAACAACTGGCAGCCAAGCATCTGGAACTCAACGAGGTCGCGTACTGCAACCTGCATCTGGACCGGGCGATTCCATTCGAGGCTTACGCCGACAACCGCGAACTCGGTGGCTTCATCCTGATCGATCGCCAGAGCAATGCCACGGTCGCCGCCGGCACGCTCGACTTCGCGTTGCGCCGTGCCGGCAATATCCACTGGCAGCATGTCGACGTCGACAAACGCGCGCGCGCCCGACTCAATGGCCAGCAACCTTGCTGCGTGTGGTTCACCGGACTGTCCGGCTCTGGCAAATCGACGATTGCGAACCTCGTCGAAAAACGCCTGCTTGCAACGGGCCATCACACCTATCTGCTCGACGGCGACAACGTCCGCCACGGCCTCAACAAGGATCTCGGGTTCACCGACGAGGACCGTGTCGAGAACATCCGCCGTGTCGCCGAAGTCGCAAGGCTGATGGTGGATGCGGGACTGATCGTGCTGGTCAGCTTCATCTCGCCGTTCCGCGCCGAACGGCGGATGGCGCGCGAGATGTTCGGCGAAGGGGAATTCCTCGAAGTGTTCGTCGACACGCCGTTGGAGATCGCCGAGCAGCGTGACGTCAAGGGTCTTTACGCGAAGGCGCGCGCGGGAGAAATCCGCCATTTCACGGGCATCGATTCGCCATACGAAGCACCAGAGAACGCCGAACTGCGGTTGTCGACCGCCACCGTGCCCCCGGCAACGCTGGCCGAGCAGGTCGTCAAGAAACTGCTGGGCGAATAAGGCCAGGGTCTCGAGATGCCGCCGGATTGCCGAATGAAGCGGAGTGTTGAAAACCCGCCCTACAGATTCTGGTAATTCGGTCCCGAGCCGCCCTCGGGCGTGACCCAGGTGATGATTTCGTACGGATCCTTGATGTCGCAGGTCTTGCAGTGCACGCAGTTGGCGGCGTTGATCTGCAGGCGCTTGCCGGCGCTGCCGTCGGCTGAAACCGCGTCGACGATTTCGTAGACATTGGCCGGGCAGAAGCGGGTGCAGGGATTGTCGTACTCCACCGTGCAACGTTCGATGCAGATGCTGGTGTCATGGACCACCAGATGCACCGGCTGGTCTTCGTCGTGCTCGGTGGCGGCGAAATACACGCCCTGCAGGCGGTCGCGTGGTGCCAGCGTGCGCTGCACGTAGTCTCGCTTGGCCTGTTCGTGCGCGCCGACCCGGCTGTCATGGAGTTTGCCGAGGGACGACCAGTCGGGCTTGTTGCGCAGCGTCCACGGCGACAAGCCGCGGGTCGCGGTTTCCCAGGCCGCATTCAACATGCCGAACCACAGGCCGCGCTTGAATCCGGGCTTGATGTTGCGGACGGCGCGCAATTCCTTCATCGCAGCGGATGCGCGCAGCTTGGCGTCGAAACCTGCCGGATTCAATTGTCCGTCGGCCAGCGACTGCGCCAGATGTTCGGCGGCGAGCATGCCGCTGCGGATCGCCTGGTGCGTGCCCTTGATCTTCGGCACGTTGAGCAGGCCGGCAGCGTCGCCGATCAGCAGCGCGCCCGGCATCTCGACCTTCGGTAGCGACTGCCAGCCGCCGGTGACGATTGCACGCGCGCCGGCGGAAAGAATGGTGCCGCCTTCGAGCAGTGGCGCGACCGTCGGATGGTTCTTCCATTGCTGGAAGGCTTCCCATGGCTTGTATTGCGGATCGGAGTAGTCGAGTCCGGAGACATAGCCGAGCGCGACGCGATCGCCATCCAGGTGGTACAGAAAACTGCCACCGTAGATCTTGTTGTCAGCCGGCCAGCCCAGCGTGTGCACGATCTTGCCGGGCGTGACGCGTCCCGCCGGCAGCTGCCACAGTTCCTTGATGCCGATCGAATACCCCTGCGGGTCGCTGTCGGCGTCGAGCGCGAAACGCTTCACCAGCTGCTTGGTCAGGCTGCCGCGCGCGCCTTCGGCGAGCACGGTGACCTTGGCCTTGATATCAATGCCGGCCGTGTAGCCCGGCTTATGCGTGCCGTCTTTCGCCACGCCCATATCGCCGATGCGCACGCCGACAACCTTGCCGTCGTCATGATGCAGCGCCGCCGCCGCAGCGAAGCCCGGATAGATCTCGACGCCCAGCGCCTCGGCCTGCGGCGCCAGCCAGGCGCACAGCGCGCCCAGGCTGACGATGAAGTTGCCGCGGTTGTGCATACCCGGCGGCACCGGAAGCTTGCGGCTGCCGGTTTTGCTCAGCAGCCAGAATTCATCCTCGCGAGCGGCGACGCAGATCGGCGGCGGGTTGTCGCGCCAGCTGGGCAGCAACGCATCCAGCGGACCGGGTTCGATCACCGCACCGGAGAGGATGTGCGCACCGACCGTCGCGCCTTTCTCGATCACGCAGACCGAGAGCGCGGGATTGAGCTGCTTGAGCCGGATCGCGAAGGCCAGCCCGGCCGGGCCGGCGCCGACGGTGACGACGTCGTACTCCATCACGTCGCGTTCGACTTCGCTCATGCCCCGTACTCCGGTCGTCGCAGCTGCAGTGGCCCAATTCTCGGGGTTTGCGTGGAGTGCGGCAAATCGGCAGCATCTGGCCAATGTCGCTGACGCCGCTCGCACTGCCCGACGCCGAGCTTGCGCTCGATCCGGCGTGGCTGCCGGGCGGCGAAGCCGACGCACTGTTGGCCGAGTTGCGCGCGGCAATCCCCTGGCACGTGCATCGCCTGCGCCTGTTCGGGCGCGAGGTCGATTCGCCTCGCTTGAGTTGCTGGATCGGCGATCCGGATGCCAGCTATGCCTATTCCGGCACGCGCTTCCAGCCGCGGCCCTGGCTCGACGCATTGCGGCCGATGCGCAAACGGCTGCAATCCGAGCTCGGAATCGATTTCAACAGCGTGCTGGCAAACCTGTATCGCGATGGCCATGACCGCATGGGCTGGCACAGCGACGACGAGCGCGAATTGGGTGGGCGACCACTGATCGCTTCGCTCAGCCTTGGCGCGCCGCGGCGCTTCGTGTTGAAGCGCAAGGTCGCTCATCCTGAGCTTGTCGAAGGACGCGATGACCCGTCGGTGAAGCTCACACTCGAATTGCCGCACGGCAGCCTGTTGTTGATGGGGGGCGATACGCAGGCGCACTACAAACATGCGCTGCCGGCGACGGCGAAGCCGATCGGCGCGCGGATCAACCTGACGTTTCGCCGGATCGAGCGCTGACAGGGATGCGGCGCAATCCGTTGCTGGGTTTCGCCTACCTGGAGACGTGCTTGCCGCTGTGTACGTGCGCGGCGCCGGTCGCCAGCGTCCAGCCGGCAATGTCATGGCTGATCGTGCCCAGCGCCGTGCCGAACGCTTGTGCGACTGCCGCGGTGTTGGCGCTACTGGCGGGCACCGCCTGCAGGAAGGTGCGTGAGGCGACCACATTCTGGTCCGGGACATGCACCAGCTTGGCGTTGATCTCGATGGTGGCGGCAGGCACCGCGTTGCCTGCGTAGTCGGCCTCGAACCTACGCACTTCGGTCAGCAGGTTGTAGTCGGCGGCGATGCCGCTGCCCTGGCGCGCGACGGCTGGAATCTTCTGCGAATCCTCAAGCGTGCGCAGCAAGGCGTCCTCGATCTGCTCCGTCGGCGTCTTGGCCCAGCTTGCGCCTTTGTAGACCTCGAGTTCTCCCGGCGTCGGCCGAACCGCGATGCGCAGGCTGTCCAGCACGCGCGCCGCTTCCGGGTGCGCCAGCGCCAGCTGCCATGTGACGCCGGGCCACGATGGATCGGCGGCCACGCGCGGCTCGGGCGCGTAGATCGTCGACGGGGTCTTGCTGCCGAGGATCGACGAACAACCGGCAACCATGACCAGCGCAAGCGTTGCCGCGAGGGACGTGCCGACCAGGCGGCGATGACGGTTTGGAGTGCTCATTTGGGCTGGAATTCCTTCGGGGCATCGCGGCCGAGGATGTAGCGTGCAGGACTGCCTTCGAGACGATCGCTGATCCGTCGCAGGTCGCGGACCAGGGCGCGCAATTCGCCCAAGGTCGGACCGAGTTGCGATAGGCCATCGTTGGCGAAGCTGTGGATTGCGGCGCGATTCTCGGTGAGGATCGTGTTGGCGCCGCCTGCGGCCGAGTCGAGCTTGGTCAGGGTGCCGTCAAGTTTCGCGACCAGGCCCGGCAGCTTGGCGACCAGTTCGCGATCGACATCCGCGACGGCATGGTTGGTGGTTTGAAGCGTCGTCGACAGCTCCTCGCTGGACTTGCGCGCATTGATGATCAAGGCGCGCAGATCCTCGCGTTGCTCGGCGACCGCGCCTGTCATCGACTGCAGGTTGTCCAGCGTCTTGGCGATCTTCTTGACGTTCTCTTCGCTGAGCACTTCATCCATGCGCGCCACCAGCCGGTTGGCGGTGTCGGCGATGTTCTGCAGCGCCGACGCTTCGGTCCGGATCACCGGGATTTCGCGATGATCGACCGAGACCAGCGTCGGCGCGTTTGGGGTGCCGCCCGTGAGCTGGATGAAAGGGCTGCCGGTGAGGCCGGTGATCGACATCTTGGCCTTGGTATCGACCTTGATCGGGGTGTCGGCCTGCAGCTTCAGCCGCGCCACCACCTGCCGCGGATCATTGGGCGCCAGCTTGAGCGACTCCACCGTGCCGACCGAAATGCCGTTGTACTGCACGGAACCGCCCTTGGTGAGCCCAGTGACCGGCTCGTTGAAGACCACCAGATACTCCTGCCAGCCACGCTCGGACGAATACTTGGCGGCCCACAATCCGAACGCCAGCAGCAACACCGCGGTGACGATCGTGAATGCACCGATCAGGACGTAGTTGGCCTTGGTTTCCATGCTCAGGTTTCCATGCTCAAGTTGACATGCTCAAGTTGACATGCTCAGGCGTCCTCGGGGAATGAGTCGGGGGTGGCGGTGCCCGATGGGCGCAGCATGGGCTTGTCGACCGCCTGTTCGCGTGACGCGCCGTCGCGGGCGGCACGGCCGCGCGGGCCATTGAAGTATTCCTGCACCCATGGGTGATCAAGTTGCTCCAGCTCCGCCACCGGCGCCACCGCGATCAGCTTGCCATCGGCGAGCACCGCGACGCGATCGCAAATAGCGTACAGGGTGTCTAGGTCGTGGGTGATCAGGAACACCGTCAGGCCCAGCGCCTGCTGCAGGGTGCGGGTGAGTTTGTCGAACGCGGCCGCGCCAATCGGATCCAGGCCTGCGGTGGGTTCGTCCAGGAACAGCAACGGCGGATCCATCGCCAGCGCGCGCGCGAGGCCCGCACGTTTGCGCATGCCGCCGGACAATTGCGACGGCAATTTGTTCAGCGTCTCGGCGGACAGGCCTGCGAGTTTGACCTTGAGCAACGCCAGTTCGTAGCGCAGCGAATCCGGCAGCTCGCGGTGGTGTTCCTTCAGCGGCACCTGCACGTTCTCACCAACCGTGAGCGAGGAGAACAGCGCGCCGTCCTGGAACAGCACCCCGGTGTTGCGCTCGATGTGCAGGCGATCCTCTGGCGCTTCGGAGCGCGCATCGACCCCGAGCACCTCGATTTCGCCGGCATCGGGAGTGCGCAAGCCGAGGATCGAGCGCATCAACACCGATTTTCCGGAGCCCGAGCCACCGACCACGCCGAGGATCTCGCCTTGGCGCACCTCCAGATCGACGCCGTCGTGCACCAGTTGCGCGCCGAAACGATTGACCAGGCCGCGTACGCGGATGATCGGCTCGCCGGGAGCGACCTCGGGATGTTGTTCCGCTTCGCGTCCTTCAACGACGTGTCCTCCAACGTCGTGTTTTTCAACTTCGTGCTTTTCGACTGCGGCCATCACCAGCCCACCTGCATGAACCAGATCGCCGCGATCGCGTCGAGGATGATCACCAGCGAGATCGCCTGCACCACGCTGGAGGTAGTGCGCTCGCCTACCGATTGCGCGGTGCCTTCCACCTGCAGGCCTTCAAGGCAGCCGATCAGCCCGATCACCATCGCAAAAATCGGCGCCTTCGCCAGTCCCACCAGGAAATGCCGCAGGTGCATCGTTTCCTGCATCCGCGCCAGGTACGCCTGGGGTGGGATGTCGAGGCTGAAGGCGCCCACTGACATGCCACCGAGCAAGCCGGCGATGTCGGCGATGAAGCTCAGCAGCGGCAGCGTGATCAGAAGCGCCAGCAGCCGCGGGATCACCAGCAGATCGACCGGATCCAGGCCAAGCGTGCGGATCGCGTCGACCTCCTC
>JANMAO010000117.1:0-13724 GCA_031359875.1 Lysobacter sp.
CCCGGGCACAGACCTGCATCACCCTGCCTTTACGAGGCGACTGAAACCCTCGCACGCTGCAAGTTGCATCCCGCGCGGAGTATTCCGCCCCACGCCCAATCGGAGAATCCTCATGAACTACAAGACCCCCGTTCTTTTCGCGCTGCTGACACCGGGCCTGGCGATGCTCGCCGCGTGCGATCGCGCCCCCGATGCCGATGACACCGCGAAAGCCCCTGTCGCGGCGATGCCGGCACCAGCCACGACGCCACCGCCTGCACCCGTGCCCGCGGAGAGCATGCCGGCCCAGAGCATGCCGGCCGCCGGTGGCGAGATGGCATTTGCCGACATGGACAAGAACCACGACGGCAAGCTCACCAAGGACGAACTCGCCCCGACCGACATGCTCTCCCAGCACTTCCCGGTGGCCGACGCCGATCACAATGGCTCGTTGTCCGAGGCCGAAGTCACCAAGCATCGCGCCGACATGGCGGCGATGCCGGCCAGATGATCGACCATCGGGACGCGCGCCGACGTAGCGGCTGGTGTCCTCTTCGGTCGCAAGCCGTGACTCGGGCTTGGCGGAGCAAGACATCTTGAACCTCTCCCCAAGGCGATCGGGTGCCCTCGCACTGGTGCTGGGCCTGGCCGCCAGCGCTTGCAGCGAGAAAGCGACTCTGCTGGTCACGCAGGGGATGGGGCCGCATCCGCAGTTGCCTGCGCCGGTCCATGCACTGATCCCGACCGTCGTGATCGCGCCCGCCCAAGGCTGGCGCGAGGGCGTGGTGCCGACGCCCGCGGCAGGTCTCGCCGTGAATGCCTTTGCACGCGGCCTGGCGCACCCGCGCTGGCTGTACGTGCTGCCCAATGGCGACGTGCTGGTCGCCGAAACCAATGCGCCGCCCAAGCCCGAGGACGGCAAGGGGCTCAAGGGCGCGGTGATGAAACTGGTGATGGGCAGGGCCGGCGCCGGCGTGCCCAGCGCGAACCGCATCACCTTGCTGCGCGACGCCGACGGCGACGGCATCGCCGAAACCCGCAGCGTGTTGTTGCAGGGCTTGAACTCGCCGTTCGGCATGGCCCTGATCGGCGATACCTTCTACATCGCCGACAGCGACGCCGTGCTCAAGGTGCCGTATCACCCCGGCGACCTGAAGATCACGGCCACGCCGCAGAAACTTGCCGACCTGCCCGCGGGCCCGATCAATCATCACTGGACCAAGAGCCTGCTCGCCAGCCGCGATGGCCGGCATCTGTATGCCGGCATCGGCTCCAACAGCAACGTCGGCGAAAACGGCATGGCCGCGGAAGAAACCCGCGCCGCGATCCTCGAAATCGATCCCGCCACCGGTAGCACGCGGGTATTTGCCTCCGGCCTGCGCAATCCGGTCGGCCTGGCCTGGCAACCGGAAAGCGGCGCGCTGTGGGTCTCGGTGAACGAGCGCGACGAGCTCGGCAGCGATCTTGTCCCCGACTACATGACCGCGGTGCGCGAAGGCGGCTTCTATGGCTGGCCCTACAGCTACTACGGACAGCACCTCGACGTGCGCCCGCAACCGCCGCGTCCGGATCTGGTCGCGACCGCGCTCGTGCCCGACTACGCGCTCGGCCCCCATACCGCATCGCTCGGGCTCACGTTCTACGCCGGCACGCTGTTGCCCGCGCACTACCGCAACGGCGCCTTCGTCGGCCAGCATGGTTCCTGGAACCGGCGACCGCAGAGTGGCTACAAGGTGATCTTCGTGCCGTTTGCGCATGGCCAGCCCGGCGGCCAGGCCGAAGACGTGCTCACCGGTTTTCTCGATGCGCAGGGACACGCGCAGGGACGGCCGGTCGGTGTCGCGGTCGCCAACGACGGCGCGCTGCTGGTCGCCGATGATGTCGGCGACAGCGTGTGGCGGGTGACCCCGCGACGCTGATTACGTGTTCACCGGCTTCCGAGCGCACGCCGGCTAACGTTGGCGTTGGCGTTGGGATTGCCTGCAAATCAAATCGAGGTGGCGCATGGCCCGGGTCGCAGCACGCGTCTACGTGGAAGCCGCAGAGATCGCGCGGCTGGAACTGCTCGCGCAACAACTGCCGCAGGACCAGCGGGTGCAGGTCACGCTGGACGACGGCAGCACGATCCGCGGCATCGTCAGTGCGATGCCGGGCATGCAGGTCTTTTTCGATCCGGCCGGACGCGAAGGCATGAACGCCCTGGTGCGGATCGAGACCGAGGGCAGTGATCACCACGCCGACGATCGCGCCCGCACCCTGTGGCTGGATCAGATCATCGAGATCACGCGACTACCGAATCCGTCACCGCCCCAGCGCTCACGCGCGCGCCCGGCGGATCCCAATGCGCCGACGGATTGACGCGGCTCAGGAAGGCGCGACCGGCGTCACGCCGAAGCGCCGCGCATAATTACGTTCGTCGACGATGCGTTGTACTTGCGCATCGGCGAGGTCGGGCGCGGCGTAGACCGCATAGGCGATGTCGTGTTCGCGCCGGCCGACATGGTGCAGCCGGTAACGCGGGCGGCCGGCGCCGGTATTCTCGGGGTAGTGCGCGGGCGGGCTGATGCCGTCCAGGTCGAGCTCGCTGTTGTCTACCGTGCCGCCCACGAACAATGCCCGCATGTGGTCGTCCCCTGCTGTGATGTCTGCGCCCATGGTGTACGGATCAATGTATGCACCAGATCAAGCCGGCGTTAGCAAACCGGAAACTGGAAGCGGCGTCACGCCACGTAGAATCTCTCCGAGGATCTCCACGATGAAGTCGCGCTTGATGAAACCCGCAGCCACCCACCCTTGCCGGTCCTGTTGTCATGTCCACTGACGGCGATCCCGCGCTCGAAACGCTGCTGCTTCCGTTCACCAACGGCGAGTTGACGTGGCCGGCGCACGGCGGCGCGCTGTTCCTGCACGCACGCGACGGCTGGCCGTTGCATCGGCAGCCGTTGCCCGGCCTGGTGTTCGCGACCGGCCTCAAATCCGAGGCCGACGCGCTGCAGCGTTCCGGGCACAGCGTGCGCACCGACCTCGACGACGACGACGGCCTGCGCTATCCGCTGGTGCTGCTGCTGCCGCCACGCCAGCGCGAGGAAGCGCGCGCGCTGTTCGCGCGCGCAATCGCCTGCACCACTCCCGGCGGCATCGTGGTGGCGTGCATGGCCAATGCCGAAGGTGCGAAGTCCGGCGAGGCCGATCTGGCGCGCCTGGCCGGACCGCTGCAGACGTTGTCGAAACATCACTGCCGCGTGTTCCGGACCGCGCCGCTGCACGGCAGCATCGATCCTGCCCTGGCCGCCGCGTGGATCGCCGCCGATGCACCGCGGCCGATCGCGGATGGCCGCTTCCTCAGTCGTCCCGGCGTGTTCGCCTGGGATCGCATCGATGTCGCCTCGGCCCTGCTGGCCGCGCAGCTGCCGCCGGACCTCGCCGGGCACGGCGCCGATCTCGGCGCGGGCTACGGTTATCTCGCCGCGGAAGTGCTGGCGCGCTGCCCCGCGGTGACCGCGCTGGACGTGTACGAAGCGCAAGCCCGCGCGCTGGCGCTGGCGCGCAGCAACCTTGCGCCATTCGCCACGCGTGCCGCGCTGGCCTTCCACTGGCATGACGTCGGCGCCGGCCTGATGCAGCGCTACGATTTCATCGTCAGCAATCCGCCGTTCCATGCGCAGAGCCGCGCCGATCGTCCCGACCTGGGCCGCGCCTTCATCGCCACCGCGGCGGACGCGCTGCTGCCGGGCGGGCGGCTGTTGCTGGTCGCCAACCGCCACCTGCCGTACGAGTCGGTGCTCGATGCGCATTTCGGCAGCGTGCGCACGCTGGCGCGGCAGGCGGGATTCAAGGTCATCGAGGCGGTCAAGACACCGCCCCCCGCCCCTGCCCGCCGGGGACGTCGATGAGGCTGGTGAAACTGATCGCAAACCTCGGCTACGGCAGCCGCAAGCAGGTGATGGAGTTGTTTCGCGAAGGCCTCATCACCGACGCCACCGGCGATGTGTTGTACGCCGATGACCAGCGCGTCCATGCCGACATCCGCATCGACGGCGCGCCGCTGGACCCGCCGCGGGGGCTGACGTTGCTGCTGCACAAGCCGGTCGGCGTCACCTGCTCGACCAAGGATTCCGGCCGCATCGTCTACGACCTGCTGCCGCCGCGGTTCCGCTTGCGCGCGCCACTGCTGTCGACCGTCGGCCGTCTCGACCGCGACACCAGCGGCCTGCTGCTGCTGACCGACGATGGCGCGTTGCTGCACCGGATCGTGTCGCCGAAATCGAACCTGGCGAAGACCTACGAAGCGACGCTGGCGCACGACCTGCGCGGCGACGAAGCGGCGCTGTTCGCCAGCGGCACGCTACTGCTGGAGTCCGAACAGACCCCGCTCGCGCCGGCAACCCTCGAGGTCATCGCTCCGCGCCAGGCCCGACTGGTGCTCACCGAAGGACGCTATCACCAGGTGCGTCGCATGTTCGCGGCGGTCGGCAATCATGTCGACGCGCTGCATCGCAGCCGCGTGGGCGGACTGGAGCTGGGTGAGCTGGCGCCAGGGGCGTGGCGGGTGCTGGACGATTCCGACCTGCAACAACTATTCGGCGCCCAGACTCCTGTAGGAGCGACGTAAGTCGCGATCCACGCGCCAAGGATCGCGACTTACGTCGCCCCTACAACAGCAACCTGCGCCAGCCATCGACGCCAAGCGTACGCAACGTCTGCATGTTGCGCTCCACGATCGCCTCCGGATCCGGGAACGCCTCGACCGCACGCGACACACTGTCCTCGCGCAGCAGGTGCAAGGTCGGATACTGCGCACGGTTGGTGAAATTTTCGACATCGTCCGGCGTACTGCCGGCGAACTGGTAGTCGGGATGGAAGCTTGCCACCTGCAGCACGCCATCGAGATCCAGCGTCTCGACCAGCGCATCGGCGGTCTCCAGGAAATCGTTGTAATCGAGGAAGTCGCCCAGCACCTGCGGATGGATCAGCAGCGTGGTATCGACCTGCTCCGCGGGCGTGTCGCGCAACAGCAATAGTTCCTCGCCCAGTTGCGCCAGCAGCGCTTCCGGCGTGGATGCGTCGCTGAGCACGAACCGCACTTGTTGCTTCGTGTATACCGCCTTGGCGAACGGGCACAGGTTGAGACCGATCACCGCGCGCTCCAGCCAACGCCGTGTCTGCGCGATCGGATCGGTCATGGTGACGACCGTTCGCCCTGGGCGGAGACGCGCCGCGTCGAATTCGAAGGGTCAATCACGAAAGTTGTCGAACTGCAGCGGCCGTTCGAATTCGCCGGCACGCAACAACATCATCGCGGCCTGCAGGTCGTCGCGTTTCTTGGCGGACACGCGCAGCTTGTCGCCGTTGATCTGGGTCTCGATCTTGAGCTTGGCGTCCTTCAGCGCGGTCTGGATCTTCTTCGCCAGCTCGCGTTCGATCCCCTGCTTGATGGTGACCTTCTGGCGCGCGCCGGCGAGGTTGGTGTCGATGCCGCCGAACTCCAGGCAACGCGCGTCGATCTTCCGTGCGACCAGGCGTGCGCGCAGGATGTCGGTCATCTGCTGCAGCTGGAATTCGCTCGGCGCCGACTGGGTGATGGTCGCCTCGTCGCGCTCGAACGTCGCGTCGACACCCTTGAAGTCGAAACGCGTCGTCAACTCGCGATTGGCCTGGTCGACGGCGTTGGTGAGCTCATGGGTGTCGACTTCGGAAATGATGTCGAAGGAAGGCATATCAGGGATTCACGCAGGGGGTGCGCAGGATAACGCGTGCAGCGGCCGCGCCGGTCTGTGCGCTCGGTCACGTCAGAGCACGCCCCGAGACCGGCACGGATTCGTTTGCTGTCCGGTTCAGGCAACCGTTGGCAAGATGCGGTGACCCGCTACCCGGCGGGACCGCTTTGACAAGGATCCGCCATGAACACACATCCCCGCTCCCTGCTGCTGGCAGCCGCCATGACCGCGGCATTGACGGCCGCCGCCCCCGCATTTGCCCGGACGTCCCCCACGGCCTCGGCCAGTGACACCCAGGCGGTGGTCGCGGCCGCCGTGACCAAGCCGCAGCTGGTCAACCGCTACGCAACGCTGGCGGGCTCCCCCACCGCTGCCACGACATTGATCAACGACCTGCGCAATGGCAGCGCCTTCACCGTCTCCAAGCCGGTGACGACGACGACCACCAATCCGGACGGCACCACCACGACCTCGACGTCGACGGTGCAGCAGACCGTCGTCAATCCGAACGGACCGATGGGTTGGGGCGAAGTCAACATCAGTCTGGCGCTCGCGCAGGCGCTCGTCGCCTCGGGCAAGGCCCCCGACCTGCAGTCGGCCTTGACCGGCGTCACCACGACCGTGACCAACCCGAACGGCACCACCACCACGACCACCAGCGGCGGCATCCTGCAGCTGCGCGCGAATGGAATGGGCTGGGGACAAATCGCAAAGCAGCAGGGGACCAGCCTGGGCACGGTGATCCGCGCTTCCCATACCGACGACAAGACCAAAAGCGCGGCGAACCATTCCGCGAAGGCCGATGACAAGGTCGACAAGCAGAAGCCCAAGCATGCTGACGAGCCGGAAGAAGCGGCCAAGGCCGAGCATGCGGACAAGCCCGAACATGTGGCCAAGGTCGAGCACGCGGACAAGCCTGACCGCCCGGCGAAGCCCGACCGCGTCGAGCACCCCCAGAAGCCGGACCATCCCGACCATCCGCAAAAGCCGGAACACGGCGGCCATTGATTGAATTGGTTGTTCTTCGATGGGCGCCGCGGCGCCCATCTTCATTTCCTGTCTTGAGGTTTCCCCGCATGAAGAGAATCGCAATCCTGTCCGCCGCGCTCATGCTCGCTGGCGCCGCACACGCCGCTGACCACAACAACGGCGGCTTCAGCCTGGGCGTCGGTGTCGATTACAGCAGCGGTAAATACGGCACCAACACCACCACGGACATCACCTCGGTCCCGGTCACCGCGAAATACACCAGCGGCAGCTGGACCTACAAGGCGAGCCTGCCGTGGCTGCGCATCTCCGGCGACCCGAATGTGTTCCCGGGTCTGGGCGAAGTGCCCAACATCAACCCGAAAGGGCGTGGTCATCAGAAGGGCGGCGGCGTTGGCGCGCCGGGTACCGCCGCACCAACGGGTACCGCCTCCGGCATCGGCGACCTGCGCCTGGCGGCGACCTACACCGTCGATACCGGATCGCCGTTGGGCGTGGACCTGACGGGCAATGTCAAGATCGCAACCGCCGATGCGGACAAGGGCCTGGGCACTGGCGCGAACGACTACGGCCTTGCGGTCGACCTGTACCGGGACTTCAGCGGCACCACCGTGTTCGGCGGCGTGGGTTACACGCAACTGGGCAACACCCGCTACGTGGACGTGAAAGGCGTGGCCAATGCCAACGTCGGCGCCAGCTGGAAAATAGGCGGCGGCAGCCTGGGCGCGATGTACGACTATCGCCAGGCGGCTTCCAGCATCGGCGACCCGCGCAGCGAAGTCACCGGGTTCTACAGCTTCGGCGCGACCCCTGCCAGCAAGATGCAGGTGTATGCCAGTGCCGGCCTGAGCAACGGCAGCCCGGACTGGGGTGGCGGCGTCTCGTACACGCACGGCTTCTGAGTCATGCGAGGGCGGCGACCGTTCGCCGCCCGCGCGAAAGCGGGCTGCCCTCGGGCGCTTCGCACAGGCGCGCTCCGTCAGATTCTCACCAGTGCGAGGTGTTGTGCCTGTTTCGCGACGTCGAGGTTGCACTTGCCGCATCCTCGGCAGATGCAGATCACAAAACCGCAAGCAACCGCCACCCATCGCTGGCACGCCATCGCGCTGATGCTGGTGGCCGTCGGAACGTTCTCGCTGATGGACGCGGGCCTGAAACTGCTGTCCGCGCACTACCCGCCCTTCCAGGTCGCCGCCCTGCGCGGCGCATCGTCGTTACCGCTGGTGCTGGCATGGGCGCTGGCGACCACCGGGGTGGCGCCGCTGCTGCACGTGCGCTGGTCGCTGCACCTGCTGCGCGGCGCGCTCGGGGTCGCGATGATGGCCAGCTTCGTCTACGCGTTGCGCACGCTCCCGCTGTCGACCGCGTACTCGATTTTCTTCATCGCGCCGCTGCTGATCACCGCGTTGTCGGTGCCCTTTCTCGGCGAGCGCGTCGGACCGCGGCGCTGGGGTGCGATCGCTGTCGGTCTGGTGGGCGTGCTGGTGCTGTTGCGGCCGACCGGCGCCGGCATGTTGAGCCTGGCCGCACTCGCGGTGCTGCTGGCGGCATCGATGTATGCCATCAGCGCGATCACCGTTCGCCTGCTCGCGCGCAGCGACAGCACCCAGGCGATGATGGTGTGGTTGCTGGCACTCATGGCGTTCGGCGCCGGCCTGCTGGCGTGGCCGCACTGGGTGGCGATCCGCAGTGCGGATATGGGGCTGATCTGCGGCATTGGCGTCGCCGGCGCGTTTGCCCAGTACGCGATCACCGAAGCGTTCCGGCGCGGCGAAGCGTCGTTGATCGCGCCGCTGGAATACACGGCATTGGTCTGGGGCGTGCTGCTCGACGCGACCTTGTGGGGCGTGTTGCCTGATGCGGTGACGTGGATTGGCGCCGGTATCATCGTTGCCAGTGGTTTGTACCTGCTGCGACGCGAGCGCGTGCATGTCGAGTCGGAACATCCCTGATGCAAGCGGTCCCTGATGCAAGCGGTCCCTGATGTAAGCGGTCCCTGATGTAAGCGGTCCCTGATGTAAGCGGTCCCTGATGTAAGCGGTCCCTGATGCAAGCGGTCCCTGATGCAAGCGGTCCCTGATGTAGGCGGTCCCTGATGTAGGCGGTCTCAGACCGCCTGCCACTGCGCACATGAAGACGTAACCGGTGTCGCGTGTGGTGCCACTACCTGCGATTGCGTTGCAGCCGATCACGCACCGCCAGAACAGCGCCGCGAAGTGAACCCCACGACGAAGTGAAGCGACGAGGCCCGTGTGGGCCTCGTCATGCAGCATTCGATCAGAAGCGTGCGCCGATACCGACGCCGACCACCACCGGATTGAGGGTGGCGCGCCCGACTTTGGCGCCATTGACGGCGATGTCCGATCCGCCCTGCAGGTAGCGCGCATCAGCGCGCGCAAACCAGGTTGGCGTCAGTGCGAGGTCAACACCGGCCGTGGCGATCGCGCCCTTGGGCGTGCTCATTCCCAGGCGTTGCCCGGCCAGCGCACCGCTGGGCTCGGTCCTCTCGTGGTTGATATTGGCCTGGTAATAGCCCAGGCCCACGAACGGACGCACGCTGCTGTCTGCAGCGCGGAAATGGTATTGGCCGCTCAGTGCGACCGGCTGCGAATCGACGCTGGCGACCTTGCCACCACTGGTGCGCACGCGATGCCCGGACTTGCCGGCGCCCCACGCCTCGATCGCGATGTTGTCGTTGATGTTGTAGCTGGCGCTGAGCGAGGGCGCGGCTTCGCTGTCGAAGTGGGCGCGCTGGCCGCCGAGCGTGGCGTTGCCGGTGTTCTTCTGCACGGCCACACCGCCGACGACGGTGAAACGCTTGCCCGATGCCGTGGCGTCGCTGGTTGCCGTGTACTTCGCGGGCGCGGGGCTGTCCTGCGCGGGTGCGGCGCTATCGGGTACGGGTGCGTTCTGCGCGCCTAGATCCTGCGCGAATGCGACGGGCGCCAACGCCAGCGCGCCTGCGAGCGCGATGGCCAGGGAAGTGAGGGTGCGGATCGATTGCATGGCTAGTTCCTTTGTTTTGATTGCAGTGCCGAACAGGCGCCGCCACCCTAATCAGTCGCGAATGAACCGTGCTTGGCCCGCGGTTGTGCGCAACGGGAACTTCTACGACGACAATCACTCCGCGGGCGGTGGCAGCAGATGACGCTGGCGTCGAGTGCACACGGGGCAAACCCACATGCTTCACTGAAACGAGGGAACCAACATGCTGCCGAGTGCGGAAATCCAATGCCCCTACTGCGGCGAGTCGATCGAGGTGGTCATCGACGACTCGGCCGGCGACCAGCGTTACATCGAGGACTGCCAGGTCTGCTGCCGGCCGATTTCCATTGCAGTCACGATCGATGCAGACGGCAATCTGGCGATCAGCGCAGGCGCCGAGAACGACGCTTGAGCAAGCGCATGACGCTTGGCGTGCGCCAGCACTTCGTAAAGGTTGTGTTGTGTTCACGGCATGCGCAATGGTCAGCTACGCATGCCGCGTTAGCGCCGATGTGGATTTCAGCGCACGCGTCCCGATGAATGACGGCGCTGCTTAATCGGTTTGACACGGCGGGTGGTTAAATCAACGTTGTCTTAACGTCCCCGTAGCGGCTTGAGTTCATGGACCAGGCGGCAAGGTGGCGATGCACGACGAAAGGCGTGCTCTCCACCATTTCCCCATGGAGCGATGAACGATGATTTTTCGAAATTCCCTGATCCTGATTTCCGCCATGACTGCGGCCTTGGCCGCGCCGTTTGCATTCGCGCAAAGTGGCCATGCCCGCGCCGCCACGCGAGGGCAGGTCGCCACGCAAGCTGCATCACCCGCACCCGCATTGTCGGCCACGCCCGCAACCCCGGCCACGCCGCCGATTGACGATGCGAGCGCGATGGCGGCCGCGGCAGGTTCCGCAACGGGTGACGCCACCGCCATGGGCGCGACACCGGCGACTCCTGCCACGCCCGCGACTCCAGCCACGCCTGCGGCGTCCGCCGCATCTGCCAAGCGCGTGAACTGGTCGCAGCTTGACAGTGACAAGGACGGCAAGCTGAGCAAGGCCGAGGCGGCCCCGGTCAAGGGCCTGAGCAAGGTGTTTGACCAAGCGGATGCCAACAAGGATGGCGCGCTCACCGCCGATGAGTACAAGGCCTACCTGGCAGCGCGCGGCCAGGGTTCGAAGGGGCACAGTGGCTGATCCGCAACACCGTTGCAGCAATGCACGAGGGCGGCCTGCGGGCCGCCCTTTTTGATTGCGGGCTAGACTTCGGCATGGATGACAACGGCTACATGCGCGTCAGGGGGAAGTCGGCCGTCCAGCTGGTCGGCTTCGATGGTGACGACACGTTATGGCGGAGCGAGGACTACTACCGCGCCGCGCAGCAGGAGTTCGAACGCATCGTCGGCGCCTATGTCGATCTCGACGACGTGCACGAACGGCTGTATGACGTCGAGAAGCGCAACCTCGCGCTGTTCGGCTACGGCGCCAAAGGCATGACGCTGTCGATGCTGGAGGCGGCGTTTGCGATCACCGACGCGCGGATCGGCGCCGCCGACCTGCACCGGATCGTGCTGCTTGGCAAATCGCTGCTGCAGCATCCGCTCGAATTGCTGCCGGGCATCCGCGACGCGGTGGCGGCGATCGCGCGCTCGCATGCGATCGTGTTGATCACCAAGGGCGACCTGTTCCACCAGGAAGCCAAGGTGCGGCAGTCGGGGCTGGCCGATCTGTTCCAGCGCATCGAGATCGTCAGCGAGAAGGACGCGCCGACGTATGCGCGGGTGCTGGCGGAGTTCGACGTCGCGCCGGCGCAATTCGTGATGATCGGCAATTCGCTGCGTTCGGATATCGCGCCGGTGCTCGCGCTCGGCGGCTGGGGCGTGCACATGCCCTACCACGTGACCTGGATGCACGAGACCGACGCGGCCGTCGCCGACGATGCGCCACGCCTGCGTCGCGTCGCTGCTGCATCCGAGTTGGCCGGGGCGGTCTGCGCGATCGCCGCGATGAATGAGGGATTTACCGATCATGTCGCGACAAGCGAAATTCCGCGCGATTAGAAACCCGTTCATCGCTGCTGCCGCATGGTGGCGACATGGCCGCGATTGGCGCGGACAAGGAGCACACCATGCGTAACAGTCTGATGGGATGGATCGCCCCGGCGGTGCTGGCGGCGGGTCTCGGCTTCGGCGCAATCGCACCCGTGCATGCGCAGGACAGCCTGAGCCGCGTGTTGGTCGATGTCGCCGACGTCGTGTTCAACAACGGCACGCCTTACGATCGTTACGGCGACTACGGCAGCAACGATCGCCTGACCACCGGCCGCGATGCCTATGGCCGCCCGGTCTACTACCGCCAGGTCGCGTACAACGGCAACCAGTACAACGCAAATCCATACAACCAGCGCGCGGCCTACGATCGTTACGGCCGTCCCATGTACGACCAATATGGTCGTCGCGTCGACTACTCCCGCGATTACCGTGCGCAGGACAACTATCGCAATCGTCCGCCGTATGGCAACGCCTATGGGTATTACGGCAACGAACATTGCAACAAGCATGGCAAGTGCAAGGGTCACGGCGACGATCGCCACAATGACCGCAACGATGATCATGGCTGGAACGACCGCGGCAGGAATGATCGCGACCGCGGTGGCGACGACGACAACGATTGATCGTCCCCGCTTCCGCAATCCAGGACGGCGCCCATCGGCGCCGTCTTTCTTGTTGGCTGGGGGATAGCGATCGGTTGGTGCAGCTGGTTTGCTTCGACGACGCCATGTCCGCGCCGCGCTGTCGGTTCGAAGCCGCCGTGCCGACGATGCAACAAGTCGCGCTGCGTGCCCGGCGCGGGTCTGCGCCCACCTCGATGAATGTCGAATTTGCCGTTGCATCAAACGTCGACCGGGAACGCCTCGACAGCCATCGCATCGAGTACCGGGATGATTACGGCCGGCCTTACCCTCACGCCTACGGTGATGACGTTGAGGGCAGCGATTGATCGTCGAACGATTGATTGATCGTCGCTTGCTCCGGGCAACGCCCACAGGTGCTGCCCGGAGTCTGTCGCGCCAGGCTAGCCGCCGACGCGATGATCCTCGCTCGCGGCCGGCAGGGGATGGATGCTCTTCTGGATGTCGGTCTGCAACCGCTGCGTGACCCAGGTCAGGGCGCCGGCATACAGCGCGAGCAGCACAACGCCGACCACCAGCGCGATCAGCCAGCGCCGTCGCCGCACTGTCAGCGACGTCAGCCCAGCAGCGGAGAACCTGAAGGCCTGCATGTCGTCTTCCCCTTGGTCACGCGGGAAAACGTAAACCGACGACCGTCGTGGCGATGTGCAGGCGGTGCGCGGCGATGCGGCACAATTCCCGCATGAGCCTGCGTCGCCCGCCCGCCGTCCCGACTTGCCGCCTGTCTGCGTGCGCGGGACTGCTGGTCGCGGTCCTGGCTGGCTGCGGCGGGGCGGCCAGCCGGTTTGTTGCAACCACGGAGACCTGCATGCAGTGCACTTTGAAAATCCTCGCCCTGGCGCTCGCGTTGCTGGCAGCCACCCGTAGTGTCCATGCCCAGGAGGTCGCCGCAGCCTGGACTCCGCGCACCGGCGATGCCTGGGTCGACGACCTGCTCAACGACATCAACCGCTACGGGCAGCGTTATCGCGATCCGTTCATCGATGAGATGGCGCGTTACTACAGCGCCCCGCGGGCGTTGGTCAGCGACCTGCTCGACCGGCACTGGGCGCCGGGCGACGTCTACTACGCCTGCGCGCTGGCGCAAGTCGCGGGACAGCCGTGCCGCAGCGTGGCCGACGCCTGGACCCGCGATCACGCCCTGGGCTGGGGGGTGATCACGCAGCATCTGGGCATCGAGCCCGGCTCGGCCGAGTTCCATCGCCTCAAGCGCGGCCTGGTCACCACCTACGATCACTGGGCCCGCCCGATCCGGATCGACGAATCGCTGCGTGCCGACTTCCCCGATCGAGTCGTGCGCCCAGCGGCGCAGGAGCCCGCTGGCCACGACAAGGCGTCGCAGGCCCGGCGGTGAACGCCCCGGCG
>JANMAO010000165.1:0-1884 GCA_031359875.1 Lysobacter sp.
CCCAGGTCGTCGAGGCTGTAGGTGTGGTTCTGCCCGCGCGCGAAATGCTGCTTGAACCCCGACAGGCAGCACGCCAGCGGGTGGCGGCGCGCGTCGATGATCTTCGCGTTCGGCAGGATGAGGTGGATCAGGCCGATGTGCGCGAAATTGTTCGGCATCTTGTCGATGAACAAGGGCGCGCCGGACATGCGATGGATGCGCGTGCGGTCCAGGTAGCGCTCGCCCAGCGCGTGGAGCTCGGCCCGGTCCAGTGTTGCCAGCACGTCGTGGTATGTCGGCTGCGCCGCGTTCGCACGCTTGCGCAACAGGCGGGTGATGGACGTGATCTCGGGCAGTTCCATCGTGCCTTCCACCGTGGAATGGCTCGACAGGATCTGCTCGATCAGGGTCGATCCCGCGCGTGGCAACCCGACCACGAAGATCGGATCGGGTGCGTCGCTACCGGAACCGGCGCGCTGGTCGAAGAACTCGCGCGTGTAGAGCTGGCGCGCGCGCCGCATGCGCGTGCTGGTGTCGTCCGGATCGTACGGCGCCGTCGGTTTCCGCAGCGCATTGCCGGCGAGGTAATGGCGGAACGACCCGGCGTAGTCGCCGTCGTCCTCCAGCGCCTTGCCCAGGGCGAATTCGAGGTGGTAGCGCTGTTCGGCCGCGAGGTCGCTGCGCGCCAGCTGCTGTTGCATTGCCTGCACGTCGGCGGCGTCGAAGCGGAAGGTCTTGAGGTTGGCCAGGCTCCAGTACGCCTCGCCATGCGCGGGCTCGAGCGTGATGCTCCTGCGATAGGCTGCAACCGCGCGCTCCTGCAGGCCGGCAGTCTTCAGTGCATGCCCGTAACTCGTCCACAGCTTCGGGTGACCAGAATGCCTGGCCAACACCTCGCCATACAGGGCGATCGCCTGGTCGGCATCGCCGATGCGGCTGAGGATGGCGGCCTTGAGGTTGAGGTAACCCGGATTGCCCGTATCGGCGGCCAGCAGCACCTCGACCTGGGCCAGCGCTTCGGCGGGACGGTTGCAGCGGTTCAGCACCAACGCGTGATTCTGCCGCGCGGCGTGGAAGCCCGGTGCGAGCTCGAGGCATCGCGCCAGCAGCAACTCGGCATCTTCATCACGGCCGAGCCGCGCGGCGACCTCGGCGAGCATGCGGATCGCGGCGACGTCGGTCGGCGCCTGCTTCAGGTGCGCGCGCAGCAGGGTTTCCGCCTCGGGGATGCGGTTCTCGCACAGCGCGATGGCCGCGGCGAGTAGCCCCGGATCGCGGGTCGAATGGCGGATATGACTGGCATAGGCTGCATCGGCGCCAGCGGTATCGCCCAGCGCCGCGAGCTGGTCGGCGAGCGCGAGCCACGCGCCGGGTAGATCCGGTTTGAGGGCGACGGCATGGCGCATCGCCACGACCGCTTCGTCGCCACGTCCGCTGCCGGCCAGCGCCAAACCGGCTTCAAGATGCACCTTGGCCCACTGTGGCTGGGTAGCGGCGAGCGGCCCGAGGATCTCCAGAGCGCGCTGCGGATTGCCACGGGCCGTGTGCGACGCGCCGAGCAGGAGCAGCGCTATTGGATGGTCCCCGACCGCGCCCAGGATCTCGGTCGCCTGCTCAGCTGCGAGTTCCGGGTCGGTTTCGAGCAGGCGAGCAGCGTGCGCCAGGGCAACCTCGAGGGACCCCGTCTGCCCGGTGTCGCTCATGTCCGCCAATGCCCCATCGCGACCGCAGAGGGCGACGCAATAGCCGGGACAGAGGCCCACGATTGGCAGCGCTGCATGCGGATCATCCCCAGTCTGGACGGCACCGACTGCGCCCCCCGGCAGCACGTCAGTCATGCGCAATCTACGCTGCCGGGATTTGCCGCGTCCAGTTATGGCCGCCGGACTTGCCGTCACGTCGATT
>JANMAO010000227.1:0-1732 GCA_031359875.1 Lysobacter sp.
ACCTCGAGCTTCGGCGCCTCCAGCGTCTGCGAACTCTTGCGCCGGCGCTGCGGCAGGAAGCCGCCAAGGGCCTTGCGGCGCGCGTGCATGTATTCGACTTCCGGCGATTTCTCGCCGGGATGGAAGAACGGCACCGCGCCCTCGGCGAGCTGCGCATCGCTGATGGGGATCTGGAAGCGATCGCGGAACGCGCGCACGTCGCTGTCGTCCATCTTCTTGGTGCCGTGGGTCGGGTTGAGCGCTTCGCCGGCCGCGCCCATGCCGTAACCCTTGACGGTCTTGGCCAGGATCACGCTCGGCTGGTCGGTGGTCTTCACCGCGACGTCGTAGGCGGCGTAGACCTTGTGCGGATCGTGGCCGCCGCGGTTGAGTTTCCAGATGTCGTCGTCGGACAGGTTGGCGACGAGTGCTGCAGTCTCCGGATACTTGCCGAAGAAATTGTCACGGGTGTACTTGCCGCCGAACGCCTTGCAGTTCTGGTATTCGCCGTCGACGGTTTCCATCATCAACTGGCGCAGTTTCCCCGAGGTATCGCGCGCGAGCAGCGGATCCCAGTAGCTGCCCCAGATGGTCTTGATCACGTTCCAGCCGGCGCCGCGGAAATTGCCTTCCAGCTCCTGGATGATCTTGCCGTTGCCACGCACCGGGCCGTCGAGGCGCTGCAGGTTGCAGTTGACGACGAACACCAGGTTGTCGAGGCCTTCGCGGCCGGCGACCGAGATCGCGCCGAGCGATTCGGGCTCGTCGGTTTCGCCGTCGCCGAGGAAGCACCAGACCTTGCGATCGGTCTTGGGCATCAGCCCACGGCCTTCGAGGTATTTCCAGTAGCGCGCCTGGTAGATCGCTGCGATCGGGCCCAGACCCATCGACACCGTCGGCGTCTGCCAGTAATCGGGCATCAGCCACGGATGCGGGTACGAGCTGACGCCGCGGCCGTCGACTTCCATGCGGAAGTGGTCGAGCTGCGATTCGCTGATGCGGCCTTCGAGGAACGAGCGCGCGTAGATGCCGGGCGAGCTATGGCCCTGGATGTAGAGCAAATCGCCGGGGTGCGCTTCCGACGGCGCGCGCCAGAAATGGTTGAAGCCGACGTCATACAGGGTGGCGCCGGACGCGAAGCTGGCGATGTGGCCGCCGAGGTCGCCGGGCTTGCGGTTGGCGCGCACGACCATCGCCATCGCGTTCCAGCGGATGAGGCAGCGGATGCGCCATTCCATCGCGGCGTCGCCGGGGGCCTTCGCCTCCTGCCCGGCGGGAATGGTGTTGACGTATTCGGTGGTCGGCGAGAACGGCAGTTGCGCGCCGGCGTGCCGGGTCAACTCGACCATGCCTTCGAGCAACTGGTGCGCACGCGGGGCACCGTCGTGGTCGATGACCGCCTTGAGCGACTCGATCCATTCGCGGGTTTCGGCTGGATCGGGATCGTTGAGGAGGAGTTCGTTGAGCCAGTTCATGTCTCTCGCGGCCCCATGGCCGCGCCCTCGGGGATGCGGAGTCGTGCAACGATTCTAACAGCGGGCTGCGATGCGACCTCGGTGCTGGGTGCTGCATGCCGTGTGCCGCGAGGACGCGTCCGCGACGGCGTCACGACCAGGCGGCGATCCAGCCCTGCTCGCACCATTGGCGCAGGTAACCCAGTGCCAGCGCGGGCACGTCTTCGCTCGCGTGCGTGTCGGTAAGCAGCCGGCAGACTTCGGCGAAGGCGTGGCCGTGCAGGCAGTGCTGCAGCGCG
>JANMAO010000083.1:0-2733 GCA_031359875.1 Lysobacter sp.
GTCCCCGGACAAGCGCAGCGAAGCCTTCATCCGCGACCGGAACCTGTGGCTGCGCGATGTCGCCAGCGGCAAGCAAACGCAGCTGACGCACGATGGCGTCAGCGACTACGGTTACGCCACCGACAACGCCGGCTGGATCCATAGCGATCGCGCGATCCTGGTGTGGTCGCCGGACTCGTCGAAGATCGCGACCTTCCAGCAGGACCAGCGCAAGACCGGCTCGATGACCCTGGTCGGCACCAGCGTCGGCCATCCGAAAGTGGAGACGTGGAAGTACCCACTGGTCGGCGACCGGGACGTGACCATGATCGAGCGTGTCGTCATCGACGTGCCGACGCCGCACGTCCTGCGCCTGACGACACCGCCTGACCAGCACCGTTCGACCTTGTGCGATGACGTCAGCTGCGATGGCGGTTGGGAAGACGTGCAATGGGCGAAGGACGGCCGCACGCTCGCCTTCGTCTCGACCTCCCGCGACCACAAGCAGGCGTGGCTGCGCGTGGCCGATGCGCAGAGCGGTGTCGTGCGCGACGTGCTGAATGAGAAAGTCGCGACTTATTTCGAGAGCGGCAACGGCGCGGTCAACTGGCGTTACCTACCGCAGTCCAACGAGATCCTGTGGTTCAGCGAGCGCAACAACTGGGGCAACCTGTATCTCTACGATCTTGCCCACGGCAAGCTGAAGCATGCGGTGACCAGGGGCACCGGCAACGTCACCGAAGTGCTGCGCGTGGATCCGCAATCGCGCACGGTGTGGTTCCGCGGTGTCGGCCGCGAGCATGCCGATCGCAGGCATGGCCGCAATCCGTACTTCGAATCCTTCTACAAGGTCTCGCTCGATGGCGGCGCGCCGGCGCTGCTGACGCCGGAGGATGCGGACCACAAGGTGACGTTGTCGCCGGACGGCAAATATTTCGTCGACGCGTATTCGACGCCGACCACGCCGCCGGTGACGCTGCTGCGCCGCGCCGATGACGGCAGCACGGTGGCGACGGTGGCGACGGCGGACATCACGCGACTGCAAGCTGCGGGCTGGACTCCGCCGACGCCGCTCCTGGTCAAGGCACGCGATGGCAGGACCGATTTGTATGGCCTGATGTTCAAGCCATCGCGTTTCGATCCGGCAATAAAATATCCGGTCATCGACTACATCTATCCCGGCCCGCAGACTGGATCGGTCGGCGGCCGCAGCTTCGAAGCGGCGCGCCGTGACCATCAGGCGCTGGCGGAGCTGGGCTTCGTCGTGATCGCGATCGACGGCATGGGCACGCCGTGGCGCTCGAAGTCCTTCCACGATGCCTTCGGTGGCGACATCGGCGACAACACCCTGCCCGACCAGGTGGCGGCGCTGCACGAACTCGGCAAGCGCTACCCGTGGATCGACCTCGACCGCGTCGGCGTCTGGGGCCATTCCGGCGGCGGCTACGCGACCGCCGATGCGATGTTCACCTACCCCGATCTGTTCAAGGTCGGCATCAGCGAGAGCGGCAACCACGACAACCGCAACTATGAGGACGACTGGGCGGAGAAATGGCAGGGGCTGGAGACGACATCCCGTGACAAGCGCCGCAAGGACGGCAGCAGCAACTACGATGCGCAGGCCAACCAAAGCCGCGCGAAAAATCTCAAGGGCCACCTGCTGCTCGCGCACGGATTGATGGACGACAACGTGCCGCCATCGAACACGATGCTGGTGGTCGATGCGCTGGTCAAGGCCAACAAGGACTTCGACCTGGTGGTGTTTCCCAACGCGCATCACGGCTACGGCACGGATGCGCCTTACATGATGCGGCGACGCTGGGATTACTTCGTGCGCTGGCTGCTCGGCGCCCAGCCGCCGCTGCAATACGAGATGAAACCGCCCAAGGACTGAACGCCGCAATCGCGGTGTCAGCACCCGCTGCGGGCACCGTCTCCGCGGCCAGCCTCGTTACAATGGCGCGATGGATGTTTCGTATCTGCTCGACGCGCTGAACCCTGCGCAGCGCGAGGCCGTCACCGCGCCGCCTGGTCACTATCTCGTCCTCGCCGGCGCCGGGTCCGGCAAGACGCGGGTGCTCATCCACCGCATCGCTTGGCTCAACGAGGTCTACGGCGTGCCGGCGCACGGCATCTTTTCGGTGACCTTCACCAACAAGGCTGCCGGCGAGATGCGCGCGCGCGCCGATGCACTGCTGCGCAACGGTTCGCGCGGCATGTGGATCGGCACCTTCCACGGCCTCGCGCACCGGCTGCTGCGCCTGCACTGGCAGGATGCGAAGCTGCCGGAGAGCTTCCAGGTACTCGACAGCGACGACCAGTTGCGGCTGGTCAAGCGCGTGGTGCAACAACTGGAACTGGACGAGGCGCGTTTTCCGCCGCGGCAGATCGCGTGGTGGATCAATGCGCAGAAGGATGAAGGCCGACGTCCGCAACACCTGCAGCCCGGTGCGGACCCGTGGGCCGACGCGATGCGTCGCGCCTACGCGCTGTACCAGGAGCGCTGCGACCGCGCCGGGCTGGTGGATTTCGCCGAACTGCTGCTGCGCGCGCATGAACTGCTGCGCGACAATGCCGCGCTGCTGGCGCACTACCGGCATCGCTTCGGCGAATTGCTGATCGACGAGTTCCAGGACACCAACGCGATCCAGTACGGCTTCGTGCGCCTGCTTGCCGGCGAGACCGGGCGCGTGTTCGTGGTCGGCGATGATGACCAGGCGATCTACGGCTGGCGCGGCGCAAAAGTCGAGAACG
>JANMAO010000084.1:0-5000 GCA_031359875.1 Lysobacter sp.
CTCGACGGGCAACCGTTCGGGTTTGCGCCGGACAACTCCCGCGACCTCGGGATTTCCGACATGTGGGACCTGGAGATGGAACTCGAAAACGCCATCCAGCGCGGCGAGATGGCCATGCACTACCAACCGATGGTGCGGTTGTCCGATCTCAAGACAATCGGGGTCGAAGCGTTGATGCGCTGGAACTCGCCTTCGCGCGGCCTGGTTTCGCCCGATGTCTTCATCCCGCTCGCCGAACGCACTGGCCAGATCAGGAAACTGACGATCTGGGCGCTCAATACGGCGCTAAGGCAAGCCAATGAATGGCCGCATGACGGCGGCAATCTTTCCGTGGCGGTCAACCTGCCCGGCGCGCTGGCGACCCAGCGTGAGCTGCCGGAGCTGGTCGAAAACGCACTCCGGTTGTGGGGCAACGACAAGACGCAACTCGTGCTCGAGATCACGGAGCGTTCGCTGATGGATCGCGAACAGGGATTCGACGCCCTCAGGCAAATTCGCGCGCTCGGCGTGAAGATAGCGATCGATGATTTCGGGACCGGCTACTCCTGCCTTGCCTACTTCAAGGACATCCCCGCCGACGAACTGAAGATCGACAAATCGTTCGTGGCCGAAATGTTGACCGACCAGGCCAGTGCCGACATCACATTGCTCATCATCGATCTTGCCCATCGCTTCAACCTGAGCGTGTCCGCCGAGGGGGTCGAGGATGAGGCGACGTTGGCGGCCCTCAAAGCCGTCGGGTGCGACGTGGTGCAAGGCTTTCTATTCGCCAAACCGATGACTTCCACCGATTTCCAGAAGTGGCTGACGGCATTGCAATGCGTGGTTTGACGCGTTCCCGCTGACTCACGCAGCAGCGGCGCGCAGGACATCCGGCGCGGGCAATTGCCGGATGCGAACCGGCTTCAATCGACCTCGGCAGCTTCCTCGCGACCCTGCTGGCGGATCATGGCTTCCTGGCGGGCATCCTCGATCGACATCTGTATCGCGTACACGTCGGCGGTGTGCTCGTCGAACACGAAGGCGCCGGTCAGTTCGGTATCTGGTTTCAGCTCGCCCTTCTCGTACAGCGCCCACATCTCCTCGCCGAAATACGTCGCGGCGAGCTCGGGGGCGAAGCGGGAGAGACTGTCGCGCAGGTTGTGCACGTCGCGCAGCAGCATCGCCCGCGCCGCGTTGTTGCCGGAAGCGCTGACCACCTGCGGCAAGTCGATGATCACCGGGCCCACGGGCGCGACCAGCACGTTGTATTCGGACAGGTCGCCATGGATCAGGCCCAGGCAAAGCATCCGCACGACATCGCGGACCAGTTCAACGTGATACAGACGCGCCTGCTCGGGCGTGAGTTCCACTTCGCCCAGACGCGGGGCGCTGTGGCCGCCGGCGTCGGTGACCAGTTCCATCAACAGCACGCCATGGAAATAGCCGTGCGGTTGTGGCACGCGGACGCCGGCTTCGGCCAGCTGGTAGAGCGCATCGACTTCGGTGTTCTTCCAGGCGGTTTCCTGCTGACGGCGGCCGAACTTGCTGGCCTTGCCGATCGCTCGCGCCTGGCGGCTGCCACGCACCTTGCGGCCTTCCTGGTATTGCACGCGCGCCTGGAAGCTGCGCTGCGCCATGTCCTTGTAGACCTTGGCGCACAGCACCTCGTCGCCCGAGCGAACTACGTAGACCGAGGCTTCCTTGCCGCTCTTGAGCGGCCGCAGGACTTCGTCGATCACGCCGTCGTCAACCAGTGGCTGCAAGCCCTTGGGGGTTTTCATCGGATTTCAGGGGCTGCCGCAAGAATTAGCCCGGCATTATGGGGCCACGGGCGCCACCGGCGGCTTCCGGGCGGCGGATCGATTCAGGTGCGGCGTGAGGGCCGTGCAAGCCGATGGTCCCGCCAGGGACTGGGCCGCTGCGCTCGCGCCTAGCCCCCGGCCTTGGGCTTCAGGTATTGCCTACGCTCGGCAATGGCCTTTGCCGCCGCCAGCACCACGGCGCCAGGCACACGCACCTTGTAGTCGGGATGGCTGTAGGAAAACTGCAGGACGCCGTCGCGATCGATGATGAATACTGACGGTACCGGCAACGCATGGTGGGTCTCACCGCCGGACCTGCCCTCAAGATCGAGCCCGCCGGTCTTGTACTTCGCATACGTGGCATCGTCCAGGCGGTAACCGATGCCGAATGCACGCATCGCATCAGCCTTGCTGTCGGACAACAGGGTGTAGGCGAGCTTGTCCTTGCCCAAAGTAGCAGTGAGTTCCGCAGGGCGGTCTGGGCTTATTGCGATGACCTGATAACCGAGGCCTTCGACCTGTTTCTGGATCAGCCGCAACTCACTGAGTTGCAGGTTGCAGTAAGGGCACCAGCCGCCGCGATAGAACACCAGGATCGCGGGCTTGCCATCGACCTGTTTCTTGAGCGTGGTCGGATTGCCCTCGAGCGTGGCCAGCTTTACGTCCGGCATCTTCGACCCGAGCAGGAGGGGCCGGATCTGGTCGGGGGCAGCAGCGAGATTGTTTGCGGCGAAGGCGCCGCCGCAGGCGACCGCCAGCGCGACCGTCATCAGGACTCGAAACATGGACGTGCTCCAGTTGAAAGCAATAATGATGAGGCCGGCGTCGTGCAAAACGGTGCGTGGGTGATGGTGCCGACAATCAGGTCGTCAACCGCCGGGTCAGGGCTGCAACGAAAATTGGATCACGTCGCCACTGACCTTCTGCCCGTCGCGCATCCCCCCGAAGAGAAGGAAGTGGCCGTCCGCCTCGATCAAACCGCGAAAATCCATGCCGGCGATCGGCAGCGGCTTTTGCTGCACCCAGGTATTGCTGGCGAGATCGAAACTGACCACCGCCGACGACGGCGCTGCTGCCACGCCGTCATAGCCGATGCCGTTGTAGTTGTAGGGGCGCTCACTGCCACCGGCGAACACAATCCGCGCGACACCCGTAGCGGAGCGCGTACCCACTGCGCCACTGCGATACAGCGGCCTGCCGGGATGTGGCGGCAGCGCGGTCCAGCGGATTTGGCCCAGTGCGTCGGGGTTGAGCTCGCCTCGCCAGCAGGCATTGGTGATGGAAAACCGGTTCTTTCGATTCCCGCCCTTCACCGCAGTCACTCCGTCGCAGACCACCATTGCATCCTGCACCAGCCCGCCAGCGTGGCCGAACACCGGCTGGCCCGGCCATGGCGTGCCCGTCGTCCATGCTTTGGTGCGGGTGTCGTAGATCTGCACCATGGCGACATTGGCGGTTGCATGCCAACCGCTCACCAGTACGATCCAGCGGTCGCGCCAAGGCAGCGCAACGCTATCGTCCACCGGGAGGGGCATCCGGGTCTCAACCGTGAAACGCGCGCTGACAGGATCGAAGCGCAGCACCTCGGGCGTGGAAACTTCGTCGCCAGTTGCCGAGACGGTGTAGCCGCCTAACAAGTACACCCGGTCTGCGATCGTCACCGCGACGCTCGCCAGACGGCCTGCCGGCACGGGGATGTCGGTCACCTGCCGCCACGCGTGATGCCGCAGGTCATAGGCATGCACGTCGCGTGCGATGTCGCCGGAGGCTTTGCCGGGGCCGAGCCCGTAGAACGTGAACACCGAATCGCCGACGCGCGCGAGGGCCCAATTGCTGCGCGCGGCGGGCGCCGCTGAAGGCACGCGCCATCGTGTGTTGTCGTCAGCTTTGCCGGACGAGCGTGCGGCACAGGCGCAGAGCGCCGCGAGCATGGCCACGCTGCCGTACTGGAACCACTTGGGAATCAAGGCCTGCTCTCCAGCATTGCGACAACGGCGCCGCTCGGGCCGGGCCATCATGACCTACATCGCGCGCATTCCCGCGCCCAGGTGATGCCCTTATATGAAGCTGGCGTAAGCCTCCAGCGGCAGGCGCTGGATGTCGGGCACACGGCAGGTATCGGCGGCATGGCCGACGACAAGCAGCAGATAGGGCATCTCATTGCGTGGGCGTTCTAGCACCTTGTTGAGAAATCCCATCGGGCTTGGCGTGTGCGTGAGCGTCGCCAGACCGGCGCGATGCAGCGCGGCGATGAGCAGTCCGGTGGCGATGCCGACGGATTCCTGCGGGTAGTAGCGCTTGTGCTTTTGTCCCGCCGCATCCACGCCGAAGCGCTCATAGAAGATCGCGATCAACCACGGGGCATCCTCGAGAAAGGGTTTGTCGGCATCCGTGCCCAGAATCGCCAGCGCCTCCAGCCACTCAGCGGTGGCGCGATGCGAGTAGAACTCGCGCTCCTCAGCCTCGGCGGCTTCGCGGATGCGATGCTTCATCGCCGGGTCCGACACCGCCACGAATCGCCATGGTTGCTGGTTGGCTCCGCTCGGCGCACTGCCCGCCGCGCGCAGGCAGTGTTCGATGACCTCGCGTGGAACCGGCGTCGATGCGTATTCGCGCACCGTGCGGCGTTGTGCAAGCTGATCGGCAAATGCCTTCGCGCGAGCAATACGCTCCTCATCCGAAGTTGCCTCGCGTGGCGGTAGCGGCAGCGTAACCAACGTCGGCATCAAGCGATCCTCAATCTGTTGTGCTCAACGTATTGTCCTCAAGCCTTCTTCAGGAAGCAGGTTTTCAGCACCAATCCCCTGATCTTGTCGGAGCTGCCTTCGATGTGGTCGGGATCGCCTTCGACCAGACGGATGTTGCGGATCAGCGTGCCCTGCTTCAGCGGGATCGACGAGCCTTTCACCTTCAGGTCCTTGATCACCACGACCGAGTCGCCTTCGGCCAGGAGATTGCCGTTGGCATCCTTGACGACGACGCCAGCGTCCGTTGCGCCCTGCGCGATCGCCCATTCGTGACCGCAGTCGGCGCAGACCAGGCCGTCGCCATCGGGATAGGTGTTGTGCATGCCGCATTGCGGGCAGGCAGGAACGTCGGACATGAATGCGCACGGGTGAGCCGGGCCACAAAGTATAGGTGCTCGCCCCGCCACGACCGGTGGCGCGCCCGATGGCCGCACCGCTGGATCATTTTGGCAGGCCGTCAGCGACCGCG
>JANMAO010000239.1:0-12510 GCA_031359875.1 Lysobacter sp.
TCGGCGCGGTGGCCGGCGGCCTGATTGGCCATCAGATTGGTGGCGGCAAAGGAAAAGACCTGGCCACGGTCGGCGGTGCAGTCGCCGGCGGCATTGCCGGTCATAAAATCCAGCGCCATCGCCAGCAACAGCGCTACCGGACGGTGGAGCGGGTCTGCAACTGACCTTGCGGTGAGTTTGGAAAGCAAAAAAAGGCGGGGATCATCCCCCGCCTTTTTTTGCAAGCGTGCCACGACATGCGCCGGCGACAGCCCGCGTAACGATCATCGCTCTGAAAAACCCCCGGCGGCGCGACCGAAGCAGGGCGCTGGGTATCCGGTCGACGACACGTTTTGCCACAAACCAAAAACCCGCATCAAGTGCGGGTCGCGTAACGTCTTGAAAAGTGTGGTGGCCGGGGACTCCCTTTAATTATGGTCTACAACGACCTATTTGCGCCAATTCTCCTGCTTTCTGTCGATCCATACCGTCATAGTTACCGTCGTGCGTAGCGCCCTGGTGCAGCAATACGATCCCAATCAGTACATCGCGCGCGCGCCATTCCGCGCTGCCGACAGTTTGGGCGGGATGACCAAATGCACCGGGGTGGTGATAGGCGATTGATGCTAATCAGCCGGTCCATCAAGGCTTGTGCTCAGCCAGGTGTTCTGCGCGCAAAGCTCGCCTCGGCGTTGAGATGGCTGCTCCGTGAAAGCTGGCAACACATAGCTTGGCAACCAACCAGTGAGCCGTACTTTTCGACATTGGTGTGCGCCGACCTCTTCGCGGGCTCCTCTCCTTAGGTGCCCAGGTCGACACCCCGCGGTCTAGTAGCATTCGAGGGCGCGCATGCGCGAAACCCTAGGAATTGCCGTGACCGTCAAGTCCACGCTCAGCAGCTTCGTGGTGTCGAAAGAACCTACGGCGTTGGTCCTACAAGGCGATTGGGGAATCGGAAAAACATATCTGTGGAATGAGTTAGTCATCAGCCCTCATCTCAAGGCTAGGCAGGGCGAGAAATACACCTATGTTTCGCTTTTTGGAATCAATTCTCTTGATGAACTAAAGGCTGCAGTGTCGTATGCGTCCGGAAGCGGAGACTCTGAGCGTACGTTCATGCGCGCTTCGTGGCTCAGCCCACGCAAACTCTGGTGGCAGTTTCTGCGGTTCATCCCGGCAGCGGCAGCACACGTGCCCGCCAAGGTGGGAGGAGGTCCCGCTTTAGCTCGCACCATCACAAATCTTTCCTTCTTCGCTCTGCGAGAGCGACTGATATGCATCGACGATGTCGAACGCCGAGGGAACGGGCTGTCATTGAAGGACGTGCTCGGTCTCGTCTCGTTTTTAAAAGAGCAGCGAGGTTGTCGTGTCTGCTTAATTTTGAATACAGGCCAGTTGGGATCTGATCTCGCAGAGTGGAATGCGCAGCGCGAAAAAGTATTTGAGGCAGAACTCACCTATGAACCCACCGCCGAGCAGTCGGTTGCTTTGGGACTGCTAGGCACGGAAAACGCTTCGTGGTCTGCATATGCCAGACAAGCGCTTCTAGATATTGAGCTCAAGAATGTACGTTTGATCAGGCGCGTCGTACGCAGTTTGCGACTAGCCTTTGACGCAGTTTCTCCCCAGACACAAGAGGGTGGACAGCGGATTACCCGCGACCTGGTAATGTTGGTTTATGCGCATAGCGGCTCGGGCGTAGGTGCTCCGCCACTCGACTTCGTCATGCGTTATAACGACTACATGCTCGCTTTCGAGAGACTACGGACGGGTGGAGGTGAGTCGCCTACACCACCGGAGGAAGTCGCATGGGCAAGGAAACTTGACGACTACGGATTGGGCGGGATGGACGACTTGCGCCGAGAATTACATAGGATCGTTCTCGAAGGATTTCCGAGAGCGGCCGAGCTGCAAATGGCACTTAACAAGCTCGAGGCCGACGAAGCTCAGAAGCAAGCCAAGGAAGAATTTAGTGATGCATGGCGCCTTTACCACGACTCCGTTTGCGACAACGGGGACGAGACCTTGGATACGATCCAGCGGACCTGGGTGCACATGTCGCCGTTTGACCACGTCAGCAACCTGGTGGCTGTCGTGTCGATGATGCGCCTCAACGGCCGACATCAGGTCGCGAGCCGCTTCATTGACGAGTGGCTGCACCAGCGTGGCGGTCCGCGTCTAGGCGAACTCGATCTTCGCGAGCTCGAGACCTTCGAGCGGATCGCGGATCCCGAGTTTCTACAAAAGCGGAACGCTTTTGTCTCGATGAACAGCAGTCCAATGGATCTTGAGTCTGCTATGGAGTGCATGTCCGAGCGCCAATTTGACGAGCGAGCGATCACATCGATTGCAGAGACCGACGCATCTCAATTGGCGCAATGGCTACAGACAAATCCCGGGTCCAAGCTGCCCTACGCCATCAAGCACACGTTAGATCTCGGACATCGACCAGATTGCCCGGAGTGGGCGAATGCAGCGAGCCGTATGCGGGAGGCGCTGCTGATCATCGCAGGAACTTCCGAATGGACGGCGACCCGCATCAAAAGCAAGTACGGGCTCGATATAGCGGATGACCTACTACTTACCGGTCCCGCTGCGTGAAATGAGGACTTTCCTCGCAATCGCGGTTTGAAGCAGATTCAGTGAACTAGCCCTTTATTTTCGGCCTGTTGATGGACGCCAAATGTCGGCTGTGACCCGCGATGACCTACTCCATGCAGAAACTGCCCCAAGGCAAAAAAGCCCTCCGGCATCTCCCTCGGGACCCAGGTCGCTCCGAGCAGGACGTCCTCACCGACCTGCAGGTCTTGTGCACGCAGCCGGCTACGTGCACACAGTGGCGTACCTGTGCTTCCGCGACAACGTGCTTACCTATACCGAGCGTGTCGCCGAGAGGTAATGCGGGATCGTTTCAATCCCAGGCTAACGGCGATCCCGCTATCGCGGCGCACTATCAAGCGTCGCTGCACGCGATGCGCTGAGCAGGGCATGCTTAGTGGCCGTTTTTCTGCCGCTAGCAGTGTGCGATCGGCAGGTCTGTAAATTTCGTTGTGAAGTGCGGTGACAGGCGCTCCTGACGCATTCCCCACGCGGGCTTGTCATGCCAACCTGACGCACCTAGACCAGCCGCTCCCCGGCCGTACCGCCGATTGATCTTGTCGAGCGTTGCCATGAGGGCATCGTTGCCAATCACTGCCGGGGTAAACATGTCTGCCTGCACGTCACTTGGGCGCGCGAGGTCCAGCAGGCCAACCCCTGCCTGCTTGTAGGCGTAGCCGGCGCGGAATATGGCCTGCAGCAGTCGCCGAGCAATGGTCAGCACCACGCGCGTGTCCGATGTGGACGATGGAAGCGTCATGGCTCGGCTCGGATGGTGCTGCGGCAGCTCAGGACGGAATGGATCGGTGTTGGCGAACACCCACACGCCAGAGGCCACGAGTCCACGCTTGCGAAGTTTCTCGGTGGCACTGACTGCGAACGTAGCCACCGCATGTGCCAGCGCCTCATGGTCTTCCACACGCTGCCCAAAAGAGCGGCTCACCATGATCTGTTGGCGATCCGGTTCCACTTCCTCCAATGCAACGCACGGAATGCCTTGCAGCTCGCGCTGGGTGCGTAGCAGCACGACGCCGAAGCGTTCAAGAATCTGATCTGGCGGCGCATCGCGTAACTGTGCGGCCGTCGTGATTCCAATGGTGGTCAGCTTGGCGGACCATTTCCGCCCCACTCCCCACAAGTCATCCGCCGGGAAGTGTTGCAAGGCGTCGGCCCGCGCTTGTGGATCGCTCAGGTCGACCACCCCTGCAGCCTTCTTCGCCACCTTGTTGGCCAGCTTCGCCAGCGTCTTCGTCGGGCCAATGCCGATGCAATTCGGGATGCCGGTCCACGTGCGAATGCGTTCGCGCAGATGCTGGCAGAACGCGAGCCGGTCCCGGATGCCAGACAGGTCGATAAAGGACTCGTCGATGCTGTAGACCTCCACCCGCCGCACTTGGTCGCGCAGGATGCTCACGACGCGGGCGCTCATGTCGCCGTAGAGGGCGAAGTTCGCCGATCTCATCCGCAGGCCCTGATGGCGCACAAGGTCTTTCAACTCGTGTGCCGGCTGGCCCATCCGGATCCCCAGCGACTTGGCTTGTGCCGAGCGTGCGATCGCGCACCCGTCGTTGTTGCTCAGGACCACCAGTGGCTTGCCACGAAGCTCGGGTTGAAACACCTGCTCGCAGCTTGCGTAGAAATTGTTGCCGTCAACCAGTGCGAACACGTTTGCTCCGGCGCATCTGGCGCACCACGCCGACCACGGCAAAAACGTCCACCTCAGTGCCCGCCGGTAGCACGATGTTGGGGCAATGCGGGTTGCGGGAATGCAGCTCGATGTGATCGCACGTGGTCTTGAGTACCTTGCACGTTGGCTGGTTGCCGTCCCAACAGGCAATGACCAGATCGCCGTCAATCGGCGTTACGGAGCGATCCACGATGAGGATGTCGCCATCACACACGCCCGCCATCAGCATCGACCAGCCCTCGGCGCGGTAATAGAACGTTGCCGCCGGGTTACGGACAAGGTGCTCGTTGAGATCGATGGTGTCGTCGAGGAAGTCATCGGCCGGGGAAGGAAAGCCGAGGCGCGCGCTGATCCCGGACATCGGGATACGCAGGCAGATGGGATCAATGGCGGCGGGCCCAGTCGCGCCTAAATAATTTGGATGCCATCGAAATCTCCTTAGGAATACTCGATACCACAGCACGAAGCTCTTTTAGCAACTAGGATCGATGGGCCGCAGATTTGATTACTCATTAAGGATTGCAAATGCAATGCTGCTCCAAGCTCGACCACGGGCCGAGCTCGCCTTGACCGCTGAAATTAATGGCACTTAAGGTTGTCCCCTTTGCGTGGAATGTGCCGTGCGCCGACCCGGCGGTAATTGCACCGCTTGCAGTCCCGACCCCTCCACCCGAAGTAAAACTAAGTGGGCCTGCCAAATTTTCTGCAGCAAGTGTGGTCGCCCCATCGTCTAATTCAACATCTCCGAGGAAAAAGGTGGGGGGGCCGATATTCGGGCTTAGGCCAAAAGACCAATGTGAGGCAATTACTGTGGCGTGAAGCTTCCGGCCTGCAACACATTCGCTATCAACGACCACCGCGACTCGATTCCAGGATCCAACGCTTAACAATTTATAACCAAGGGCGCCTTCTCCGTAATTTATCTTTCCCTTCCATTTTTTTAACCCCTCAGGATCAAAAAACTTTAATGGCTCACCTCCAACATATGCGTACCCACTGATCCCACCCGCAAGACCAATCGGATCGCTTTCTAAGTAGCGCCCACTGGACGGTTCGTAATCCCGGAAGTAGTTGTAGTTCAACCCTGACGCTGCGTCCGCGCGTTGGCCGGGATACCGTTGCCTTGACGCACGTTCCCGCCAACGATGACGTTTTCTCTTGATGCGGCAAGGGCTTAGGAGCGCTGCGGCCAGTGAGGCGGTTCCCTGTCCCGGCAAAAAATTCCTTGAAGCGCTTTTTCGCCCGCAGCGCCCAGGCTGTTAAGCGGCTATTTCACCGATAAGAAGCAGCCGGCAACAGATCGAACAGATCGCAGCGCTACCCGTCACGAAGCAGCGCATGGTCATGCAAATGATCGATGCCGTGCTCGCACAAGCATCGCGCTAAGCCAACAAACCACCGGCAACGCAAACAACAAGGCCCGCGATGCGGGCCTTGTGTGTCATGGGCGAGGGTTAATTCCCTCCGTCCCCTTTGAATTCCGAACCATCCGCGTTATGGCGCCTCAAGTCGCTTCGCCTAAGGCCTGCTTCGCATTAATTTGAATTCGCATCGACCTTGAATTCATTAGAGTAATAAACACATCCCTTCTCGCTAGTCACTACCAGCCTGATCTTGGAACCGCCCAGACTCGTCGCAGAAAACACCCCGTGACTGACGTAAAAGTTCATGCTTGCCTTCGGTTGTACTTCTATCTCTAAATCGGCCGGCGTCAGTTCTTCAAGGATAGTACCCGTTCTATGCCACCCACCGTTTGGTTCCTTCGCTTCTAAGTAAATGTTCCGCTGATAAAATACTATATAAGGACCCGCTTGAACAAGTGGGAATTTGACAACACCGTTCGCATTGTTAGTCAATTCAAAGCGCCCAAATTTATGTTTTCCGCCCCATACTGGCAGATCATCTTTCCCTACATATTTTATGTGGATCGGTTCGACGCATAACGAGCCTGCATGGGATGTTGAAATCCAGAACAGCAAAAACAGGGAAGCTGTGAGTTTGGCTTTCATTTTAATTCCCACCCGGTACGTAATCATGCCTTCCGGACGCATCCCAATATAGAGCAGACGCATCATTAGCTGGACCCGCAGTTGATTGCAACAACCTAAACATAGCAGCGTTACTGGCTTGCTTGCAGGCATCTTGAGTGGGAAATGCCGCCCCCTTAGAGCTATCTTCTAACGCTTGGGCCCTGGTCCTCGTTGAACTGCTCCACCTCTGCCAGTCTCCCACGTGATCCATTTCCGCCCTTCTTGTTGAACTTCTTTCGTCAAGGCTACGATAGGATTGGCGAAGGAATACTACGGGTGTGATGTCGACCGTAAATTCGCCAAGCCCGAAACCGCCCCCATTACAAACACAAGTGGAATTTATGTTCCAGTCAATGGTCGTTCTGGCCAGCGAGTTTGGAGCAACGTCGTTAGGAATGGTTCCAGGATAGGTCATGGTTGTCGTCCCAAATACGCGCCACTGGACCGGGTTAAATCCCCATTTGAGCAAGCCAAATTTGTCCGCCCACCCCAAAGGTGCGCCATCTACGTAACTGTAACTACTGGGGCTCGCCACTAGGCCTAGAGGGTCACTTTCTGTGTAGCGCCCGGTTGCGGCGTCGTAGTCACGAAGATAGTTGTAATTCAGCCCGCTCGCCGCATCGTAGCGTTGGCCCGGATAGCGCATGTTGAATGAAAACTGGATAGCGTCAGCATCAGGATTCTGATTGGGCGGCGTGCTGCCGAACGCTTCACCGGTCAGATCCCATTTCCAGATCGCAACACTGCGTAACGGGTCGATCACCGTCCGCGGCGATCCTAGGGCATCAGGTTCCACATAATTGACGCCATTGGTGGCCACCAAGCCCACCGGCAAGTCGTCCATCCAAATTACTTGCTGAGTCGGCGCGCCCGTGGTGCCGTAGTCACCGATCCAATGCCCGGCTTCGTCGTACATCGTGTAGGTGTTGGTGGTGCCCACGTACTTGCGGACCTGCTCGCCTTTCCCGTTGTACAGATACGTCATCTTCAACGTCGTGCCCGCCTTGATCTGACTCATGCGGTTGGCGTCGTTGTAGACGAACTGGCGCGCTGTGCCGCCAATCTGGGTGGTGTTGCCATCCGCATCGTAAGTGCGGGTAACGGTTCCTACTTGGCTGACGCGGTGATTTGTCGTGGGATACGTGTACGAGGTGAGGGTGCCTGCGACGGTAACGCTCAATCGATTGCCGGTGGCGTCATATCCGTAATGTTCCAGCACCGTACCCGTAGGACCGTCGCGGACATCGCTCAAGCGGTTGAGTGCGTCGTACCCGTACGTGGCGAGCGGCGGATCTGCCTGCAATGCCGTACGCAGCTTGCTGAGGTTGCCGACAGGGTCAAACTCATACCCCATCGACAAGCCGCCAACAGCCGAGTCCTGGATAGTGTTGGGTTGGTAGTTCTGGTTGAGCGTGCGCTTCATGGTGCGGCCGTTGCCGAACGTCCAACCGGTCACAGGCCCGAACGGAGCATAGGTCGCTGCGGTCAGCAGCACCTGTCGTGTGCCGCCCGAGGCCTTGACACCTACTTGGGTGATGCGGCCGAGACCGTCGCGAACGTAATCCACCAGCAGGTTGTCGGGGTAAGTGATGCTCGCCAGCCGCCCGCCCAACGTGTAGCTATAGCGCACCGTAAAGATTTTGCCATTGGTGGTTTGGGCCTTGCGTACCAAGTTGCCGAAACGGTCATAGCAGTAGACCGTGGCGCCACTGGCATCGGTCAGCTTGGTCAGCCGGCCATTGCCGAACGTCTCCCCCGCAATGCACGCCGCCTGGCTTGCGTCATAGGCATACGTGACATTGAGGCTGAGAGTCGGATAGGTAATGCCGATGAGCCGGTTCAGAGCGTCATAGCTGTAAGTCGCTAGCTTGCTGCGTGCGTCGGTCTGGGTCTTGCGATTGCCCGCGCTGTCATATGTGTAGCCGGTGGTGCCGGTATCTGGGCTGCTGAGTTGAAGCAGGTCGCCAAGCGCGTTGTAGGCGTAGTTGGTGGCCAGGCCTTTAGGGTCGGTGACTTTGGTCAGGTTATCGAGTGCGTCGTATTGGAACGCGGTCAGGGCATTGATGCCGGCGGTGTCCTGCAGTGTTCGGCTCAGGCGGTTGAGCGGGTCGTAGTCGTTGTTAGTGACCCGACTTAAGGCATCAGTCGTGAGATCGCTGTTACCGTTGGCGTCGTAGGTGAATCCGGTAGCATGCTGGTAGGCATCGGTTTGCGTCTGCAGTTGGCCGAGCTGATTGTAGATCCGTGACAACGTCCGGGCCAACGTGCCCAGCGGGTCCTTAGTCGTCTCGCCGGTTCGATTGCCAGCGTTGTCCAAATTGTAGTGCATCGTGTTGCCGGCGTTGTCGGCGACATCCGTCAGGCGTTGCGCGGTGTCGTACGTATACGCGGTGAAAGCCCCATCGGGTTCGGTCACATTTTTCACGAGCCCAGTCGGCCAGTAGTCGATGGCCGTGATGACATCGTCCGTCTCGACCGCATTGTTTGGCCCACGCACCTTGCGCGCGGTCAGCCACCCGCGCGGGCTATAGACCAGATCGGTGATAACGCCATTGGAGTCCTTGAGGGATAGCGGCCTGCCTGCTCCATCATAGGCAAGCGTCTCTGCAACTTGCCCCAAGGCATTGGTCACCTTCCACAGGTCGCCCTTCCGGTGGGAACACGTCGTGGGGGACGTAGCGCATGTGACATCGTCGCTGGCGTAATAGCTGTATGCGGTGATATCTGCTACGTCTGTACGGGGGCCGTCGACCTGAGTGACCAATCCCACCAATGGACATGTTCCGGCCGTGACATCGGTTGCCTCGCAATAGGTTGTGCTACTGACCCTTGAGGTGCCGGTCGCTAAATCTTTTCGCGTGTCAGTCAATACCTGAGCACGCCCGTTGTAGGTTTTGTCGTCCGCTAGAAGATCGACAAACGCGCCATTCACCAGACTGTGTACCTTCGTCTGCGTGAGATTGCCCTGCGTGTCGCGCGTAAAACTTGTCCACTTTTCAACGGGGGTTCCCACAGCCGCGTGTTGCTCGGACAAGAAGCTATCCGAATAGGTATAAGTCGCCTCGCCGGACAAGGGATCAGTGAGGCTCGCCAGCCTGCCGTAAGAGTATGTTCGCTTGGTAGTTCCCGCGCCTGAAGTGGCAATCGAAATGGGATTTGCTACTTCGTTGGTAGCGAACTTGAAGGAGCGAGCACCCGACCCATCGGTGGTGACTTCCGCTGAATCCGTCCCATAGGTTATGGCCGTTGATGCGACGTAGCCTGCGCCGCCATGAAGCTTGCTTGAAAGAACGCGTCCGCGAGCGTCATATCCGAACGATGCATAGCGCTGCCCGGTTTCGTCGAGTATGCCGGTGAGCAAGTGTTTCTTCACCCCGGATGCAAGGGAGGGCTCGTCGTAAAGGTATTGGCGAACCTTGCCATCCGGCAAATGGGCTGTAACCAGGTTGCGCGCAGAATCGTAGTCGTAATGTACCGTTGTGCCGTCGGGTAACTGGATGGTTGAAAGTAGACCTTGACTCGAAGCATCCGTATAGAGAAACGTGGCAACTCGGCCCGTCGAGTCCGTCAATTGAGTCACGCGCGCCCAGACATCGTGACTCACCAGCACATCATTCTCAGGATGCTGGGGGTCGTAGACTCGAACTAAAAGCCCTGAAGTGTCGTAATCCCGAGACGTACCATCCGCTGCATGGCTGGTATACCCCGGCGCCGTCACAACCACATATCTATTCAGGTCTAACTTTGAATGATAATTGTGATCGCTACCGTATTGCGTCAGATCCACATATCCTAAATCGTCGACAATGTCCGAGAAGGTTGCGTGAGCGCCATAGCTCATCCACCAACCGGATGGCATACCAGGCATGACGACCTGCTGGACGGAGTGATAAGACCGAATAAAGGGTCGCCCGCCAAATATGAAATCGGTTTCAAAACGGGCCTTATCACCCGTCGTCGGGTAGCAGGGATTTGCGTTGACGGGGCACGATCTACGCTGTTGCGGCGACGAAGAAACCCAGAAGGGTCCTGAACCCCCACAAAGCTGCGCGTATGAGAGTCCTGAAGCCGCTTTGCTAACATTTGTGCCGGCGCGCCTTAGATAGCCTGGCGTACACGTATATTCTTGGAACTTGCCCAATTGGTAACTGTATGGCGGACTATTCTGGTGAGTGACGTTTAGTTTACGGTCTCCGCCGAACCCAAGCACACTGCCATCGGCTTGAAAAAAATCGGTGTCATAGTTTCCCGAAATATTAAAGGTCGCACTCGGGTCATGCGACAATTCGCCTTGTTCGAGAAAACTTATTGTCGCTTGCTCGCTATCACAGCCATAGTATGAGCAGCCGGGAATCTGTGGGAATACTCCCTGACTCGGATTGAAAGTCGTGTTGTAATCATAAACAGCGGGTTTAACTGACTGGGGCGGGAGATAAATCTGTCGATATGCCACGACAATCGTTCCCGGATCCGAGCTCGCGTATTCCTTGCCACTGGGCTCATAAATGACGTGATTAGGAAACGGTGCGTCGTATGTAGCGAGAACTCCTTCGACTGTGGAGTCACATATCCGGTTACGATTTACGTCGTTCATGCAGTAACTTCCCCACATGTCTTGCGCCAAAGCATTCAGTGGGAAAATTAATGCGGCAAGAACAACTAATGAATACATTTTTCTTGAACTCATTACTACTCGAAAAAATGCCATCTATCCCCCAAGAATGATTTACGGGCCCTTTTCTCAAACGTAACGTCAGAACGTCTAAGAGTTTAGGCAGCACTAATTACTTGAATGATCGCCCGCTAATATTTTCAATTGCTAAGCGTGCTTAGACTTCGAGATATGCCTTCAAGAGCCCGATTTGTTCACCCCGACGGCTCAGCTTTGGCAAGTGACGCAGCCTCGTAACACCCACTCGAAGCGCACGTCCTTTCGCGCCTCCAATGCCAAAAGCGATGCTGCCCGTCCGGTCGCCGAATGCTTCCCCAAGCCGGCGACGGGAACTCGCCACGTATGCACGCTCAACTCTGTCCCGTACTCCAAACTGAATTATTCGTGATGCAATTCAAAGTTGGAATAGGCGCTGAAGTGACCCTAGCTAGCGGAACGTTGCGATGTTGTTGTCAACATTCGCTTTCCGGAGCATTAGTGACCGAGAGCAGGCAATCAGCGTTGAATATTCGTCACGCCGTCTTTTTTGCTAACGTCTGCGGAGTCAGACAACACATGGGAGGGTAACAAGGATGCAACCGCACGCCCGCATTAAGATGGCCCGACGCCACCGCAACCTTTCGCAATCTAGGCTGGCAGAGGCCGTAGGGGTGCAGCGCAGCGCCGTGAGCCACTGGGAAGCGCCGCTCGGCAAGACGCCGACGGTCAACAACCTGCTCAAGATCGCCGAGGTGACCAAAGTCCAATTCGAATGGCTGGCAACGGGACGTGGCGGGATGGCGTTGACACAAACGACCGAACTAGACTCGGTCCTGGCCGCGCACGCGCTACTGGTCGACGACCCGCTTGAGATGCGGATGGTGGAAGCGATGCGGCAGATGCATTTCGACCCCAAGGTTTCACTGGTCGAGATCGCGGAGCACATGGCCAAGTTGCGAATTGGGCGAGGTCGGGCATCTACGATTTCACGGTCGCTAGGGATCCTCGCTCCAATCGAGTGAGTCCGTTGTGGTTAACGTAGCTCGTACTGCTCGTCGACATCGACGGAGCTCAGCGGTGCCGTCTTTCTATTGGAGTTAGACCCTTAATCAAGGGTCCTGACTACAGAGAATTGACGCAGGTTCGCCAACGCTCTGACTTGCCCCTCGGGCGTACGCGGTCCTGTCGAAGCCCCTCCGTGCCATCGACACCGCCCCTTGCTTGGGACGCTTCGTGCCTCGCAGGGCTGGCCATCCCGGCGCCGGCGCGCCCCGCACACCACCCTAGGTCCCTTTGGGGTGTGCCACCGGCACCGCTTGGTGCCTGGCTCGCTGATGGCCTTGCAGGGCTGATGCAGCCTTTTTGTCAGGCCGCGACAAATTATATGCCGGTACTTCAAGGTGGCCTTAGCCCCCTTTTTCATCGCCATCCACCGAAGTTATTCGCGCGCCATGCGTGAGGGGATCCGGCTGACAGGGCGGTTCCGTACAGTCATGCCCCTTCGCCGTGGAACATTTTCCGTTAGCGTGGAACACAGTGATCGGGTCGATCAGGCGAGGCTTTTT
>JANMAO010000249.1:0-10528 GCA_031359875.1 Lysobacter sp.
CGTGGCCGTGCTCGTCTTCCGCGCGCTCGTCCATGGCGATTGCGGACTGCGTGCCAACGGTCACCGGCGTCGGGGCGATCAGCGCCGCCACGGCCCGGCTGACATCGGGGAAAGACTGGAGCCGCGGGAACTCGCCCGACAGCGCCAGCGTGATGCCGACTACGCCAAGCCAGAATCCGACGATGGCCAGACCGGCGCCGACTTTGTTTCGTTTTGTCCACGGTTTCATCTGAGTCAACCCCGATGCGTTTGTGTTCGCGATTGCTTTGTCACCGCTGAAAGTTCCAGCGGGAACGCCCAGCGAGAACGCCCAGCGGGAGCGACGTGCCTGCTTGGCATCGGTAGACAACGTCGAGTGGACGCAATGGCGGACACGGGTGGGCCGCATGCAGATGAACAGGGCGGTACACACGCGGCTCGAGCGTTTGAAGGTTGCCGCGATTTTTTCCGGTTTTTGTCGCGAGACCGATTGCTGCGCGATAGCTCGGAAATATCGGAAGGCCCGCGTGAGGCGGGCCCTTCGATGTCACTGTCGAGATCGCTCGCGGCTAATGCACCAGGTCCAACCGGCCATAAAGCCCATGAGTCTCCGCGACCGGACCGGCGGCAAAGAACAGCGTGTTGACCGGCTGGTTGGCGAAACCATTGCCGAACTGCATGCCCCACAGGCCGTCAATGTGGATCGGCTTGAACTTCTGGTCACGTAATGGACCCAGCGCTATCCCGAACGTCGGCAGAAATGCATTGATGCGGCCGTCGCCGAAATTGCCGATCAGCAGCGCGTTGCTGTAGATGCCGAAGTCCGCCGGTGCCAGCGCGATTCCCCACGGGGCGTTGAGACTACCGCCGGAAGCGACGCGCCGGATCAATTGCCCGTTGGGCGTATAGACATCGACATAGCCCAGGCCCGGACCGGCGACTTCATCCTCCTGGTCCGCATCCTGCTTGGCATAGGTGACGTAGATGTCGCCACCGATGGCCTGGATGCCGAACGGCGCGAATCCAGATGGCAGGTCGGGATCGGAGAAGGCGCCGGTCGGCAGGCTCACCGGGTGGAAGCTGCTGTCGAAGACGTCGACGCGGGCATGATGGAAGTCGGTGGCATACAGCAGCTGGCCTTGGCCGCCGGCGCTCAGCGCAAGACCCTTGTAGTTGGTGCCATGAGCCGAGTGGTCGACCATGCGGATGGCGTGGGTAAGATCGACATTGGGCGCCCAGGCGGCAATCACGCCCTGCTCGGTGGCGAACAGGAAGCGACTTGGGCCGGACAGGCCACCCGCGCTGGTAACGAAGCCGGAGGAGCCGTTGAACACGATCCCGGTCGGGTTGCCGCCGATGCTCATCGTGGGCGATGGAATCTGCACGACCAGCGACTGTACGTTGCCATCGCCGTCATACAGCGTCGAAACCATGCCGTCGGCAGCGGCGACCCAGACAACGCCGAACGGGTTGAACGCCACGCCCCAGCCGTTGACCAGGTTGGGATCGGTGTGCGCAGCGGGAACGCCGCCGTCGGAGACCAGGTTGCGTTGCTTGAACAGGTCGATGGCGGTTGCAGGGGCGGCCGCCAGGGCCAGGACCAGGGCGAGAGGCGCGCATAGACGGGCGATGGAGGCGTGGGAGAGGGGATTCATGAACATGCTCCTTGCGTGGAGAGGGACACGCCGCCGGGTGTGCATAGCCGAGCCCAGCCGGTGGTGCGCACCGGGTCTATGCCGGGTCGGCGACGAAAGGTTCACGTCGAACTTGACCCATCGGGCACACGATGGAAGCTGATCGAGCACGACCCACTGAATGGACCGTTGAACCTCAGACGCCCGGTGGGGTATTCACGGTCAGGCAGGGACAACCGCGACGATGCTGCAAGTGGCAGGCACGCGACAGGCAGGACGCGACCCCGGTGACGCGCACGATGAAGTGCGCTTGATGAGCCGGGTCGCGATCGAGGACGTGGCCGCCTTCGAAACGATCTATCGCACCTACTACCCGCGCCTCACGCGTTTCCTGCGCGGGATGTTGCGGCAGAAAACGGCACTCGTCGATGAGGTGCTCGATGACACGATGCTGGTCGCGTGGCGCAAGGCGCATACCTGGGATGCGAGTTCGCAGCTGTCGACCTGGCTGTTTGCGATCGCCTACCGGCAGGCGCTCAAGGCGCTGCGGCGCAACGATCCGGCCGTGGCGCTGGCCGAGGAACCGCCGATTCCGCAGCAGTCCGAACCCGATGGCGAGTTGCAGCAACGGCAGTTGCAAGCGCTGCTCGGTGCGGCCCTCGCCGGACTGTCGATCGAGCATCGCGCGGTGATGGAGCTGACCTACTACCAGGGCTACAGCTGTCGGGAGGTCGCCGAGATCACGGGTTGTCCGGTGGCCACCGTGAAGACGCGGATGTTCTATGCGCGCCGCAAGTTGCGCACGCTGCTGACACCGCTCGCGGAGCAGACGTTATGAACGGTCGAATCCTGCAATTTGAAAGTCATCGCCATGGCGAGGCGCAACGCTTGCTGCCGTGGCTGGTCAACGGCCGCCTGGATGCGGACGAACAAGCCTGGGTAGAGCAGCATGTCGCCGATTGCAGCGAGTGCCAACGCGAGTACGACGCGCAGCGCGCGCTGCAAACGGCGTGGCTGCAATCCGATGACGCGGCAACCGACGGCATGGACGCGAACGGCATGGGCGCGAACGGCATGTGGAGTGCCGCGGACGCAGGTTGGCGTCGACTGCATCCGCGCTTGCAGCCGCCGCTAGTGGTGCAGGAGGCGATCCAACTGCCGCTGCACCGGCAGTGGCCGCAACGACTGCGCTGGATGGGATGGGCGCTGGCGGCGCAGGCGCTGATGATCACCGTGCTCGGCGCTGCGTTGTGGCGACTGCCATCGGTCATTCCGAGCTATCGAACCCTGGGCACAGCCCCCGCGGCGGCTGCGGGCAACCTGGTCATCGTGTTCGATCCGCAACTGGACGAAGGCCGTCTGCGCGGTTTGCTGCGCGCCAGCGAGGCCCGCATCGTCGACGGCCCCAATGCTGCCGGCGCCTATGTCCTGGCCGTACCGGCGCCGCGCCTGGCAATGGTGCGCGACACCCTGCGCGCTGCGCCCGGGGTGACCCTGGTCGCGACGCTGGGTCCGGAACGCAAACAATGAACCTGCGTGCGCTGTGGCTGTTGGCGCTGCTGTGCGTCGCACACGCCACCGCCCAGCCGACGCCGGTGCGCGCCGAGGCAGCCGGCGCGATCGCACAACGTGAAGTGTTGCTGATGCTGCGTGTCGCGCCGGCGCATTACCGACCCGATGCTGGCTATGGCAACGACTACCAGAACGCTCCCGGGCGCGTTGCGCGTCGGCATGTGGCGGAGGAGCTCGCGCACGCACATGGCCTGGTGCTGCACGACGAGTGGCCGATGCCGGCGCTCGGCGTGGATTGCTTTGTGCTCGATGCACCGGATCGTGCCGCTGCGTTGCGCGAGGCACAGGCGCTGGCCGCCGATCCGCGCGTCGAATCGGCGCAGGCGATGCAGTTGTTCCATACGCTTGGCGGGACGGTTGGTCATGGTCTTGATCAGCTTGGCGTCGACCAGCACGGCGTCGACCAGCATGGCCCCGATCCGCTGTACGCGGCGCAGCCGGCGACGTCTGCCTGGCATCTGGGCGAGTTGCACGCGCTGGCGACCGGCAAGGGTGTGCGGGTTGCGGTCATCGACAGCGGTGTCGCCATCGATCACCCGGACCTGCGCGGGCAGATCACGCTGGCTCGCAACTTCGTCGACGACCGCGGCAACGTAGCCGAAGCGCATGGCACCGAGGTGGCCGGGATCATTGCTGCACGCGCAGGCAACGGCATCGGCATCGTCGGTATCGCCCCGCAGGCGCGCCTGCTGGCGCTGCGCGCGTGCTGGCAGGATGGCGCCGCCGTCGCCGCGTGCAGCAGCTTCACCCTGGCCCGGGCCTTGCAGTTCGCGATCGACGCGCGTCCGCAGGTGCTCAACCTCAGCCTCAGCGGCCCCCAGGACCGGCTGCTGGCGCGACTGCTCGACGTGGCCCTGGCGCGGGGCATCAACGTTGTCGGCGCCGTCGACATGCAGGCCCGCAATGGCGGGTTCCCGGCATCGCACCCGGGTGTCCTGGCGGTCAAGGACATGAGTGGCGACGGCATGAAGGCCGACGGCAGGGAGGACATGCCGCTTCCGTTCGTCGTGGTCCGGGCGCCGGGCGAGGGTATTCCGACGACCCTGCCGGATGGCGGCTGGGGTCTGGTGTCGGGCACTTCCTTCGCCACGGCTCAAGTGAGCGGTCTTGTGGCGTTGTTGCGGCAGCGCGGCCCGGGCCTGCCGCCGGCGCAGTTGCTCGCCGCGCTGACGGGGGTACCCTTGGCGGCGGAGCGGCCCCGGACAATCGACGTCTGCGCGGTCATGCGGCGCACGGCCGGACATTGCGTCTGTGCTTGCGCAACCGCGTCGGCCGCAAGGTGACGCCGCGCCATTGAGGGTGCACGGTGCGGCGATGGACCGGGTTTGCGTTGGCGTTGCTGTTCGCCGCTCCGGCCTGCGCCCAGGTCTCCGGCAGCGTCACGCTGCTTTCGGACTATCGTTATCGTGGCGCCTCGCTGAGCGCTGAGATGCCGACCACGCAGCTCGCACTCGCCTGGGATCGCGGCGATGGCTGGTATGCCGGCGTGCAGCTGACGCGGGTGCGCTTCGCCTACGCCGATGCCAGGGCGGAACTGCAGGCAGTGCCATACCTGGGCTACGTCCGCGTGCTGCGCCCCGGACTGAATGCCGAAGCCGGCGTGCAATACACGTGGTTTTCGACAACGCAAAGCTACAACTACCCGGAGTTCTACCTCGGCCTGTCGGGCGAGCGCTTGAGCGCGCGGGTTTCGCGGATGCCTCATTACTTCGGACGGGCCGTCGCGTGGTACGGCGAGGTCGACGGCAGCCATACGTTGCGAGGAAAGCTGCGAGCGGTGGGCCATCTCGGCGCCTTGCGCGCGGACAAGACCAACGGCTATTTCGACAACAGCCCCGAGCGTTGGCGCTACGATTTCGCAGCCGGTCTCGGGTTTGCGCTGGCTGGGTTCGATCTGCAGCTGACCTGGACCACGGCCAGCGGGAGTGCGCTGCCCAACAGCAGCTGTGCGCCGTACGGGTGCGGTGCGCGCAATGCGTGGGTGCTGCGCCTGACTCGCAGCTGGTGAGACGGGGCCTTCGACCTGTGCGCCAATTTGGCGCAGTGAACGCGCGTCGTTATCCTCGACGCATATTTCAATTGGACCCAAGCCCGATGGCGACCGATGCGTGCGATGTCCTGATCATCGGCGGCGGCCACAACGGCCTGGTGTGCGCGGCCTATCTCGCCGGCGCCGGATTGAAGGTGCGGGTGCTGGAGCGGCGCGGGATCGTTGGCGGCGCGGCGGTGACCGAGGAGTTCTTTCCCGGCTTCCGAAACTCGACCGCCAGCTACACGGTCAGCCTGCTCAACCCGAAGGTGATCCGCGACCTGCGCCTGCACGAGCACGGACTGCGCGTGGCCGAGCGACCGTACGCAAACTTCCTGCCGCTGCCCGACGGGCGCGCGTTCCGCCTCGGCGGCGAACGCACGCAAGCGGAAGTGGCGCAATGGTCTACGCGCGATGCACAACGCCTGCCGGATTACTACGCGATGCTCGATCGGGTCGTGCACGTGCTGCGCGAGCTGATGGTGCGCACGCCGCCAAACGTCTCCGATCGTTTCGTGCTCGCCGACTGGCTGGGCTCGCTCGACGTCGGCAAGCGCCTGAAGCATCTGGACATGCGCGGTCGCCGCGACCTGCTCGACTTGTTCACCAAGTCGGCGGGTGAGTTGCTGGATGCATATTTCGAATCCGCGCCACTGAAGGCGGTGCTCGGCTGGGATTCCGTGGTCGGCAATTTCGCCAGCCCGTATACGCCCGGCTCGGCCTACGTGCTGCTGCATCACGTGTTCGGCGAGGTCAATGGCAAGTCCGGCGTCTGGGGCCACGCCATCGGCGGCATGGGTGCGATCAGCCAGGCGATCGCGGCCGAATGCGCGGCGCGCGGCGTGATCGTCGAGACCGATTGCGCAGTGGAGCGCGTGCTGGTCGACCATGTCGATGGAAAGCGTGGCCGCGCAGTTGGAGTGCAGCTGTCCAATGGCCGCGAACTGCGCGCAAAGACGGTGGTCTCCAACCTCAATCCAAAGCTGCTGTACCAGAAGCTGATCGCACGTGAGCACCTGGACGCCGACGTCGCCGAACGCATGGATCGCTATCGTTGCGGCTCTGGCACGTTCCGCATGAACGTGGCGCTGTCGGAGCTTCCGGATTTCACTGCCGCGCCGGGCACGCAGCTGCAGCCGCACCATCAGTCCGGCATCCTGATCGGACCATCGCTGCAGTATTTCGAGCAGGCCTACTTCGATGCCAAGTCCAAGCAGTACAACCCCGGCTGGTCGCGCGCGCCGATTGTCGAGCTGGTGATTTCCTCGACCCTCGACGACACCTTGGCGCCGGCGGGCCAGCATGTCGCCAGCCTGTTCTGCCAGCACGTGAGTCCGGAACTGTCTGACAGCGGCGAAGTCGACGGCGGCTGGGATGCACACCGCGACACCGTGGCAAAACTGATGATCGATACGGTCGATGCCTATGCACCGAACTTCCGCCGCAGCGTCCTCGGATACAAGGCACTGTCGCCATTGGACCTGGAACGCGAATACGGGCTGGTCGCCGGCGACATCTTCCACGGCTCGCTCGGGCTCGACCAGCTGTTCAGTGCGCGGCCGCTGCTGGGGCAGGGCAACTATCGGGGCGCGCTGCAGAACCTGTACCTGTGCGGCTCCGGCACCCATCCCGGTGGCGGCGTCACCGGCCTGCCCGGGCGCAATGCCGCCCGGGAAATCCTGCGCGACCTGAAGCGCGGTCCGCGGCCGGATTAAGCCGTCGCCTGGCAGATCCTGAAGCAGTCAGGATATTTGTGCAGTGCAGCGTGCGTGGGAATAACGATTCCTTCACGATCGCTGCGCAACCCGACGTGGGGGAGGGAAGCAGCCCGCAACCGGTTCGTCCGGGGCGGGCTTTTTACTGCCTGGTGGACTAAAACCTGGCGAAATTCCGGCCGTGACAGAATCGCCGAAGTGAATGATTCCAGCACCCACGCCGTCTCTCTGGTCGCCGAGCGCGCGCTGAAGCGCCTGACCGGGTTATTGCCGCTGCCCGAAGCCGTTGCCGCGCAACTTTCGCAGGTCTCGATCGCCAGTGACTTCGCGATGGCGACCTTGGCGCAACAGCCCGCGCTGCTGCCCGCGCTGCTGCGCGACGAGGACCTCGCGCCGCCCGTGCTGGCGCCCGATCACCGCGATGCATGGCAAGCGCTGCTGCGGCGCTATCGAACCGCTGAATCCACGCGCCTGGTGTGGCGCGACGTGCTTGGCCTCGACGACGTCGACGCCACCCTCGCCGGCAGCACCGCGCTGGCCGAGCGGTGCCTTCGGCTCGCGCTGGAGGCGCTTGAGGGCGAGTTCGCCCAGCGCTTCGGCGTAGTACGCGCGGCGGATGGCAGCGCCCAGCGGCTGGTGGTGTTCGGCCTCGGCAAGCTCGGCGGTGGCGAGATGAATTTTTCCTCCGATATCGACCTGGTCTACGCCTACGACAGCGAGGGTGGCTTGTCATCGGAAAGCTCGGACGGCCCACGTTCGCTGGCGGCGGAGGATTATTTCGCACGACTTGGTCAGCAGTTGGCGAAGCTGCTCGACGAGGTCACCGCGGATGGATTCAGCCATCGCGTCGACTTGCGCCTGCGGCCGTTCGGAAACTCCGGGCGGGTGGCATTGTCATTCGCGGCGATGGAGCACTACTTCCAGCGTGAGGGCCGCGACTGGGAACGCTACGCCTGGCAGAAAGCGCGGCCGGTGGCCGGCGACATCGATGCCGGCGAACGCTTCCTCGTGACGTTGCGGCCGTTCGTCTACCGGCGCTACCTCGACTACGGCGCGCTCGACGGCCTGCGCGAGATGAAGGCGGCGATCGCGGCCGAGGTCGCGCGCAAGGAACTCGCCGATGACATCAAACGTGGCCCGGGTGGCATCCGCGAGATCGAGTTCCTGGTGCAGGCGCTGCAACTGATCCGTGGTGGTCGCGAACCGGCGCTGCGCGAACGCCGCCTGCTGCCGGCGCTGCAGGCGCTGGTGCAGGCGGGGCACATGGAGCCAGCGACCGGAGCCGCCTTGCGCGACGCCTACCGGTTCTTGCGCCGGCTGGAAAACCGCCTGCAGATGCTGAGCGACGCGCAAACGCATGCGCTGCCGGAAGGCGTCGAGGAGCGCGCGCGGATTGCCCGCGGACTCGGCCATGAACATTGGCACGCGCTGCGTAGCGAACTCGACGCGCACCGCGCCCGCGTCAGCGCCGAGTTCGAGGCGCTGCTCACGCCGCGTCGCCGCCACGCCGATCCCGGCGCGCTGACCGGCTACTGGCGCGCGCTGCCCGATGCCGGGGACGCCGAAGCCCTGGCCGCGGCCGGTTTTGCGGAGGCGGGCAACGCCGACGCCAGCCTGCGTGATTTCGCCCGCGCACCCGCTTTGCGCACGTTGTCGGATGCGGCGCGCGCGCGACTGGATCGGGTGCTGCCGGCGCTGCTCGACGCCGCCGCCGCATCACCGCAACCCGATGCGGCATTGCGCCGGTTGCTGCCGCTGCTGCAAAACATCCTGCGTCGCACCAGCTATCTCGCGCTGCTCGATGAACAGCCCGCCGCCCTGCAGCGGCTGGTTGACGTGGTCGCGCGCAGTGCGCTGCTGGCCGAACGCCTCGCCGCGTATCCACTCTTGCTCGATGAGCTACTTGACGTGCGTGTCGCCGGTCCGTTGCCGGGGCGCGCCGAGATGATTGCGGCCTGCGACGCCGCGCTCGCCATCGACGACACCGAGGCCGCGCTGCAGGCCTTGGGCGAAACCCGCCAGGCGCTCAGCTTCCGCGTCGCGCTGGCCACGCTCGATGCGCGCCAGGGCGCGGAGGACAGCGCGCGGCAGTTGGCATGGCTTGCCGACGCGGTGGTGGCCGTCGTGCTGCAACTGGCGCGACGCGAAGTTGCCGCGGCGCACGGCACCATTGTCGACGCGCGTTTCGCCGTGCTGGGTTACGGCAGTCTTGGCGGTGAGGAACTGGGCTTCGGCTCCGACCTCGATGTCGTGTTCCTGTACCAGGCCGCCACCGACGCGCACTCCGATGGCGCGCGCCCGCTGGAGGCATCGCGCTGGTTCGCGCGCCTGGCGCAGAAGATCGTCTCCTTGCTGGGCGCGGTGACCGGGGCAGGTCGTCTCTACGATGTCGACGTGCGGTTGCGCCCCGACGGGGCCAAGGGCCTGCTGGTATCGACGCTGGCCAGCTTCGCCGACTACCAGCGCGAGCGCGCGTGGACCTGGGAACACCAGGCGCTGGTGCGCGCGCGTTGCGTGGCGGGGGATGCTGGCCTGTGCGGCGATTTTGAGCGGGTACGCGGTGCGACGCTGTCGCATGTGCGCGATCCAGTCGCCTTGTGCCAGGACGTGACGGCAATGCGCGCGAAGATGCGCGCTGAGCTGGATCGATCGGAAAGTGGCGTCAGCACGCGCTTCGATCTCAAGCAAGGCGAGGGCGGCCTGGTCGACCTCGAATTCCTGCTGCAATATCTGGTGCTGCGCGACGCGCAGGCAACACCGCAATTGCTGGCGCCGCGCGACACGCCTGCCCTGCTCACGGCGTTGTGCGAGGCCGGCTGCGTCGCGACACACACCTGCACTGCGCTGCGCCTGGCGCATGCAACCTTGCTGGATGTCGGCCTGCGCTGCACGCTGGATCGGCGCCCGCGCATCACCGTCGAGACCGATGCGATCGCGGCAGCGCGCCATGCGATCCGCGAAGCGACGCGCGCCTACGGGATCGACTTCGCCGGCTAGACGCCCAACCGGGCACGCACTTCGGCGGCGATGCGTGCGGTCTCGCGCAGAGGTTCGACTGCGAACGGCGCCAAGGTGCGATCCAGCGCACGGATGCGACCACGCGCGAGCAGGCTGTCGAGGAACACGCGCAGTCGACCTTGCGCACGCCCCGGGTCGAATACGTGCACCGGCGCATCGGTGGCGCAGGCTTCGGAAATCATGTTGACCGAATCCGGAGAGCAGACGATGCGGTCAGCCCACGCCAGGAAACCGGGATACGGGTTGACGCCATCCTGCGGACCGAGCCATGTCAGGCCCGGCGTTTCCACGTAGCGATGGCGCAGCACGCCGCGCAACTCGCGCGGGGTGCGTCGCGATGACGTCAGCAACACGCTTCCGCCATCACGCGCCAGCGCGGCTTCGAGTTTGGCTGCCATCACCTCGAAGGCCATCCGGTCGAACCGCACATGCCGGCTGGAGCCGCCGAGCAGCACCGCCGTGCGCGGACGCGGCAGCGCCGCGAACGCCGCGAAGTCGGCGCGCGCCTGCGCCAGCCACAGGTCGTCGACCGGATGCAGGCTGCCGAGTGTCGACAGGACATTGGTTCCGCGCAGCCGGTC
>JANMAO010000002.1:0-34578 GCA_031359875.1 Lysobacter sp.
CGCTCGACCTCGTTGGCAAGGACACCTTGAAGCAGCTTCCTGCCTTGCTGGAACGCGCCGATCTGCTGATGACGCCGGATTCCGGCCCGATGCACATCGGCAACGCCATGGGCACCAAGGTGCTGGGCTTGCACGCGGCCAGCAACCCCGCGCGCAGTGGACCGTATTCGAATCGTCGTTATTGCGTCGACCGCTACGACGATGCTGCCCGCAAGTTTCTCGGCAAGCCAGCAAGCCAACTCAAGTGGGGGACGAAGATCGAGTTCGATGGCGTAATGGACCTGGTGTCGGTGGACGACGCCATCGCGGCATTCGAGCGGCACGCCGCGGATCGCAGCCTTGCCTGATTCCCGATTCATCGCGATGCCATGAAAGCGAATCGGCGATGAGGCTCTGGACACTGCATCCGCGCTATCTCGACGCGCAGGGCCTGACGGCGCTATGGCGCGAAAGCCTGCTGGCGCGCGCCGTATTGCGGGGCGAAACCCGCGGCTACAAGCACCATCCGCAACTGCTGCGGTTCCAGCTGCACGCCGACCCCTGCCGCGCCATTGACACCTATCTGCATGGCGTACACGCAGAGTCGCTGGCGCGCGGCTATCGTTTTGACCCAGGCAAGCTGGGAGCGGCCCAGACTGATCTGCCCATCATCGCGACCGGCGGCCAACTGGCGCACGAGTGGCAGCACTTGCTTGGCAAGTTGCAGCTGCGCAGCCGTGCGTTGTTCACGCAATGGAATGCAGCGGCGCCGCCGCAGCCGCATCCCATGTTCACGATCGTTTCCGGGGGCGTTGAGCCCTGGGAGCGGACTTGAGGGCGTCACAAGTCAGTGCGCCGCCGTCGTTCAACCGCTCCGGTAATCCTGATACGACTTTTCCTCGGCATAGGCCGAGCCCAGCGCGAGGTTGATGGCCTTCTTGATCCGCGCGCGGTCGTCGTTCTCGAAATAGACGCTGCGCGCCAATTGGACGAAATCGTCGTCGAACTGTTGCGCCTTTTCCTTGATCCGGATGTCGTCCTCGATCACCCACAACCGCTCATTGACGGCCTTGAGCTGCGCGCGCAATTCGATGATGTCGCCACCGGCGGCCGGGTGCGCCATCCAGGTTCGCTCCAGCGCCGACAATTCATTGCGGACATTGGCGAGCTTGGCCGGATCGGTCATGCGCTCGGACTTGATCTGCAGGATCGCAATCTTGTCGAGCAGCTCGCCAAAGGAAACGGGGACGATGATTTCGGTCATGGGCAGGCTTTCGGACGCGGGCGGACAGTGTAATCGCGGCATGTCCGCGCTTGTCCCGCCAACGCCCCGCCCGTATCATGACGCCCCCGTGACCAACGGTTTGCGCCGGACGGGACCACTGGAGAGGTGGCAGAGTGGTCGAATGTACCTGACTCGAAATCAGGCGTGCGTGTAAGCGCACCGTGGGTTCGAATCCCACCCTCTCCGCCAAGCAGTCAAGAGCTCGGATCAAGTGCTGCGTGTAAAACCAAAAAAGCCCCCGATTTGGGGGCTTTTTGCTGTTCTCAGTGGCGGCGTCTCAGGCCCGATTTTGGGTCAGGTTTGGGGCATTTTCTCAGTTGGCCATTTGGCCAGCGCTGCGCCCCTATTTCCGGGGTTCTGGACGGGCCGGACCGCAGGCCAGGGCAGGCCCATACAGGGCTCGCTGACCTTCCCACTCCAGCGGCAAATGCTCACAAACATTCTTTAAATTGAGCTGTGGCGCAGCCGTGCCGTCGATCAGCTGCTCAATCAGATCGGGCGCCAGCATTCCGCAGCGCAACAGCCGGCTGATGTAGCTGGACGGGACATTGTCCTGGGCCGCCAAGGCTTTAACCGAGACGACCCGGCCTTGGGTCAGCGCTTGGTAATACTGCCTCCCCCGGGCGACCGCCTTGAGGAGCGGCTCGTTCTGGATTGCGGATTGCAGGGGGGGCTGCCTTCCTCCGTGACGATCCGGGTCTCCCCGCCGCAGCGGATCAGCTTCGCCTGGACCAGACGCTCACATCGGTGCCGCCGATGGCGTGGTGACTGCTCGGAAGCTTTCGCGGGCACGACTCCCTCGGGCGATCCTGCCTTCAGACCCGCGGCCAACCTCCCCGGATCGACGGACCAGCCGATCTGCTCGGGTCCCACGACCACTTCAAGTTCCACCGCGTGCCACCAGCGCCGCTGCTCGGGCTCGGTCATCGTTGGCCATCGATCTGCCAACGCCAGGGCTTGTTGGCGAACCTCCTGACCAACACCCGCATCGCTGCAATCGAGCAATTCATCCAGATCCGGTTGGCGAAACAGCTGGACGAAGTCCGTCTTTACCAGTTGCTCCAGTGCGTGAGCTGGCACACAAACCCGCGGTCGCTTGGCGGGATCCATCTTGTCGCCTTGCCTGCCCAGGTAATAGCGATAACGGCGTCCGCGCTTCACTGTGTGCGTGGGGGTTAACCGGTAGCCTGCGGGCCGGCCAGCAGACTGGCGTGCTTGGCGCGCGTGCCCAGATGCCGGGCGTCCCGGTTCTCTCGCAGTTGCGCCTGGGCTGCATCCCAGAGGGGTTCGGGGATGAGCGCAGCATGCTGGCCCGGATACACCTTGCCCTTGTGGGCTATCTGGCCGCGGTAGATCGGGTTCTTGAGCAACAGATACAGCGCGCCGCGGGAGTACGGGGTGCCATCGGAGGTTCGCCCTCGCCGGCTCAGGCGGATGGCGCTGGTTTGATCCTGCCCGTCCAGTTCGGCCTTCAAGGCCGCGACACTTCCCAGTGCACAGTAACGTTGGAACAGATGATTGACCTGCCTAGCTACATCGGCGTCGATCTCCAGGTGTCGATCCTTGACGACATAACCAAACGGAATGGTGCCGCCCATCCACATGCCCTTGCATTTGGAGGCCGCGATCTTGTCGCGGATCCGCTCCCCGGTGACCTCCCGCTCGAACTGGGCGAACGACAGCAATACGTTGAGGGTGAGGCGGCCCATCGACGTGGTCGTGTTGAAGTGCTGCGTCACCGAGACGAACGAGGTCTCGTGCGCATCAAGTACTGTAACCAGCGAGGTGAAGTCGGTCAGTGCCCGCGTCAGACGCTCGATCTTGTAGACGACGATCAGGTCGACCTGCCCCGCCCTGACATCGGCTAGCAGGCGTTGGACGGCTGGACGGTCCAAGGTCCCGCCAGAAAATCCGCCGTCGTCATAACGGGTGGGCAGCGGGACCCAGCCTTCATGGCGTTGGCTGGCGATGTAGGCCTCACAGGGAGGCGGTATCCGGATTCCGAATGCGTGCAGGGTTCTGAGTTGGGAGCAAAAAGTGCCGCACCATGGCCTCGCGCCGCATGCGCGATCTGCGGTCGGTGGAAAGCTTTACCTCCTGGATGTTCCGCATCGTCAAGCGCGAATGCAATCGCATGCGCCGTGGCTGGCGGATGCTGACCAACCATGAAATCGACGAAAAGATCCAGCCGGTCGCAACACCGGCCCCTCTGGATTGGCGCATGCAGGTGGCCAGGATGATGGCAGCGATGCCACCCACGTTCCGATCCATCTTGCTGCTGCGGGATGTCGAGGGACTGACGCTGCAGGAGTTGGCCAAGACATTGGATTTGACCTTGCCCGCGACCAAGTCGCGCTTGCACCGGGCGCGGTTACTGGCGCGGGGGCTGCTTACCTCTCCGGGAGAACCCGTCGACCTGAGCGAGTTCTTCTAACTGGGTCACCGAAAGTCGTCTGGCCCTACTTCGCATCTACAGGTGCATCCTGTTGCTGCCGATTGGGCGGCCGCAATCCTCCGGCCGAAATTTTCTCAGACGCCCTTGAATTCTTTTTTCGATGCACTGCCTCTACTGGGTGCCGAAAGTGTTCCCGGACCGACTGGAGAGTCTAGATATGAATAGCAACATGATCGTCACATTTTGTCTTATTGCCGGCGCGTTCTTCTACATCATCTTTTTTTCGCCGAGTCGTGACGAGGTATCCCGCGTCCCGTCGCCATCTGGCGATTGAGTGGCTACAGCCGTGTAGGTCGATTACAACGCGTGAACTGCATTTCGTTATGAGATTCAAGTCTCGCGTGCGGGCTTCAACTTGGGGAGTACGAAGGTTGTATCTTTATACGGGGCCCTCCGCAGTGACCGCGCTTATGGCGTGAATCTGCGTTGGGCTTCCGCTGGCCGAGTCCATCAACTCGAAATCCGGGACCCTCAAGGCTGGTTGTTAAACCCCTGCTGTTCCCTGATCGCTTCCCTGTTAGGTTGCCGGTTCCGCCGACACTGCGGTTTCCGCGACCTGCTCAAGTTAGTTCGACAATGCCGCTTCAACCGCGCGGATGTTATTTGCCTGTCAGAACCTAGTCGGCGTCGGCGCGGTGGCGATGAGACGTAGCGTTGCATCGCGCTCGGAATTCGGTCCTGCCGGGATGCCGGCGAGCGATTCCTTGGCCTCGGCGCGAAATCGATCTGCAGCAGAGCGGTTGTGGAGTGCAGCGTGGACGCGCGCCAAGTCGGCTTTGGTGTGAGCCACGAGCGCAGCTGCCCTTGGAGTGATCGCGCCGGCCGAAGCGAGGGCACTTTCGAGTTGCGGCAGGGCTTCGGCACTCCGATCGAGAGCCTGAAGCATTTCGCCTAACAACAGCCGCGCTCTGATCGCCTTTTCAGAGCCCTGGTCCGCCAGAGCGGCGTACATCGCGACAGCCTTTCCGGCAAAGGTCGACGCGCGCTCACGATCACCGCTCGCCGCCATGAGCTCGGCTTCCACGGTGAGTGCAAAGGCAACATTCGGATGCGCCTCACGATGCCGCCGTAGTGCCTCCGCCAGCGCCTGGTCGGCGATCGTTCGAGCCTCGTCGAAACGCCCGCGCGCAATCAGGATTTCGGCTAGGCACGAGCGGTCATAGCTGCGGCCGTTATCGCCATAGTCCGCGCCAAGCAGGTGCTGCTTGCGCTGGATCGCATCGCGCAAACCGGCCTCGGCTTCGGCGTAAGCACCCTGCCTGGAATGGAGCTGCGCCAAATTGCCGAGGCTCACTGCCTGGTTGAGCGCTGCGGTCGGCGCCAGCGCCTGATCAACTGCCATCGACTTTGCATAAAACGCAGTTGCTACACCGAACTTGCCTTCGAGCGCGAACACGTCGGCAAGATAGTTAAGGTGCCATGCCTTGTGAGCATTCGGGCGGGTGTACGCGCTGGCATCGATGTCGAGTGCCTCGCGCATGAGCTGTTCGCTCTCGCCGTAGCGACCCAGCTGGATCAAAGCCGAGGTCAGGATCGTCATCGCGTCGGCGACATCGGGGTGTCGGCTGCCCAGCCGGTGGCGCGTGCGCGCCAGCGCTTCACGCAACAGCAGCGCTGCCTGGTCAGGATGACCGGCATCCATCAGAATCCAGCCCAGATTCATCACCGCCTCGGTCAGCGCAGCGCTGTGATCCGGCAGCACGCGCCGCGCCAGCACGAGCGCCTGGTTGCCGACAGCGATCGCGTTCGCAGAATCGCCAATACGCTCGTCGAGCCCAGCGAGCCACGCGAGCGCCTGCACCTCTTCCGGTGAATCGTGGTTCGGGCCGGCCTCGAACGCGTGGATCGCATTCTGCAGGCGCATCGCCCCATCGCGAACGCGGCCGAATTCATCGGCTTCCTTTGCGAGCAGGTATTCGACGTGCAGCGTACGCCTGTCGGTCGCGCCGAACTGTTGCTTCGCCAGCGTCGCGGCTTCTTCGAGGGGCTGCCGCGCCTGGTCAGGATGACCGCTGCGGCGCTCGAGATCGCCTACCAGCGCAAGAGTCTCGATGCGCAGCGCGGGCTGCAATGCAAAGTCGCGATCGGCTCGCTCGCGTCCGTGCGCCAGCAGTTGTTCGGCGGTTTCGTTTGCTGCCGTTCCATGCGCTGCGCTGTCGAACAGGCCTTCCAGGAACGATTTGAGCGCATTCGCGCGCTGCGCTTCGCCTTCGGCGGCCAGCGCCTGCGCTTGCGCCTGCTGCGCGGCACGCCGCGCAAGATGCGACTCATACAGGCCGACCGCCGTCGCGCTGGCGAGGATCGTCGCCATCGCGACGCCTGCCGCGACAGCCAGCACATGCCGCTTTGCCAGCGTGAAGACGCGATACGCGAACGTAGCTGCCCGGGCCTGTAATGGCTTGCCGTCGAGGTAGCGCTCGATGTCGTCACGCAGCGCGGCTGCGCTCGCATAGCGGCGGAGCGGATCGTGCTGTGTCGCGGCGCGCACGATCGCGTGGAGATCGACGCCGAGATTGCGTCGCAACGCGTCGTCATCGAACGGCGACACGTTAGCATCGAGGAGTTCACCCATCCGATTTGGCTGCATACCGCTGAGCAACTCGGCCAGCAGCACACCAAGAGCGTACACGTCGATCGCGGTCGTCGCGGCGTCGCCGGCGAGCTGTTCGGGAGCCGCGTACGAGCGAGTCAGGCGCCGTGCTTCGGTGCGCGTCTGTTCCCCTTCGCCGGTCAGCAGCTTGGCGATGCCGAAATCAACGAGCTTTACGCAGCCATCCGCACCGACCAGCACGTTGCTGGGCTTCAGGTCGCGATGCACGATCAGGCTGCGATGCGCATGCTCGACCGCCGCCGTCACGTCGATGAACAACGCGAGACGTTCACGCGCGGCCAAGCCGTGCCGTTCGCAATGCGCGACGAGGTCGTCGCCAGAAACGAATTCGAGAGCCAGATACGGGGTTCCGGCCGGCGAGAAGCCCGCATCGAGCAGTTGCGCGATGTGCGGATGCTGCAGCCGCGCGAGTATTCGCTGTTCACGCAGGAAACGTCGATGCTCATCAGCGTCGTGAACGTCGATGCGTAACAGCTTGAGGGCAACCGTCTGCGGACCACCAGGCAGCTCGCGCTCGGCCTCGAAGACGCTGGCCATTCCACCGGCGCCAACGAAGCGAAGTACGCGATAGCCCGAGATGGTCGGCAGCGTATCGCGCAGATTATCGGCGACTTCCGGCAGCCATTGCGCCATACCGCGCTCAAGCGCTTGGATCGCGGGCGCATTGTCCAGTGCCTGCGCCACCAGCGCACGCAGCGTCGCGTCAGCGCAGTGCTTGCGCAACCAATCGAGCCGCCCGGCGGGGGGCACCTCGAACAGCCGGTCAATCAGCGGCTCGATTTCGTGCCATCGTTCGGTGAAGGCGGCAATCATCGGTAGTGCGTTCGCATGTCAGCACATACCTGTTTAGCGCAATCGCGCCGCCACGACCGACATCGCCTCATGGACCCGACATCAGGCAGGCGGCCAAAAAGGCGCGCGCCTTCAACCAGTCGCGTTCGACCGTACGTGCATTGACACCAAGAACATCAGCGATGTCGGGACTCGAAAGATCCGCAAACAACCGCAGCTCGGCAACGTGTGCAAGGCGCTGATCCAGGGCTGCAAGCCGAGTTAATGCCTCGTCGAGCGCCAGTACGTCGATGATGTCCGATCCCGCCACTTCCGCCGCCATCTCCGGCGCTTGACGTTTCTGCGCCTTCTTCCGTCGCGCATGGTCGATCAGCAGATGGCGCATCACACGGCTCATATACGCATACAAGTGCGCGCGATCGGTAAATGTGACATCGCCCTGCTTGGCCAGCTTCAGATAGGCCTCATGGACCAGCTCAGTCGTCTCAAGCGTATGCGCCGCCTCCCCCGCCCGCTGCCGCCGCGCGAGACGGCGCAGGGTGCCGTAGATCTTCGGAATCAGCACGTCGATGGCAGTGAGGTCTCCACGCGCGGCGAGCGCGAGGGTTTCCGTGATGCAGGACTCGGGGTTCATGGGCGCCGGGAATCCGCCACCCGCACCCGCAGAGCCAGACGCAGCCTTATCGATCATGTCGGTGCAAGCGTCCCTTTTGCGCTGTAAAGGGAGATGGCGCAATTCGGGGCGGCCGCAAGCATTCGCAGCGCCATCACTCGTCTCTTCCAAACCAAGGATTGAAGTCATGACAAATCATCGCTCTTCATATGCCCGGCTCACAATAGCGGGCAGCCTGTTCGTCCTGGGCTTCACCGGCTCCGCATGGGCCGCTGCGAATCCCGCAACCGGCACCGCGCCGTTCGCGACCACCTGCGCCAGCACCGCTGCCCGCTCGTTACCTGGCATCCCCGCGAATCCATGTTCCGAGGGTACCCTGATCGCGGAATCTAGCAGTAACTCGTGGACCTACACCTATCGAACACTCGACTATCCCGGAGCGTCGCAGACCATCTTGTGGGGGATCAACGACTTCGGCGAACTGGCCGGTCAGTACAGCATCGACGGTGGTATCGCACACGCCATGGTTTACCGCCACGGTCGGTTCGAGCCCCTTGATCCGGCCGCGTTGGGCCACTACTTCAGCGCCGCCGGCGGCCCCAACGATTTCGGCGTGACGTTCGGCGCCTATGCCGATGCGACGGGGAAGCAGCACGGCTTCCTGCTACGTGGACACCATTTCGCAACGATCGACTTCCCGGGTCACCTCAACTCGAACGTGGACAGCGTCAACCTGTTAGGCGAGATGGCCGGCGTGTACTGGGATGCCGACAGGGTCTTCCACGGGGTATTGCGCCGCGGCCATGGGTTCGATACGTCGATCGACGTCACCGGTGCGCGCGATACCTATCCGCTCGGTATCAACGGCAACGGTGAGATTGTCGGCTTTTGGGATACCAATCCGGCACAACCGCACGGCTTTTATCGCAGCGCGAATGGTCAGATATCAACCTTCGACGTGCCGAATGCGGCCGGAACAGCCATCTTCGCGATCAATGACGTCGGCCAAATCGCCGGCTACTACGCCAGCGCCTCCGGCACCATCCACGGCTTCGTCGAGTCACAGAACCAATTCCATGATATCGACGTGCCTGGAGCGAAGGTGACGATTGCGACCTCGATCAATAACTTCGGCGTAGTCGCCGGAGAATACTTCGATGCCACCGGTAAGCGGCACGGGTTCATCGCAAGCCCAGTGTCAAGCGCGCGTCTAAAACGATAAGTGTTGCGCGCTAGCAACTCCATAAATGCCTTCCGATCAACCCCGGGCGAATAGTGCTTTTGCTATCGGATTTGTGGGGTGCTGAGGGCCGTTGTTCAATCGGCTACTTGTCAACGGCCCTCCGCAGCGAACGGCAGCTTCTGCTTCGGTCTTGCAAAGCACATGCCTACCAATTCATTCAAGCCGAACCCGCTTCGTAGGTTCAAGACTCCGCATGACTTATCCGGCCGGTCGGCCTAATGCAGGTTTTAGAGGTCACTCCCGATGTTGCGCACCGTGTCGAAATCACTACTGCAGCTATTAACTGCTCGGCTCGAAGAGCTTCTTTGTGCTGAGCCTAAGCCCTTCGCAGAGATCAGGCGCTCGATGTTGCCAGAGCGCCCGGGCGTTTACGTGATCACTGCACGTTTAAATGGCTTGGAGCACGCGTACTACGTGGGCCGCACCAAGAACCTGCGCAATAGACTGTATCGCCAGCATCTAATGGGTCCATTGGCCAATGCCCGCCTAAAGAAGTACCTCATTGCATGCGGTGAGTGTGCCGGCTTACCTGAGGCAAAGCAGTTCATTCGTGAGGTATGCTCCGTGCGCTGGATCGAGCAGGAAGGTTTCCGTGAGCGAAGTGCGATAGAGGGATACGCCACCGCAATGTTGTTTCCCAAGCACGGAATAAACGAGGAACACTAGAGCGGCGAGCTCAACCACCTAGTGCGACAACCCTTCGTATCCAAATAGCTTCGCATGCCTGTGTCGAATCTTGGCGTTACCCGGGTCGGTATTGAGTTGTGGCCATGGTGTTGCTGCTGGGTTAGTAAAGTCATGCTCGGTCCCTTGGGCAGGCACTGGCAAACCAGGCCGCTGGTGTTCTCCTTCGCCCCAGCTCACATGGGTGATCCGGGCGTGCGAAGTAGATGTTGGTCGTGGTCGCCGCTTGCTCCTGATCTGACTGCTTAAAAGCCTGCTCTGTCCAAAAATTTCCCTGATGCCTTTCCCTGTTCCGACGAGATGTAGACATTCGCCAATACCGCCCTGCCCCGCAGGAAAGGCACATGCACCCGTTTTTGAGGCGCCCTTTTTCCAAACTTCGCTGTTCTTTTCCCTGTAAACGGGAATTTACCCCTTCAGAGCAGTTCGCCAACGACAGCATCCACCGCCAGATACATAAAGCGCCCCGGACGGGGCGTTTTGCGTTTTTGGGCACCGGCTGCCCGCTCGCAGACAGCGGTTGTGGTTCCCTGGTGAACCCAGCTTGCCTCGCGGCCGCTTGACCCCGATGATTCCGTTAGACGTTAAGAGAACCCCCAATGACGCGAGCGACATGATCGAGTTCGGACACCTGACCCATGTCGGCCTGCGGCGCGAGCTGAACGAAGACACCTATTACGGCGACAGCGAACTGGGTCTTTGGCTGGTCGCCGATGGCATGGGTGGACACGAATACGGCGAAGTCGCCAGCGCGCTGGCGCGCGAGACGATCGTGCGCGAGATCCGGCAGGGGACACCGCTGCCGCAGGCGATCCGGATCGCGGACGAGGAAATCATCCGCGCCTCGAAAAAACGCAACGATGCGTTACCGATGGGCACCACCGTGGTCGCGGTGCGGGTCAGCGGCAACCGTTTTGAGGTTGCCTGGGTCGGCGACAGCCGCATCTATCTCTGGCGCGATGGCCAACTGGCCCAGCTGTCACAGGACCATAGTTACGTGCAGGAACTGATCAGCCAGGGGGCGATCAGCGTCGAACAGGCGCGCACCCATCCGCATCGCAATGTCGTGACCCAGGCGCTGGGCGTGACCGACCCGCAGAACCTCAACGTCGAGACCATGGCCGGCGAGCTGAAGCCCGGCATGCAGTTGCTGCTATGCAGTGACGGCCTGACCGAGGAGGTCGACGACCGCGGCATCTCGCAGGTGCTGGCGCATGGTGAATGCAGCGCCCAGGAGTGCGTCGACGGCCTCGTCGCGGCGGCACTGGATGGTGGTGGCTCGGACAATGTCACCGTGGTGCTGGTGAGGCGGCATTGAGGCTGGTGAAGCGGCCTAGCCCTTTGTAAGAGCGGCTTTAGCCGCGAGCGCTTGCCCTCCCTTCGCAGGTGACACAAAAAGCTCGCGGCTATAACCGCTCGCACGAAGAGCGGGTCAGGCGTCGATCAAGTCCCACACGCAGACCGCGGCTTTTTTCCGCAGCGTTGCCAGCCTGGCCTCGTGCGCCTCTGACTCCTCGATGCCGATCATGACCCGCGGGCGCGGCACCTCCGTCGCGCCCTCGCCGATCATCGCGACCGCGACCTGCACCACCTCGACCGCGCTGGCGAAACCGATCTCGCTCTGCCCCGACGTCAGCGCGAGGTAAGCCTCGGTCAGCAACTGCGCGTCGAGCAACGCACCATGTAGTTGCCGGTGCGAGTTGTCGACCCCCAACCGCCGGCACAGCGCATCCAGGGAATTTCGCTGGCCGGGAAAGCGCTGTCGTGCCAGCGTCAACGAATCCTCGACCCGACAGAGCAGGTGCATCTGGCCGTAGTGCGGCCCCAGGCGCGAGAGCTCATGGTCGAGGAAGCCGATATCGAAAGCCGCATTGTGGATCACCAGTTCGGCACCTTCGACGAAGGCCAGAAACTCATCGACGACGTCGGCGAATTTCGGCTTGTCGGCGAGGAACTCCCAAGTCAGCCCCGTGACTTCCTGCGCGCCGGGTTCGAACTCGCGCTCGGGATTGAGATAACGCTGGAAGGTGCGGCCGGTGGGCCGGCGCTCGACCAGTTCCACGCAGCCGATCTCGACCACGCGATTGCCCCGTTCCCAGGACAATCCGGTGGTTTCGGTGTCGAGCACGATCTGCCGCATCAGGCGTTGATTCCCTGTCTTGACTTGAATTTGATGGCTTCGGCGCGCGCGAGCTCGTCGACGCGGTCGTTGTCGGGATCGCCACTGTGCCCTTTGACCCAGCGCCAGTCGATGCGATGGCGCCCGCATGCCGCGTGCAGGCGCTCCCACAGGTCGCGATTCTTGACCGGAGCGCCGCCGGCGGTCTTCCAGTTGCGGCGCACCCAGTTCGGCATCCACTCGGTGATGCCCTGGCGCACGTACTGCGAGTCGGTGTGCAAAACAATCGTGCAGGCTTCGCTCAGCGTTTCCAGTGCGACGATCGCGGCCATCAGCTCCATGCGGTTGTTGGTGGTGAGCGCCTCGCCGCCCGTGAGCTCGCGCTCCTTGGCGCGATAGCGCAGCAGCGCCGCCCAGCCGCCGGGTCCGGGGTTGCCGAGGCAGGCGCCGTCGGTGTGCACCTCGACTGGCTTCATGGCCGGCGTCCTGGGAGCAGCACTGTCCGATTGGGCCGCCGTCATGCCGCCGGTACGCCTTCACCCAGACGTAGGGCCGCACGACTGCGTAACGGGGTCAGCGGCAGCGTGCGTTTTTCAGCACCCAGCAGCCAGGCCGCGCGCAGGCCGGGGCCCTGCTGCAGACGGGGACTGACCTCCATGCGCCAGCGCGGACCGAGGCCTTGGGACACGACCTCGGGCTGCAAGCCGGCCTCCCGCAGGCGTCGTCGCCAGGGCATTGGCTCGGTGGCACTCAATCCATTGCCCTTCCAGTGCCAGCGGTACGGGGACAACGGGTTCAGGGCGTACAGCCAGAGCCGACCGCCGGGGACCAGCACGCGCGCGCATTCCGCGATCAGCGTCACACCCTCCGGGCCGGGGCCGCCGGTGTGCTGGACCACCACCGTCGCAACCGATTCATTGGCCAACGGCAATGGCAGGGCGCAGCGAATCGGCCCCCGCCAGCCGTCCCTTACCGCCTCGAGCTGCACCCCACGACCCGGCCAGTCGCCTTGCTGCGGGGCGGGCGACAGCCACAGCCATGCCTGCCCCGGGCGCTCGGCCAGCGTCGTCCGGATGCTCTCGGATTCGCTGTCCAGCAGGGCCTGACCGGGGGCCGAGGTGAACCAGTTGCCGTGGGGGTCGGGTTGACCGGCGGGTTGACCGGTTGGGGAGCGGGGGGGCATGGTCGACATTCTAGCGGCCCGTCCCGGGCCGGGAGCGACCGCCGCATGCACTTGCAGCCGCTGCCGGCCTTTGCCGACAACTACATCTGGACGCTGACCGATGGCGACGGCCGCGCGGTCATCGTCGATTCGGGCGAAGCGGCACCGGTGCTGCACGCGGCCGATGCCGGCCTGCAGTTGGCTGCCATCCTGCTCACCCACCACCATCCCGACCACATCGGTGGCACCGCTGAATTGCTGCGACGCTGGCCGGGGGTGCCGGTCTATGCCCCCGTCGATGCGCGTATCGACCTGCCCTGCCAGCGCGTGGCCGCGGGCGACCGGGTCGAGGTCGACCGCTGGCGCTTCGACGTGCTGGAGGTGCCCGGGCACACGCTGAGCCACATCGCCTTCGTCGGACACGGCCATCTGTTTTGCGGCGACACGCTCTTCAGCCTGGGCTGCGGCCGACTGTTCGAAGGCACGCCGGCGCAGATGCTGGCTTCGCTCGACACCCTGGCGGCGCTGCCCGCGGACACGCAGGTCTGCTGCGGGCACGAATACACCCTGGCCAACGCCGCCTTCGCGCAGGTCGTCGATCCCGACAATCCGGCGCTGCGCCGACGCACCGAGGACGCCACCGCCATGCGCAGCGCCGGACAGCCCACGCTCCCCAGCACCTTGGCCGACGAGGTCGCGTGCAATCCGTTCCTGCGCGCGGATGCCCCGGCGATTCGCGCCGCGGTCACGGAACGCCTGGGGCACGAACCCGCCGACCGGATCGAGACATTCGCCGAATTGCGGCGCTGGAAGGACGGGTTCCGCGCGTGACGGTGCGCATCCGCCGCGCTGCCGCGTCGCTGGCCATGCTGCTGGCGCTGCATGCATCGCTCGCCTGCGCGCAGCAAGCAGCGAAGCCGCAGCCATCTGCCACCCGCAACGGCCGTGAAATCTACGCGCGGTTCCGCGAAGGCCTGGCCGACCCGTCCTGCGACACCGACAGCAGCGCCCGCTGGCGCAGCCATTTCGCCACCGCGCCGAACCAACTGGTATCGCGTGACAACGACGTGCTGCCGTTGTTCGCCTATGTCGTCGATGCGCTGCGCACCGCCGGCCTGCCCACCGAATATGCCTTGATTCCCTTCGTCGAAAGCGGCTACCGGCCCAGCGCGCGCAGTGCCGGCGGCCCGGCCGGGCTGTGGCAGATGATCGCCGTCACCGCGCGCGACCACCACGTCCCGATCCGCGCCGGCTACGACGGCCGGATGTCGCCGGTGGACTCGACCCAGGCCGCGGTGCGCTACCTGAAAACGCTGCATGGCATGTTCGCCGGCGACTGGCGGCTTGCGGTGATGGCTTACAACGCCGGCGAATACCGGGTTTTCAACGCACTCAAGAGCAGCGGCCAGGTTGCGCGCAGCGCCGATCCGGAAAAACTCGTCAGCCTGTCCGGGATCAGCCAGGCGTACGTGCGCAAATTGCATGCGCTGTCCTGCCTGCTCGACAAGGCCGATAACCGCCATGCCTGGATGCAGGCGCTCGATCGCCCGGTGCCAGTACTGGAGGCGGTCGTGCTGCCACCAGACGCGACCAGCCTGGACGCCTGGTCTGCCCGCAACGGCCGCGATTCAGCCGTCGTCCGACGGCTGAATCCAGCCTTCGCCAATGGCCATGTCGCACGCGCCGATCGCGCCTTGCGCGTATTGGCGCCGATGACCTCCACGCCAGCACTTGGTGCGGTGACTACGGCGACGGCCGGCGACGGCGCCACCGATCCTCGGGGCAAGCTTGCAATTGCACCGGCCATCCCAGGATCGCCGGATCCGGCGCACCCCAAGCGCACGCATACCGTGAGCCGCGGTGAGTCTGCACAAACCATCGCGCACCAATATCAATTGCGGGTCGCCGACCTGCTGTCGCGCAACGGTCTCTCCGCGCACAACACGCTGCGCCCGGGGATGGTGCTGAAGCTCGATGGCGAAGACGGAAACTAGCCCGGACCGGCCGCGGCGGGCACACTAACGTCCTGTTTCCTGCACAACGGACCTGACATGGGATTTCTGCAAGGCAAGCGCGCCCTGATCACCGGCATCGCCAGCCAGCGCTCGATCGCCAACGGCATCGCCGAGGTGATGCATCGCGAAGGCGCCGAACTCGCGTTCACCTACCAGAGCGAGAAGCTCAAATCGCGGGTCGAGGATGTCGCGAAGAGGCTCGGCAGCGAGATCGTGATTCCGCTCGATGTCGCCGACGACGCACAGATCGATGCGTGCTTCGCCGAGCTTGGCAAGCACTGGGACGGTTTCGACATCCTGATCCATTCGATTGGCTACGCGCCACGCGAGGCGATCGAAGGCGACTACCTCGATGGCCTGACCCGCGAAAATTTCCGGATCGCCCACGACATCTCGGCCTACTCGCTTTCCGCTCTCGCCAAGGCGGGCCGGCCGATGATGAAAGGGCGCAACGGCAGCATCCTGACCCTGAGCTACCTCGGCGCCGAGCGCGCACTGGCCAATTACAACGTCATGGGTGTCGCCAAGGCCGCGCTCGAATCCAGCGTGCGCTACCTCGCGCTGAACCTTGGCCCGGAAGGTACCCGCGTCAACGCGATTTCGGCCGGGCCGATCAAGACCCTCGCGGCCGCCGGCATCGCCAATTTCCGCAAGATGCTCGGCCATTTCGAGGCGCATGCGCCGTTGCGTCGCAGCGTGACGATCGAGGACGTGGGCAATGTCGCGGCCTTCCTGTGCTCGGATCTGGCGGCAGGCGTGACCGGCGAGATCACCTACGTAGATGCCGGTTACAACATCCTCGGCATGACCGGCATCGGTGACACCGACTAATCTCGCCAGACACGACCGCGGCCACAAAAAAAAGCCCGGCACTGCCGGGCTTTTTTGTTGGTGGTCGCTGGTCAGAGCCGATCTTCCGCGACCGTCACCTTCATGCGCTTTCGCAGCGTGCGCACCAGGCTCTCGACATCATCGCCGCCGGCCATCTGCGCGAGTTGTTGCTGCATCGACGTCTTCTGCTGCGCAGTGGCTTCGCTCGGATTGCCCGGCGTGATCTTGCTGACGGCAAACACGACAACGCGCCCATCGGCCATCAGGGCCTTGCCCGGTGAGACCTTGCCGGGCACCGGTGCCGGCACCTTGAACATCGCCTCGGCGACCGCCGCGTCAGGCACCGGCGTGCCGCGTGGCAGGCCCGGCATATCGCTCGCGGCGAGGTTCCGGGCTGCCGCCAGCTCCTTCAGGTTCCTGCCGGCGCGCACCTCGGCGATCAGCTTGTCGGCGGCTGCCGAAGCGGCCTTGATCGCGCGATCGCCACGAATCTCCGCGATCACCCGCTGGCTGACCTGCGCCAGCGGCAGCTGATGCGCCTGGGCGTGCTGGGCCACCCGGATCAACACACTGTGGCTTGGCCCGAGCTCGATCGGGTCGCTGACGGTGCCGTCCTCGATCATCGATTCGGAAAACGCAACATGCTGGACCTTGGGGCTGGCCATAATCCCGCTGCCCTGCCCGCGTGCGATTGGCCCGGCCTGCAGCACCGGCAGGCCGACCAGACGTGCGGCCGGGGTCAGCGTGGTCGGATTCTTGTTGACCTGGTCGACCAGCTTGCCGGTGACGTCGTTAAAGGCATGGTCGCGATCGGCATCGGCCTGCTCGCGCGCGAGCTGCTCGCGCGCCTGCTCGAATGCCACCTGCTTGCCGACCTTGATCTCGCGCAACTGGATCACATGCCAGCCGAACGTGGTCTTGACCGGGCCGCGGATTTCGCCGGCCTGCATCGCGAACAACGCATCCTCGAACGGTTTGGTCATCACGTCCTTCGCAACCCAGCCCAAGTCGCCGCCGGCGGCCTTGGAGCCGGTGTCGTCGGAGTTGGCGCGGGCAAGCGCGGCGAAATCCGCGCCCGGCTGCCTGGCCTGCTCGGCGAGTTGCGCGGCCTTGGCTTCGGCGGCCTTCTGCATCGCGACGCTGGCGCCGGCATCGACCTTGACCAGGATGTGCGACGCCAGGCGCTGATCGGGCTCGATGAAGCGCGCCTTCTCCTGCTCATAGCGCTGATGCAACGCTGTCTCGTCGCCCGCAGCCGGCGCCGGCAACGATTTGCCGTCGACCTCGATGTATTCCAGCGACACGGTTTCCGGCGCCCGGTAGTCGGCGACATGGCTGTCGTACCAACGCTGGATTTCGGCAGCGGTCACAGGGGTTGCATCGGGCGCGGGCGGCGGCAGGATCGCGTAGCTGACATCGCGCTTTTCGCCTAGCAGCCTGAGCACGCGCTGCAGCTCTGACGGCGTCGCGAACGCAGATTGCGCGACTTCGGTCGGAATCAACGACTGCTCCAGGCTCTGGCGCACGTCCTGCTCGAACTGGCGCGGACTGCGCGCCGGCACTTGCGAGGCCAACGCGAGCTGGTAGCGCTGCGGGTCGAACTTGCCATTCGCCTGGAACGCCGGAATACCCTCGATCGTCTCGCGCACCAGCGCATCGCTGACGGCGATGCCGGCGTGACTGGCGGTCAACGTCAGCACGTGTTGGTCGATCATGGTTTCGAGCACCTTGCGCTTGCTGTCGACGGTCTCGAAGGCGCGCGCATCGAACTGCTCGCCTTGTTGCTGGCGCCGCTGCGAGCGCTCGCGCTCGAACGCTGTGCGGAACTCGTCGGCGCCGATCTCATCGTGCTGCCACAGCATCGTCACCGGCCACACTGCCGGCGCGGCGGGCCACCACTTCGGTGGCGCTTCGATCTTGGCGGCAAAGGTGTCGTTGCGCTGGAACAGATACTGCTCCATGCCGAAGAAGGCGAACGGCACCACCAGCAGGCCGAGGATGACGGTGGCGATCCAGCCGGAGGTCTTGTCGCGAAGTGTCTGCAGCATCGGTCGGCTTGCGTTGGGGCGAAGCCGCGCAGTCTAACGCGCTTCGATGGCTGGTCGCAGGCCAGGCGCAGGCAGCCATGTCAAACGTGCGGACAAAAAGAAGGACGCCACAAGGGCGTCCTCCGGTGCATCTGGCGGAGTGGACGGGACTCGAACCCGCGACCTCCGGCGTGACAGGCCAGCATTCTAACCAACTGAACTACCACTCCGCATTTGCAAAACTCTGCCTGTCCTGTCGCTGCAACCCGGAGTGCTTTTTGGTGGGTGCTGAGGGTTTCGAACCCCCGACCCTCTCCGTGTAAAGGAGACGCTCTACCACTGAGCTAAGCACCCCGAGCTTCTTTTCCCGGCAAAAACCGCCGGTTGGGCGAGCTGATTAGTTTACGGCATCCTTCAGGGCCTTGCCAGCCTTGAACGCCGGATTCTTCGACGCTGCGATCTGGATGGCGTCGCCAGTGCGCGGGTTGCGGCCGGTGCGTGCACCGCGCTCGCGGACCGCGAAGGTACCGAAGCCAACGAGGGTGACGGTATCGCCCTTCTTCAGCGCTTTGGTGATGGAAGCCACCATCGCATCGACAGCGCGCGCGGCCTCGATCTTGGACAGTTCGGCGGCGTCAGCGACGGCATCGACGAATTCGGCTTTGTTCATTGGTTGACTCCCTGAGCAGAGCAAATGCTCCGCTGGTCTTGATTTGGATGGGTTCGAGAATCGGGTCCGCCGTGCAGCGATTGCGCAGATCGTCCCCGGTCGAGTTGCCGCGATGCGCTTGTGCGCGCGTAACGGTTGCGTCGTTATACCAGCCGCATTTTCACCACGCAACCCGGAAAGCAAGCTGTGATGCGGGTTTCAGCGCTCTCTTAGCTGCCCGCCGTCGTATCAGGACAACGTAACTCAATGCTTGACATCCAACTGGGCAGGTGCCTTGTCCATCTCGCGCGCAACGCCTGGCACATCGGCGACGGGCAGCCGCGGCGAGACCCGTCGTTCAAGCGCAAGCTCGAGCACTTCGTCGATCCAACGCACCGGGACGATCTTCATCTGCTGGGTGATGGACTTCGGAAGGTCGGTGAGATCCTTGCGGTTCTCTTCCGGAATGATGACGGTGCCGACGCCGCCACGCATCGCGGCCAGCAGCTTCTCCTTGAGTCCGCCGATCGGCAACACGCGACCGCGCAACGTGATCTCTCCTGTCATCGCAACATCGGCGCGCACCGGGATCTTGGTCAACGTCGAGACCAGCGCCGTGGCCATCGCGATGCCCGCACTCGGGCCATCCTTCGGCGTCGCGCCTTCGGGTACATGCAAGTGGACGTCCTGCTTGGCCAGGAAATCTAGATCGATGCCCAGCTGCTCCGTACGCGCGCGCACCACCGACAAGGCCGCCGACGCCGACTCCTTCATGACGTCGCCGAGTTGCCCGGTCAGGATCAGCAGCCCCTTGCCCGGCACCAAAGTCGATTCGACCTGAAGCAGTTCACCGCCGACCTCGGTCCATGCCAACCCGGTGACCAGGCCGATCTCGTTTTCCGTTTCGGCACGGCCGAAATCGAAGCGCTGCACGCCGAGGTACTTGTCCAGGTTCTTGGCAGAGACATTGATGGTCTTGCCCGGCTTCGCCTTTGGACCTGCCAATGCCAGCTCCTTGACCACCTTGCGGCAGATCCGCGCGATTTCGCGCTCGAGATTGCGCACACCGGATTCGCGCGTGTAGTAGCGCACGATGCCCTGCACTGCCGACTCCGCCACCTTCAACTCGCCATCCTTCAGGCCGTTGGCCTTGAGCTGCTTGGGCAGCAGGTAGCGCATGGCGATGTTGATCTTCTCGTCCTCGGTGTAACCGGGGATCCGGATGACTTCCATGCGGTCGAGCAGTGGGCCGGGGATGTGGAGCGAATTGGACGTCGCGACGAACATCACTTCCGACAGGTCGAGGTCGACCTCCAGGTAATGGTCGTTGAACGTGTTGTTCTGCTCGGGATCAAGGACTTCCAGCAACGCCGAGGAGGGATCACCGCGGAAATCCATCGACATCTTGTCGATCTCGTCGAGCATGAACAGCGGATTCCTGGTGCCAGCCTTGTTGAGGTTCTGCACGATCCGGCCCGGCATCGAGCCGACGTAAGTGCGTCGGTGACCGCGGATTTCGGCTTCGTCGCGCACGCCGCCGAGCGACATGCGCACGAACTTGCGATTGGTCGCCTTGGCGATTGATTGGCCCAGCGACGTCTTGCCCACGCCCGGCGGCCCGACCAGGCACAGGATCGCGCCTTTCATTTTCTGCACCCGCGTCTGCACCGCGAGGTACTCGAGAATGCGTTCCTTGACCTTCTCCAACCCGTAATGGTCGGCGTCGAGCACGTCCTGCGCAGCCTTGAGGTCCTTGCGGATCTTGCTGCGCTTCTTCCACGGCACGCCCAACAGCCAGTCGAGATAGTTGCGCACCACCGCGGCTTCGGCCGACATTGGTGACATCTGCTTGAGCTTGGCGAGCTCGTTCTTGGCCTTGACTTCGACGGGCTTGGGCATGCCGGCCTCGGCGATCTTTCGCGCGAGTTCGTCGAGATCGTTCGGGGCCTCGTCGATGTCGCCGAGTTCCTTCTGGATCGCCTTCATCTGCTCGTTGAGGTAGTACTCGCGCTGGCTCTTTTCCATCTGCGATTTGACCCGACCGCGGATGCGCTTCTCCATCTGCTGCACGTCGATCTCGCCATCGACGAAGCCGACCAGCAGCTCCAGCCGCTCGCCGGTGTCGATGGCATCAAGCAGGCGTTGCTTGTCGGCCAGGCGCACACCCAGATGCGCGGCGATCGTATCGGCGAGCCTGCTCGGCTCATCGATCCCGGCCAGCGTCTGCAGCAATTCCGGCGGCAACTTGCGGTTGGTCTTGACGTACTGCTCGAACAGCGTCATCAGCGAGCGGCCAGTAGCCTCGATCTCGCGTGGCTCGCGGCTTTGAGTCGAATCGACCACGACGGCATGCCCGCTCAGGGTGCCGCCAACCTCCGACACCCGATCAACGCGCACCCGCTCCATCCCTTCGACCAGGACCTTGATAGTGCCATCGGGCAGCTTGAGCAGTTGCAGGATGTGCGCCAAGGTGCCGATCTCGTAAAGGTCGGCTGCCCCGGGATCATCGGTTTCAGCGGATTTCTGCGCGACCAGCAAGATGCGCTTGTCGGACTCCATCGCCAATTCCAGCGCGCGAATCGACTTGTCGCGACCGACAAACAGTGGAATCACCATGTGCGGAAATACCACTACATCACGCAGGGGCAGTACCGGGAGGGCAAGGGCTTCAGGATGGTCGGTCATGGGGGCTCCGATACTGTGGTCGCATTGCGTGGTGGGCTGGGCGTTCGCGCCCCCGACTACTGAACCTTACAGACGATAGCCCTTCACGGGTCAAGGGCGAGTGCAATGTCTTCGGGGCCAGGCTCGCACGTCAGGCGCACGCTATTCAGCTCAACTGCAGGCTAGTCAACACGATGACGTTCAACAACATGTTATTCAACAACATGCTGTTCAATAACATGGGGATTGCGTGAAGAGCATACAAGCGCGCCGACCCGCGTCCGGCAGGACGTCAGCGATCAGCTTCGCGAACTTGGGACCAGCCGCCTGAGTCAGGGTTCCGGCGGGTCACGGACCTATTCGCCGCTTGCGACCTTGGGCACGACGGGCGTCTCGTAGATCAGGTAGGGCTCGGACTTGTGCTCGATCACCGACTCGTCCACGACCACCTTGCTGACGTTTTCCAGTGACGGCAACTCGTACATCGTGTCGAGCAGGACGGACTCGACTATGGTGCGCAGCCCACGCGCGCCGGTCTTGCGCTTGAGCGCCTTTCGAGCGATGGCGGCCAGCGCGTCCTGGCGGAACTCCAGCTCCACGCCTTCCATCTCGAACAGCTTCTTGAACTGCTTGCTGATCGCGTTCTTGGGCTCGGTCAGGATCTTGATCAGGGCCGCCTCGTCGAGCTCCTCAAGCGTTGCGACCACCGGCAGGCGACCGACGAACTCGGGGATGAGGCCGAACTTGATCAGATCCTCGGGCTCGACCTCGGCAAGCACCTTGCCGATTTCGGTCTTGCGCTCGGAACTCTTGAGCTTGGCGCCAAAACCAATCCCGCTGGCATCGGTGCTGCGTTGCTGGATGATCTTGTCCAGACCGGAGAACGCTCCGCCGACGATGAACAGGATATTGCGGGTATCGACCTGCAGGAATTCCTGCTGGGGATGCTTGCGTCCGCCCTGCGGCGGCACGCTGGCGACGGTGCCTTCAATCAGCTTCAGTAGCGCCTGCTGCACGCCTTCACCGGACACATCGCGGGTGATCGAGGGGTTTTCGCTCTTGCGCGAGATCTTGTCGATCTCGTCGATATAGACAATGCCCTGCTGCGCCTTCTCGACGTCGTAGTCGCATTTCTGCAGCAGCTTCTGGATGATGTTTTCGACGTCTTCGCCGACGTAGCCGGCTTCGGTCAGCGTCGTCGCATCGGCCATCGTGAACGGCACGTTGAGCAGCCGCGCCAGCGTCTCGGCCAGCAGTGTCTTGCCCGAACCGGTCGGGCCGACCAGCAGGATGTTCGACTTGGCCAGCTCGACCTCGTCGTTCTTCTGCCGGCTTTCGATGCGCTTGTAGTGGTTGTATACCGCGACCGCGAGCGTGCGTTTAGCGCGTTGCTGGCCGATCACGTACTGGTCGAGCACGTCGAGGATCTCGCGCGGCTTGGGCAGGTGGCTGCGTGCCGACTGCGCCTTCTCCTCGAGCTCCTCGCGGATGATGTCGTTGCACAGCTCGACGCATTCATCGCAGATGAACACGCTCGGGCCCGCAATCAGCTTGCGGACTTCGTGCTGGCTTTTCCCGCAGAACGAGCAATACAGGATCTTGTTGCTGTCGCCGGATCGGCTTTGACGGTCTTCGGTCATTCCCCGTTACCTGTTGCGGCCGCCCACATAAACGTGTGCCCGGCCCGAGAATAGCACAGGGACCCGGATCGCTCGCGGGTCCGCAATGCGGAATGGAAATCGTGTGTAATCAAGCGCTTACGCGCGAGGAACTGGCTGATCAATCATGCCGCCTGGATGGAGTCTTCGGGGCGCCGTTCGAGCACGGAATCGATCAGGCCGTACTCGCGCGCCGCCTCGGCACTCTTGAAGTTGTCGCGCTCGGTATCGCGCGCGATCGTATCGAGCGCCTGACCGGTGTGCTTGGACAGAATCTCGTTCAATCGCTGGCGCATCGCCAGGATCTCGCGCGCATGGATGTCGATGTCGGTCGCCTGGCCCGAGAAGCCACCGAGCGGCTGATGGATCATCACCCGCGAATTGGGCAGCGCATAGCGCTTGCCCTTTGCACCCGCCGCCAGTAGCAGCGCGCCCATGCTTGCCGCCTGGCCAACGCAGATCGTGCTCACGTCGGGCTTGATGAACTGCATGGTGTCGTAGACCGCCATGCCGGCGGTGACGATGCCGCCCGGCGAATTGATGTACAGGCTGATGTCCTTCTCGGGATTCTCGGCCTCCAGGAACAGCATCTGCGCCACGATCACGTTGGCGACATGGTCGTCGATACCACCCACCAGGAAAATCACGCGCTCCTTCAGCAGGCGCGAATAGATGTCATACGCGCGCTCGCCACGGCTGGTCTGCTCGACCACCATCGGCACGAGGTTGAGCGCTTTGATCTCTTGGTTCCGGGGCATGACGTTCTGAGGCATGACGTTATGAGGCATGGCGTTCTCGTATTGGCGGCGGTCAGGCCGGCTGGCCGATCGCCTCTTGGAAGGATAGTGCCTGCTCGGTGTGGTGGGCACGTTCGGCGATCCAGTCGATCACCTGCTCCTCCATCACCCGCGACTGCAGTCCCGACATCAATTGGGGATCGTTGCGATACAAGTCAATGACCTGCTTGGGCTCCTCGTAGGTCGAGGCGATCAGGCGCAGCGTCTCGTCGACCCGCTTGGGGTCCAGCTTGAGCTCGTTGCGGCGCGCGATCTCGCCCACCAGCAGGCCCACCAGCACGCGCTTGCGCGCGCTGTCGAGGAATTGCTCATGCGCATCGGCCGGCAAGTCGCCTTGTGCGCCCTGCCGGCGCATCTGCTCGAACGCCTGCTGCGCCATCTGCCGGGCTTCGTTCTCCACGACCCGCGGCGGCATTTCCACGTGCGCGTATGCAGCGATCAGCTGCTCGCCGACTTCGCGACGCAGGCGGCCCATCAGCGCGCCTTTCAGCTCACGCTCGAGATTGCTGCGAATTTCACTGCGGAACTGCTCAATCTCCCCGCTCTTGACGCCGAAGCTGCGAATGAACTCGGCATCGACGTCCGGCAGTACCGGTTCGGAGACCTGCTCAGCCTTCAGGTGCACTTGTACCGACTTGCCGGCCAGTTGCGGCACCCGCCACTCGGTCGGAAAGGTCACATCGATGGATTTTTCTTCGCCGGTCTTCATGCCGACGAGCGCCGACTCGATCTCGCCCAGCATCGCGCCCGAACCGATCACCGAAACGCCCTTTTCACTACCTTCTGGCGGCAGCCGTTCGTCGCCGGTTTGCGACCATGTTTCGACATCGACGGCGTCGCCTTCCTGCGCTGCACGGGTGACCGCGGTCCAGCTGCGGCGCTGCAGGCGCAGGTTCTCGATCATGCGGTCGAGGTCGCTATCAGCGATCTCGGCGGTGTGACGGACGACCTCGAGCTTCTCGACATCGATGTCGCCGAATTCCGGAACGACTTCAAACGTGGCGACATAGGCCAGGTCATCTCCACCGGTGGCGTCGGCCGGCTGGATCCGGGGATTGCCGGCAAGACGGAGCGCGTTGTCGCGGATGGCGCTGTCGAACCCCTCACGCAGCAGCCCGTCCAGTATTTCGGCGCGCACCTGCTGGCCGTAACGCTGCTCGACCACCTTGGCCGGCACCTTGCCGGGGCGGAAACCCTTGATCCGCACCGTGCGCGCGATCTCGCGCAGGCGGCCACCGACCTGGGTCTCCAGGCGCTCCGCCGGGAGATGCAGGGTCATGCGGCGTTCGAGCGTGCCGATGGATTCGAGCGAAACATCGGTATTTGAAGCTGGCATACCCACTCCTGCAGCACGGCCTTGGCCGCGATACTCGTCAAGAAATTGTCGGGCGAACCCATCAGGCGCGGCGGGCGCGTCAGATTAGGTCGGCGGAACGCGTTAGTTTGGCTGATCGCGGCGCCGGAAGCCAGTTTTGAGGGGCGCCACGTGAAACCGTGACGACGAGACTGGCGGCCGCGCCGCCGCGCGCCGAGGTACCCGAACGCGGGGCTTTTGCTGCGAAGAGCGGCACCCCGCGGCAATGCGCGAGCAGAGCGCCGCCCCACTACTGTCAAGTCAAGGCGCACGACGGCACGGTGGGATCCAGCCTGTGTCGCCTGCCGGTGTTACCGCTCGCATCCGGACCCCCTCAGCGCGCGACGGCGCGGCAGGGAACCGGGCTGTGCCGCTTGCCGGTGTTACCGCTCGCATCCGGACCCCCTCAGCGCGCGACGGCGCGGCGGGGATGTTTCTTTGTCGTTTTTCCGGTCCGCGTGGTGCGAAAAGGGGGACTGCGCCGCGAGAAATGGCGACAACTTGGCTGCCGGACGCGCCGCCGCGCGCCCAGAAAACCCGGACACGGGCTTTTTTGTGTGCGAAAGGGGGGACTCGAACCCCCACGCCTTGCGGCACTGGCACCTAAAGCCAGGGCGTCTACCAATTCCGCCACTTTCGCAATCGAAACCATTGTGCCATCAAGAAAAAACAGCCCGCATACCTAGTGTCGTTGGCGTGCAGCTGCGCGCCGGGATGCAGAAGGCGACGGAGCTGGTCGCGGCGAGGCAACCAATAAAAAACCCGGCGCGAACCGGGCCTTTCAAGTGTGGTGGGCTGTGAAGGATTCGAACCTTCGACCTATTGATTAAGAGTCAACTGCTCTACCAACTGAGCTAACAGCCCGAAGGAAAATAATAACAAATTTGGGGTGGAAGACGGGATTTGAACCCGCGACCCCCGGAATCACAATCCGGTGCTCTAACCAACTGAGCTACATCCACCACTGAACACTTTTCGAACCACACGCGTGGCGCGCCCGGCGGGAGTCGAACCCACAACCACCGGCTTAGAAGGCCGGTGCTCTATCCGGTTGAGCTACGGGCGCCCGGCCGGATTGTCGCATCGGTTGCCGCTTCACGCCGCGATCGGGCCGGATGGTCGGGGTAGAGGGATTCGAACCCCCGACATCCTGCTCCCAAAGCAGGCGCGCTACCAGACTGCGCTATACCCCGGTGTAGAAGCCGGCAAACAAGGCCGGCCATTGTCCAGAGCGCGTCGGAGCATGTCAACGCAGGAAAAGCCAGTCACGATTGTCAAGGCGCGCGGCGGCGCGTTGAAGCTTTCCGGCCAGCGAATTCCGTCGCGGCGCGGCGCGCTACCAGACTGCGCTATACCCCCCGTGAAAAACCGCCGGCAGACGCTCTTTCTCGACGCGCCAACGCCACGAAAGGCCGGCTATTGTCGGGAGCGCCATGTGTGCTGTCAACGCGATACATGCAGGCGCTTTCGAGGCCAGGAACGAAAATCCTCCCGCTCCCGGTCATCCCGGCGCGCAGCGGCGCGTTGGAGACTGCCGTTGCCCAATCTACTCGCGGCGCGGTTCACAGGCGGCTTGCGATCGCCTTGGCAAAAGACATCGTGTTGCCGTCGCCGCCCAGATCCGGCGTCAGCGAATCCTTCGCCTCGAGCGTGGCGACGATCGCCGCCCGCAGCTTCGTCGCCTTCTCCGGTTGACCGATGTGGTCGAGCATCTGCGCCGCTCCCAGCAACAGCGCGCACGGATTGGCCTTGCCCTGCCCGGCGATGTCCGGCGCGGTGCCATGAACGGCCTCGAAGATCGCCGCATCGGTGCCGATGTTCGCGCCGGGGGCAAGGCCGAGGCCGCCTACCAGGCCTGCGCACAGGTCCGAGATGATGTCGCCGAACAAATTGGTGGTGACGATGATGTCGAACTGTTCCGGGCGCATCACCAGCTGCATGCAGCAGTTGTCGACGATCAGTTCGTCGCACGTGATATCGGGATACTCCGAAGCGACCATCCGCGCGGTCCTGAGAAACAACCCCGAAGTCGATTTCAGGATGTTGGCCTTGTGCACCACCGTGACTTTCCTGCGTCCGGTCCTGCGCGCGAGCTCGAATGCGTAACGGACGATCCGTTCGGATCCGCGACGCGTGACCTTCTGCGTGAGCAATGCAGTCTCGCCATCCTCGGACAGGCTCTGGCCTTCACCGATGTAGGCACCTTCGGTGTTTTCGCGGACCGTGACCAGGTCCACGTCCGCGGGAAAGCGCGCCTTGGTGTTCGGGAACGACTTCGCCGGACGCACGTTGGCGTACAGGTCGAAACGCTTGCGCAGCTCCACGTTGATCGAGGAAAAGCCTTCGCCGACCGGCGTCGTCAGCGGGCTTTTCAGCGCGATGCGGTTCTTGCGGATGGAGTCCATGGTCGTCGCCGGCAACAGCTCGCCTTGTTTTTCCAGCGCAACCAGGCCGGCGTCGGCGAATTCGTAGTGCAGGCCGACGTCCAGCACATCGAGCACGTGCAAGGTCGCGTCCATGATTTCCGGGCCGATGCCATCGCCCCGGATGACAGTGATCGTCTGCGTCATTTCTCTCTGCTCTTCGGGGCAGCCGCACGCCGCGCAAAAGCGCGGCGCAGGGCTCAATACGGGCGCAAATTATGACAGATGCGGCGTGGCGCCGTCCCTTGTCGTCGCGTCAGCCGTGATCATGCGCAGGCGGCGCGACGGCGACATCGCCTTCGAGCTGGTCCAGAAAATCAACCGCGCGCCGCAGATGCGGGATCACGATGCTGCCGCCCACCACCAGCCCGACCGAGAACGTCTCGAACATCTCGTCGCGGCTCACGCCGGCCTCCTTGCATTGCGCGACGTGGTAGCTGATGCAGTCGTCACAGCGCAGCACCAGCGAGGCGACCAGGCCGAGCAGCTCCTTGGTCTTCACGTCGAGCGCGCCGGCCTGATAGGTCTGGGTATCGAGTGCGAAGAACCGCCGCACCACCTGGTTGGGCTCGGCCAGGATGCGTTCGTTCATGCGCTGGCGGAACGCGGTGAACTGCTGGATGCGATCGCCGGAATCCTCGCCTGCGCTCATGCCACGTCTCCCACCAGCAACGCTTCGAACTTGCCGGCGCGATGCAACGCAATCATGTCGTCGTAGCCACCGACATGGGTGTCGCCGACGAAAATCTGCGGTACCGAGGTGCGACGCGCCCGCGTCATCATCCGTTCGCGCTCGGCCGGGTCGAGGTCGATGCGCACTTCGCGCCAGGCCAGGCCCTTGCTCTTGAGAAAGTTCTTGGCGGCCATGCAATAACCGCAGGTTGCCGACGTGTACAAAGTAATTGCCGGGGGCGACGGCACGCTGGGCGGCTGGCTCAAAACGATCTCCGGAAACTTGAGGGGATGAAGGCGGTCGAATATGCGGCCCGCCGCCCGGGTTTTCCAGTCCGACATGCGCGATGTCGCGTTTGCCGAGCTGGCACCAGGCGCATACCGCCGCCGGGTTAACCGCCGGTTCACACGCATCCCGGCCGCGCCCGTCATCCTGCGGACCAGCCTTCCTCCAGCCGTGAGTCGACACGCCGCATGCGCCCTGCCCTGATTGCCTCCGTCCTGAGCGCCATCGTCGCCAGCGTGCTGCTCCCCGGCGTCGGCTCGGCGCAGGACACCAAATTGCCCGACATCGGCTCCTCGGCCGGCGAAGTGCTGGGACCGGCGCAGCAGAAGCAGTACGGCGAGATGACGCTCAGCCAGCTGCGCAATCTTGGCTATACGCTGGACGATCCGCTGCTGGGCGGCTGGTTGCAGTCGCTCGGTGAGCGTCTTGGCGCGGCCAGCGACCAGCCAAAGCAGCAGTTCACCTTGTTCCTGCTCAGGGAACGCCAGATCAACGCCTTCGCCACCCTGGGCGGCTATGTCGCGGTCAACGCCGGCCTCGTCCTCGCCGCCGATCGCGAAGACGAAGTCGCGGCGGTGCTGTCGCACGAGATCGCCCACGTCACCCAATCGCATGTGTTGCGTGCTGTGGAGCGCGCGCAACGCGACAGCGTGCCGATCCTGCTGGCGATGCTCGGCGCGATCGCGATCGCGCAGACGTCGCATAGCAGTTCCGGCGACAACGCCGCGATGGCGGCAATGGTATCGGCGCAGGGCCTGATGGCCCAGCGGCAGATCGACTACACGCGCTCCAATGAGACCGAGGCGGACCGCATCGGCATCCGCACGCTCGCCCGCAGTGGCTACGATCCCAAGGCGATGGCGGATTTCTTCGAGAAATTGCAGACCGTGATCCGCAGCAACCAAGGCGGCGAGCGCGAGCGCACGCCCGATTACCTGCAGACCCACCCGGTGACAACCACCCGCATCAGCGAAGCGCGGCAGCGTGCGGAGCAACTGGCAAAGTCGGATAAACCGTTCGCCCCCCCCGCAACCGCCAGCGACAACCCGTTGCTGCCAACCTCGTTGCGGATCAACGGGGCCTTGGCGCACGGCGACAGCGGCCAGTTTGCCTGGGCGCGAGAACGCCTGCGCGTGCTCAGCGCCGACACGCCCGACGCCGCGATCCGCGAGTACGAGCGCATGCGCCGCAACAGCAAACTGAACGATGCGCAGCGCTATGGACTGGCCCTGGCGAGGCTGCTCGACAACCAAGCGGCAAGCGCCCTCAACGAGCTGGAGCTGCTGCGGCAGGCCCATCCTGATGACATCTGGATCACCCTGGCGCTGGCCCAGGCTGAGGAGCGCACCGGCAAGCCGGGCGCCGCCGACGCCCGCTTCGCGGCATTGCTCGAGCGCATGCCGGCGAATCGCGCCATCGCGCTGACGTATGCCGGCGTGCTCGACGAACGCAACACCATCGCCTCCGGCAAGCGCGCGCAAGCGGTGCTGCGTCCGCTGCTGCCCAGCGCTGCCGACGACCCGGTGTTCCAGCGGACCTTTGCCCGCAGCAGCGAGATTGCCGGCGACCCGGTGCGTGCCGGCGAGGCCTATGCCGAAGCCGCATACCTGAACGGCCGCCCGGAGCAGGCCCTGGTCCAGCTCAACACGCTGAAGAAGCGTAGCGACATGGATTACTACGCCCGCTCCCGTATCGACGCGCGAATCGCCGCGATCACGCCCACGGTGCTGGAGCTGCGCCGCCAAGGCGTGCGTGACGAGGACTTGCATCGACGTTGACCTGCGGGGCGCCGTAGACCTGTAGAGCCGAGCTCTGCTCGGCTGCGCTCACGGAACCGGCCGATCCGCCCCGCCCTCGTAGAGCCGAGCTCTGCTCGGCTGCTCACCGAACCGGCAGATCCGCGCAGCGGAGCAGAGCTCCGCTCTACAAGACCCATCGCCCGGTCGGTGTGTGACGGTGTCATCCGGACGTCACAAAATCGTCGTCTACTTGCGTTCAACCCCTTGCAATGACACGGTAACCGCGTGCAAAAGCGCATCCTGATCGTCGACGACGAACCCGCGATCCGCGAGATGGTCGCGTTCGCGCTGCGCAAGGGCGACTACGAGCCCGCGCACGCCGGGGACGCGCGCGAGGCGCAGGCGGCCATCGCCGATCGCGTCCCCGACCTGATCCTGCTCGACTGGATGCTGCCCGGCACCAGCGGCCTGGAGCTGGCCCGGCGCTGGCGCCGCGACGAACTGACGCGCGAGGTGCCCATCATCATGCTGACCGCGCGCGGCGAGGAAAACGATCGCGTCGGCGGGCTCGAAGCCGGGGTCGACGACTACGTCGTGAAACCCTTTTCCGCGCGCGAATTGCTGGCCCGCATCCGCGCTGTGATGCGCCGCTCACGCGAGGATGACGAGGACGGCAGCGTCAGCGTCGGCCCCTTGCGGATTGACGGTGCCGCCCACCGCGTGTTCGCCCAGGTCGACGGCGCCAACGACCCGGTCCCGATCGGCCCGACCGAATACCGCCTGCTGCACTTCTTCATGACCCACGCCGAGCGGGTCTACAGCCGCTCGCAGTTGCTCGACCATGTCTGGGGCGGCAGCGTCTACGTCGAGGAGCGCACCGTCGACGTGCACATCCGCCGCCTGCGCAAGACGCTGGAACCCAGCCGCCTGGACAACATGGTGCAGACGGTGCGCGGCGCGGGCTATCGTTTTTCCGCCGCCGTCTAGACTGAGGGGCATGCCTCCCCGCGCCCGCCAGGCCTGGTTGAAGACGCTCGGCCTGCTCACGCTGGTACTGGCGGCCGCGGCCGTGGGCGGGGTATTGGCAGGATATCCCTGGCAAGCACTGACCCTCACCGCACTCGGCGTGATCGCCTGGCAGTACTGGCAACTGCGCGGGGTGCTGCTGCAACTGACGGCGCGCCAGCGGCTGCAAGCGCCGCAGGGTAATGGTGTCTGGCATGAGCTCGACGTTCTGCTGTATCGCACCCAGACCGAAATGCGTGCGCGCAAGCGGCGCCTGCTGGACATGTTGCGCGCCTACCGCGGGGCCGCTGCGGCGCTGCCCGATGCCGTGGTCGTTGTCGACCGCAACAGCCAGCGCATCCTGTGGTTCAACGAGGCGGCGACCCGGTTGCTCGGCCTGCGCTATCCGCGCGATATCGATGCCCCGCTGGGCGATCGCCTGCAGCCGTTGCCAATTGCACACTGGCTTGCTTCCGGCCGCAACGCCGAGCCGATGTCGGACGTGCCCTCGCCGGTCGCTGCCGACATCCGCCTCCACCTGCGCCTGATCCCGTACTCGGACGAACTCTGGTTGCTGGTCGCGCGCGACGTCAGCAAGCTGATGCGGCTGGAACAGATGCGCCGCGATTTCGTCGCCAACGTCTCGCACGAACTGCGCACGCCGCTGACGGTGGTGCACGGTTACCTGGACATGCTCGATCCCGCCGAGCACCCGGAATGGGCGCCGATGCTGGAGGAGATGCAACGCCAGTCGCAGCGGATGACGCAACTGGTCGAAGACTTGTTGATGCTGTCGCGGCTGGAAGCACAGGACGCGCTCGCCGACGAGAGCGTGTCGATGGCCGGCGTACTGGCCACGCTCCGGCGCGAAGCCGAGGCGCTGAGCCAACGGCGACATACGATCATGGTCGAAGACACCGCGCTAGTGGACCTGTCGGGCTCGCAAAAGGAATTGCACAGCGCATTTTCCAACCTCGTCAGCAACGCCGTGCGCTACACGCCGGCGGGGGGCAGCATCCACATCCGCTTCGAGCGCGATGCCGATGGTGGTGCGGTGCTGTCCGTCCGCGACAGCGGCTACGGGATCCCGGCCGCGCACCTGCCGCGCATCACCGAACGTTTCTACCGCGTCTCCACCAGTCGCTCGCGCGAGAGCGGCGGCACCGGCCTGGGCCTGTCGATCGTCAAGCACGTGCTGAACCTGCACCAGGCGCGGCTGGAGATCGAAAGCGAAGTCGGCCGCGGCAGCCAGTTCGCCTGTCATTTCGGCCCCGAGCGCGTGCATGCGCGCGAGCAGGTGGAGTCGATGCTGCAATGATTCGCAACCCGAGCGCCGATTCCTGTCGCGACGTGGGGGCAGAATCCCTCTTCGTGGCATCGATCGGTCGCGCACTCCTACAATGCAGCGCATGAAACGGTCTTCCGAAGGTAAACGGCGCGCCGCGCCCATCTCTCCCGACAGCAGCGGCAGCGGCACGGACGGTGATCCGCTGCGTGATCCGTCGCTGTATTTCAACCGCGAACTGTCGCAGCTTGATTTCAATTTCCGGGTGCTGGCACAGGCCCAGGATCCCAGCATCCCGCTGCTGGAACGGCTGCGTTACCTCTGCATCTCCTGCACCAACCTCGACGAGTTCTTCGAGATCCGCGCCGCCACCGTGCGCCATGCCCAGGATTTCGACATGCCGGTCGCGGCCGATGGGCTGTCGCCGGTCACCGTGCTCAAGCGCATCCACGATCGTGCTGCGGACCTGGTTGACGCCCAGTACCGTTGCTGGAACGAGGTGCTGCGCCCGGCCTTGAATGTCGCAGGCGTGCGCGTGCTGTCGCGCGATCACTGGAATGCGAAGCAGACCCGCTGGCTGCGCGCCTATTTCCGCGACGAGATCATGCCGGTCCTGTCGCCGCTCGGGCTCGATCCCGCGCATCCATTCCCGAAGATCCTCAACAAGTCGCTCAATATCGTCGTCGTGCTGAAGGGCAAGGATGCATTCGGCCGCGCCGGCCACCTGGCGATTGTGCGCGCGCCGCGCTCATTGCCGCGGATCATCCAGCTGCCGCAGAAAGCGTCCGGCGGCGAACATGACTTCGTGTTCCTGTCGGCGGTGCTGTCGGCATTTGTCGACGAATTGTTCCCCGGCATGGAGGTCAAGGGCGCCTATCAGTTCCGCGTCACCCGCAACTCCGAGCTGATCGTCGACGAGGAGGAAGTCGAGAACCTCGCGCTGGCCCTGCGCGACGAGCTGATCGGCCGCGGCTACCTGCGCGCAATGCGGCTGGAAATCGCCGGCAACTGTCCCAAGCCCATCGTGCGCACGCTGCTGGAAAACTTCGAGCTGCCCGAGAACGCCGTCTACCGCATCGACGGCCCGGTCAACCTCAATCGCGTGATCCAGGTGTACGACCTGGTGCAGCGCCCGGAGCTGAAATACGCGCCGTTCCCGCCCCGCAGCCTGCGCGATACCGACGCGATTTTCGAGCGCGTCGACGATGGCGACGTGCTGTTGCACCACCCCTTCGACGCATTCACGCCGGTGCTGGAGCTGATCCGGCAAGCCGCCGAAGACCCGAACGTGCTCGCGATCAAGCAGACGCTGTATCGCACGGGGTCGCAATCACAAATCGTCGAGCATCTCGTGCAGGCAGCGCGCAACGGCAAGGACGTCACCGTCGTGGTCGAGCTGCGCGCGCGCTTCGACGAGGAAGCGAATCTCGGCTTCGCCGATCGGCTGCAACAGGCCGGCGTGCAGGTGGTGTACGGCGTGGTCGGCTACAAGACCCACGCCAAGATGCTGCTGATCGTGCGCCGCGAGGGACGCAAGTTGCGGCGTTACGTGCACCTGGGCACCGGCAACTACCATGCAGGCACGGCGCGTACCTACACCGATGTCGGCCTGATCACGGCCGACCCCGATATCGGCAGCGACGTCCACCAGATCTTCCAGCAGCTTTCCGGCATGGCACCAGTCGTCAAGCTGCGGCGACTGCTGCAATCGCCATTTACCCTGCACGCCGGCGTGCTGGCAAAAATCGAGCGCGAAGCGTTGCATGCGCGTGCGGGCAAACCCGCCCGAATAATCGCCAAGATGAATGCCCTCAATGAACCGCGGGTAGTACGCGCGCTGTACACCGCCTCGCAGGCGGGCGTGCAGATCGACCTGATCGTGCGCGGCGCCTGCACGCTGCGGCCCGGCGTCCCCGGCGTGTCGGACAACATCCGCGTACGTTCGATCGTCGGTCGCTTCCTCGAACACAGTCGCGTGTACTGGTTCGCCAACGCCGGCGATCCGGAGTTGTACTGCGCCAGCGCCGACTGGCTGGAGCGCAATCTATTGCGCCGGGTCGAGACCTGTTTTCCGGTCGTCGATCCCGAGCTTGCCGCGCGGGTCAAGCATGAGGCGCTCGACAATTACCTGGCCGACAACGTCAGCGCGTGGGAGTTGCAAGCCGATGGTCAATACGTGCGCGTGACACCGGGCGCCGACGCAATGCCACATTCGGCGCAGACTTCGCTG
>JANMAO010000064.1:0-2147 GCA_031359875.1 Lysobacter sp.
GGGCTGCTGGTCGAACAGGAGACGCCAATGATCTGGCGCGGGCCGATGGCGACGTCCGCGCTGACCCAGTTGCTGACCGAAACCCTATGGGGCGGCGAGGCTTCGCAAGGGCTCGATTACCTGATCATCGACCTGCCGCCCGGCACTGGCGACATCCAGCTGACCTTGGCGCAGAAGATCCCGGTCGCCGGCGCGGTGATCGTGACCACGCCCCAGGACGTCGCCACGCTGGACGCGCGCAAGGCGCTGAAGATGTTCGAGAAGGTGCACGTACCGGTGCTGGGCCTGGTCGAGAACATGGCGGTGCATGTCTGCACCAACTGTGGCCAGGTCGAGCACCTGTTTGGCCACGGCGGTGGCGAGCGCATGGCGGCGCAGTACGGCGTGCCGTTGCTCGGGAGCCTGCCGCTGGAGATCGGGATCCGCGAGCAGGGCGATGCGGGCATCCCGATCGTGTCCGCTGCGCCTGATTCCGCGGCGGCACAGGCTTACCGACAGACGGCGCGACGGATGGTGGCGGTGCTGGCCGCGCGGCCACGGGCGGCGATGCCGATCGCGGCCTCGCTGTTGTAGGGGCATTGAATCGTGTTTCATGCGGATGCAAACGGGTTTTCAAGGCGCGCGGCGGCGCGATCGACCAAGCCGCAAGCGGGTTTATGCTCGGCGCCCCTACAATGCGCGGCTTCGGCCGCCACGGCCCCGGGAATCACCGCATGAGCATCAAAAGCGACCGCTGGATCCGCCAAATGGCGCAATCGCAGGCAATGATCGAGCCGTTCGAGCCCGGCCAGGTCAAGCACGCGGCCGACGGCCATCGCATCGTCAGCTACGGCACCTCCAGTTACGGCTACGATGTGCGCTGCTCGCGCGAGTTCAAGGTGTTCACCAACATCAATTCGACGATCGTCGACCCGAAGGCGTTCGATCCGGGCAGCTTCGTCGACATCAATGCCGACGTCTGCATCATCCCGCCGAATTCCTTCGCGCTGGCGCGCACCATTGAATTCTTCCGCATTCCGCGCGACACGCTGGTCATCTGCCTGGGCAAGAGCACTTACGCGCGCTGCGGGATCATCGTCAACGTGACCCCGCTTGAGCCGGAATGGGAAGGCCACGTCACCCTGGAATTCAGCAACACCACGCCGCTGCCCGCGCGTATCTATGCCAACGAAGGCGTGGCGCAGATGCTGTTCTTTCAATCCGATGAAGTCTGCGAAACCTCGTACAAGGATCGCGGCGGCAAGTACCAGGGTCAGACGGGCGTCACCCTGCCGCGTACCTGACTGGTTCACAGGTTAAAAAGGTAACGTATCGCCAGCATCATTTAGCCTTTACGCCCTTTCGGACATTGTCTGGCCGATGATCCTGACCCCCGTATTTTCCCCATCGCACCGCGCCTGCGCGTTCGTCTCGGGCGCGCAATAGATGTCCGCAGGCCAGATCGAGGTCCGCCTGGCCCGGACCGCCGCGGAGATAGATGCGGCGCAGCGGCTGCGCTATCGCGTGTTCTACGAGGAATGGGGCGCACGGGCCGACTTGCGCATGCGCCAGCACCAGCGGGATATCGATAGCTACGATGCGTTGGTCGATCACCTGATCGTGATCGATCACAACCGGTCCGCGGCCCAAGGGCAGGTCGTCGGCAACTACCGGCTGTTGCGCCGCGATCGACTCGGCATCGGCGGGCGTTTCTACAGCAGCTCGGAGTTCGAGATCGGGATGCTGCTCGACTCGGGACAGACGTTGCTGGAGCTGGGGCGATCCTGCGTCCTGCGCGAGTACCGCAGCCTGCAAATCCTCCAGTTGCTCTGGCGCGCGATCGCCGACTATGTCGCCGATCACGGCATCGAGGTCATGTTCGGCTGCGCAAGCATGCGTGGGACCGATCCGCACAACCTGCGCGAACAGCTGGCGTACCTGCACCACTACCACCGGGCGCCGTTGCCGATGCGACCGCACGCGCTGGGTCCGACGCGGATCGACATGGACGTCATGGACAAGGCGTCGATCGACCCCATGCGCGCCAGGATGATGCTCGAACCCCTCATCAAGGGTTACCTGCGCCTGGGCGCCCATGTCGGCGAAGGCGCGTTTGTCGACCATCAATTCAATGCCGTGGACGTATGCATCGTGATGCCGACGGCGCA
>JANMAO010000128.1:0-3780 GCA_031359875.1 Lysobacter sp.
CTTGTCCATGACGTCGTCGCAGGCATCGATGCATGCGCCGCAGGCGATGCACTCGTATTGCAGGCCGTTGCGGATGTCGATGCCGGTCGGACAGACCTGCACGCAGATCGTGCAGTCGATGCAGTCGCCCAGTGCGTCGCCGGCGAAATGCGGCAGCGGCATCGCTTCGACCGCCGCAACGTCGAAGGTGATCGTGCCCCGCGCCTGTAGCCGGTTGTCGGCGGCGGTGGGGTGGTGCGCGGCGCGGAACACATAGTCGTAGGCGGTGATCCTGTCGAGCAGGCCGCGGGCGCGCTCGAGCACGCTGCCCAGGCCCCGCTTGCGTGGGCCGCGCGGTTCGCCGCGCATCGGGTCGTAGGCGATGAGCAGCGTATTGCGGTCGAACATCGCGCTCTGGAAGCGCGCATACGGGCACATGTACTTGCACACCTGTTCGCGCAGGAAACCGGCATTGCCCCAGGTCGCCAGCGCGTAGAACAGTACCCAGAACGTTTCCCAGCCGCCCCACTGCAGCGTGACCAGGCGCGCGCCGAGCTGAGTGACCGGAGTGAAGAAACCGACGAAGGTGAAACCGGTCCACAGCGCGAACACCAACCACAAAGCGTGCTTGGCACTTTTGCGCGCAAGCTTTTCGCCACTCCACGGCGCCGCATCCAGCTTGATGCGTTTGCCGCGGTCGCCTTCGGTCCAACGCTCCATCCACAGGAAGACTTCGGTCCACACCGTCTGCGGACAGGCGTAGCCGCACCACAGCCGGCCGGCCAGTGCGGTGAAGAAGAACAGCGCCAGCGCGGCGATGATCAGCAGCAGCGCCAGCAGCGGGAAATCCTGCGGCCAGAAGGTCAGGGCGAACACGTGGAACTTGCGCGCCGGCAGGTCGAACAGCACCGCCTGGCGGCCATCCCAGCGCAGCCACGGGAAGATGTAGTACATACCCAGCAGCCACGCGACCGCGGCGATGCGCAGGGTCTGCAGGCGACCGGAGACATCGCGTGGATAGACCTTGCGCTCGCTTGCGTACAGCGAGCCGGTTGGCTCGTCGAGTACCTGCAGCGGTATCGGGCGATTCATTGCGTGGCTAGCGTTCCGGCGGCAGTGCGCGGTTGAAGCGCGCAGCCGGTCGCAACAGGATCCAGGTGAACAGGCTCGACGCGGCAGTTGCAATCCAGAACATGAAGAAGCCGATCGAGTAACCCAGGCCGCGCGTGATCGGCACGGCGGGGAAGGTCATGTCGCGCAACGCGAGCGGATCGACGAAGGCGAAGAACACCATCGTCGCCACACCGGCGGCGAAGAAGCTCGGCCACAACACTGCACCGAGCTGCTGTGCAAGCGGCATCGGCGGGGGATCGGCCGGCAACGTGCCGGCGAGGCCGTCGACGAGACCCGTCATGGCGCTGCGGCAGCGGTAGCGGCGACGGCTGCCTTGCCCGGTGGGTTCGACAACGACCACACATACGCCGTCACCAGGCGCGTGCGGGTGTCGCCTAGCATCGCGCGGTGCGCCGGCATCGTGCCGTGGCGACCGTTGCCGATGGTCTCGCGCAGGGCTTCGTCGCTGCTGCCGTACAGCCAGTAGTTGTCGGCAAGGTCGGGCGCGCCCAGCTCCGGGTTGCCCTTGCCCTGCGGGCCATGGCAGGCGACGCACAGGCCTTCGTAGAGCGGGCGGCCCTGCAAGGCTAGGTAGTCCTTGCTGCTCGCATCCGGTGCGGACAGCGTGCGCACATAAGCGATCACGTAGTCCATCGCATTCGGTCCGCCCATGCCTTCGAGCACCTTGCCCCACGCGGGCATGACGCCTTCGCGGCCATCGGCCACCGTCTGCAGCACGCGCTCGGGCGAACCGCCCCAATGCCAGATGTCATCGCTGAGGTTGGGATAGCCGACCGCCCCCTGCGCCGACGAACCGTGGCAGTTCGCGCACGTGTTGCTGAAGATCGAGCGGCCCAGCGCCAGCGCTTGCGGATTACGCGCCAATACGGGGATCGGCTGGTTGTTGTAACGCGCGAAGGTCGCGTTGAGCGTGGCATCCGCGGTCGCCTTGTCGCGTGCGTACTCGCGTTGCGACGACCACTTGCCGTAGCCCTCGTAGCGACCGAGGCCACCGAACCAGAATATGTAGCCGACGCCGAATACGATGGTCGCGTAGAACAGGTTGATCCACCAGCGCGGCAGCGGCTTGTTGTATTCGGTGACGTCGCCGTCCCAGATGTGGCTGGTGTCTTCGGCCTTGGGATCGCCGGGGCGACGGCGCGCTGTCCACCACAGCAGCCAGCAGCAGCCGGCGATGTTGAACGCCACAAGCGCGATCACGTACCACGACCAGCCGGTGCTCATCACGCGCGGCCCCCGTTTTCGAAATGCTCATCGTCTTCCAGCGGCAGTTGCGCGGCCGCGTCGAAATCGCGCTTGCGCGCGGGGCGCCAGGCCCATGCCCAACCGACCAAGAACAACACCAGCAGCACCGATGTCACGATTCCGGACAGCATCTCAGCCTCCCTTCGGTGCGTGCGTGCCGAGCGCCTGAAGATAGGCGACGACGGCGTCGAGTTCGGTCTTGCCGCTGACATCACCCGCTGCCGCGGCCAGTTCGGCATCGCTGTACGGATCGCCGAGCCGCTTGAGCGCGCGCATGTGGTCGGTGATCCGCTCGCCATCGACGAGGTTGTCCGACAGCCATGGGAACGACGGCATGTTCGATTCGGGCACCACGTCGCGCGGGTTGTGCATGTGCACGCGATGCCAGTCGTCGGAATAACGTCCGCCCACGCGCGCCAGGTCCGGCCCGGTGCGCTTGGAGCCCCACTGGAACGGACGGTCGTACACCGACTCGCCGGCCAGCGAGTAATGCCCGTAGCGTTCGGTCTCGAAACGCAGCGTGCGAATCATCTGCGAGTGGCAGTTGTAGCAACCCTCGCGGATGTAGATGTCGCGGCCGGCCAGCTGCAGCGCGGGATAGGGCTTCACGCCCGGCAGCGGCTTGATTGCTTCGGCCTGGTACATCATCGGCACGATCTCGGCCAGGCCGCCGAAGGACACCGCCACCGCGATAAGCACCGCCATCAGGCCGATGTTCTTTTCGATTTTCTCGTGCGCGTTGGAGTTGGCTTTCTTGTCGCTCATCGCGTTTTGTCCTCAGGCGCCCGTGGGCGAGGGCAGTGCCTCGGAGATATCGGGAGCCAGGATCGACTGCGGCGGATACGCCTTCGCCAGCTGGAAGGTCTTCCAGGTGTTGAACGCCATCAGGACCATGCCCGACAGCACCACCAGGCCGCCGCCCAGGCGCACCAGGTAGTAGGGATAGGTCGCGTTGAGCGCTTCCACGAAGCTGTAGGTCAGCGTGCCGTCGGCATTGGTCGCGCGCCACATCAGGCCCTGCATGACGCCGGCGATCCACATCGAGGCGATGTACAGCACCAGGCCGAACGTGTGCAGCCAGAAATGGGTGTCGATCCACTTGCTCGAATACATCGACCGCAGGCCGAGCAGGCGCGGCAGCATCGAGTAGATCGAGCCGATCGTGATCATCGCCACCCAGCCCAATGCGCCGGCATGCACGTGGCCGATCGTCCAGTCGGTGTAGTGGCTCAGCGAGTTGACCGTCTTGATCGACATCATCGGTCCCTCGAACGTAGCGATCATGTAGAAGCTGATCGCCACGACCAGGAACTTGAGGATCGGATCGGTGCGCAGTTTGTGCCACACGCCCGACAACGTGAGGATGCCGTTGAGCGCACCGCCCCAGCTCGGCGCCAGCAGGATCAGCGAGAACACCATGCC